>CAZTWA010000083.1:0-11072 GCA_964617225.1 uncultured Methyloversatilis sp.
CCGACAAGGACAAGCGCATCCTCGCCGTGATCGGCGACTCGACCTTCCTGCACATGGGCATGCAGGGCCTGCTCGACATGGTCTACAACGGCGGCAACGTCACCGTGCTGCTGCTCGACAACCGCGCGGTCGGCATGACCGGCGGCCAGTCGAACCCGGGCACCGGCCGCGATATCCACGGCCAGGAAGCGCCGCGCGTCGACTTCGCCAAGCTGGTCGAATCGCTCGGCGTGAAGCAGGAGCGCATCCACGTCGTCGATCCGTACAAGCTGCCGGTGCTGTTCAAGACCATCCGCGACGAGATCAAGATTCCCGAGGTGTCGGTGATCATCACCGATCAGCCCTGCGTGCTGATCGACGACTACAAGAAGCAGCAGCCCTACGAGGTGATCGACGACAAATGCACCGGCTGCGGCAACTGCGTCGACGTCGGCTGTCCGGCGATCCACGTCACGCGCCGCGAAAAGGTCGTCAAGCCTTCGGGCAAGGAAGTCGAACTGCAGTTCGTGCGCATTGAAACTTCGGCCTGCACCGGCTGCAGCCTGTGCGTGCAGCCCTGCGCGCCCGATGCCATCGTGCATGCCCATCCAACCCAGCCGATGCGCTTGGTCAAACATTGAGGACGCGGCCATGAGCGAACAAAACAGCGTCACCAACATCCTCGTCGTCGGCATCGGCGGCCAGGGCGTCATGACCGCCACCGAGATCCTCGCCGAAGCCGCCATCGCGCTCGGCCACGACGTCAAGAAGACCGAAGTCGCCGGCATGGCACAGCGCGGCGGCGTGGTGTCGTCGCACCTGCGCTTTGGACCCAAGGTGCTCTCCCCGCAAATCATGCCCGGCACCGCCGACTTGCTGGTCGGCTTCGAATCGGCGGAAGCGATGCGCTGGTGCCATTACCTCAAGCCCGGCGGCCTGGTGCTGATGAACACCGCGCGCCTGGTGCCGCCGGTGGTGGATATCGGCCTGTATGAATATCCGGACGACCCGCTCGGCGAGATCAAGGCGCGTGGCTTTCAGGTGCATGCCTTCGATGCGATGGCGATCGCACTCGAACTCGGTGACATGCGGCTGGGCAATACCGTGATGCTCGGCGCGATGGCCGACCACCTGCCCTTCCCGGCCGAGGTGCTGCTCGATGCCATCCTCAAGCGCTTCCGCGCGCGCAAGCCGCACATGGTCGACATCAACCAAAAGGCCTTCGAAGCCGGTCGCGCCGCCGACAAGGCAGCACAACACAAGGAAGTGGAGCCCGCATGACAGCCAAGATCATCGACGGCAAGGCGCTGGCCGATGCCGTACGCGCCGAACTGGCCGAAAAAGCCGCCGCGCTCAAGGCCACGCAGGGCATCACGCCCTGCCTCGCGGTGATCCTCGTCGGCGAGGATCCCGCTTCTTCCGTGTATGTGCGCAACAAGGTCGCCGCCTGCGAGAAGGCCGGCTTCCGCTCCATCAAGGAAACCTACCCGGCCGACGTCGAGCCCGCCGTGGTGCTCGGCAAGATCGCCGAGTTGAATGCCGATCCCGCCGTGCATGGCATCCTCGTGCAGCTGCCGCTGCCGAAGCAGTTCGATGCGGATGCCGTACTCGAAGCCATCGTGCCCGAGAAGGACGTCGACGGCTTCCATGCCGAGAACGTCGGCGCGCTGATGCAGGGCAACCCGCGCTTCATCCCCTGCACGCCCTATGGCGTCATGAAGATGCTCGAGAGTGCCAACGTGCCGCTCAAGGGCGCCGAAGCCGTCATCGTCGGCCGCAGCAACATCGTCGGCAAGCCCATGGCCATGCTGCTGCTCGCGCAAAGCTGTACGGTCACGGTCTGCCATTCGCGCACGAAGGACCTCGCCTTCCACACGAAGCGCGCCGACATCCTCGTCGCCGCGGTCGGCCAACCGAAGATGATCACCGGCGACATGATCAAGCCGGGGGCGACCGTTATCGACGTCGGCATCAACCGGCTGCCCGATGGGAAACTTTGCGGTGACGTGGACTTCGAATCCGCGAAGGCAGTCGCCGGCGCGATCACGCCGGTGCCCGGCGGCGTCGGTCCGATGACCATCACCATGCTGCTCGCAAACACGCTCGAATCTGCTGAACGAACCTTGAAGTGAGGAAACTGAAATGACCCATCCCATCGTCGGTATTGTCATGGGCTCCGACTCCGACTGGCCCATCATGAAAACCTGCGCCGAAACCCTGAAGAAGTTCGGCGTGTCCTACGAAGCCAAGGTGTTGTCCGCACACCGCACCCCCGACGCCGCCCTCGACTATGCCGAAGGCGCCGCCGACCGTGGCATGAAAGTGCTGATCGGCGCGGCCGGCGGCGCGGCCCACCTGGCCGGCGTGCTCGCCGCCAAGACCGAACTGCCCGTGCTCGCCGTGCCGATGCCCTCCAAGCATCTCGGCGGCTTCGATTCGCTGCTGGCCATGGTGCAGATGCCCGGCGGCATTCCGGTCGCCACCTTCGCCATCGGCGAGGCCGGCGCCACCAACGCCGCGTTGTTCGCCGTGTCGATGCTGGCCCTGAGCGATCCGGCCATGGCCAAGAAGCTGTCCGACTTCCGCATCAAGCAGACCGCAAAGGTCCTGTCGAAGACACTGCCCGAGGTCTGATGGCCCCGGAGATCGAGCGGGCGACAGACAGCGGCGCGATCGAGCGCGCTGTCGCGTTGTTGAAACAGGGCGAACTGGTCGCCTTTCCGACCGAGACCGTCTATGGCCTCGGCGCCGATGCGCGCAACCCGAACGCCGTCGCAAAGATCTTCGCGGCCAAGGGACGGCCGAGCGACCACCCGCTGATCGTCCATCTTCCCGGCATCGAGCATCTCGATCGCTGGGCGCGCGATGTGTCGGCCGCCGCGCGCGCCGTCGCCGAGAAGTTCTGGCCCGGCCCGCTCACGCTGATCCTCAAGCGCCAACCCGACGTGCCGGACTGCGTGACCGGCGGGCAGGACACCGTCGGCGTGCGCATCCCGAATCATCCGGTCGCGCTCGAACTGCTCAAGGCCTTCGGTGATGGCATCGCTGCGCCCTCGGCAAACCAGTTCGGCCGCATCAGCCCGACCACGGCGCAACATGTGCGCGACGACCTCGGCGACGCGGTGTCCCTGATTCTTGACGGCGGCCCCTGCCAGGTCGGCATCGAATCGACCATCGTCGACATGAGCGGTGAGCGCACGACCGTGCTGCGCCCGGGCATGATCTCCGGCTTCGACATCGGCATGCTGCTCGGCCGCATGCCGGCCGAGGCGGTCAATACCAATTCGGTCAAGACGCCCGGCTCGCACTTGTCCCATTACGCGCCGCGCACGCCGCTGCTGCTCACGCCCGAGGACAGCGTCGCCATCGCCGTGCGCACCGCCATTGGCAAAAAAGAACGCATCGCCGTACTGGCGCCCTTCCCGCCGCCGATCGAGCATCCGCTGATCGTGGCCTGGCACGTTGCGCCCGCAGATGCGGACACCTACGCGCACGACCTGTATGCTACGCTGCGCGCTCTGGATGCCGTGGGCAGCGACCTGATCATCGTGCAGCGCCCGCCCTGGCCGGCCGTGATCGACCGCCTGACGCGTGCCTCGGCCGGCTCCGGCACATAGAACACATCGCTCGACCAAGGAGGACAACAAACATGAGCATGATCGAAAAAGATACCCCTGCCCCACATCCCCTGCCCACCAGCAAAGCCCCGGAAGGTACCGGCTTCAGCGAGCCCACGACCTTTACGGTTGTGCGCGCCGACTCGCCGGCGATGTGCGTGATGACCGATCTGCGCCAGATCACCGCGGCGACGATCAGCCCCGATGTGACGCTCGCCCAAGCCACGCAGACGATGATCTCGCGTGGCGTGCGCCTGCTCCTCGTGGTCAACCGTGACGACGAAGTGCTCGGCGTGATCACCGCACGCGACACGCAAGGCGAGCGCCCCATCCAGATGATCCAAAAGGAAGGCGGCAAGTTCACCGACCTGCTGGTCAAGGACCTCATGTGCCCGCGTGAGGACATCGACCTCATCGACATCAGCGAAGTGCTGCGCGCCAAGGTCAGCGACGTGGTCGCCACGCTGCAGTCGCTCAAGCGCCAGCACGCGATGGTCGGTGAGCGCGATCCGGTCACCGGGCAGGCGCGCATCCGCGGCATCTTCTCCGCCACGCAGATCGGCCGCCAGCTCGGCGCGGCGATCCAGACCTTCGACGTTGCCTCGACCTTCAACGAAATCGAAAGCTACCTCGCGAAAGACGACGTCTGAGCCTGGCGCTGGAACTGTCGCTGCGCTGGACCAGCGACATTGCGGCACACCTCGATCGGCACCGGTTCGCCGGTGTCGATCCCCGCGATTGCGACCTGCCGCCGGCCTTGGCCGACGCGCTCGCGAAAGTCAGCGCCGGCGGGACGGCACACGCGGCCATCACGCATCCCGCCGGAACGCTCACCGCACAGCTCCTCGAGGTCACCCCTGATCCCGCCGAAGGCTACCTCGCCGTGCTCGCCGCGCTGAAGCACGGCGTGACGCGCCAGGCTGACCTTGCAGCACTGGCCGGCCTCGCCGAACCCTACGAACGCCCCCATGCCGACGATGCGGCCTTCTATGCCCAGCCGCGCATCGTCGACCACCTCGACCAGACCGCGCTGGATCAATGGCGCTCACTCACCGGCCGCTTCGTCGCAGACCATATGTCGGTACTCGACCTGATGGCGAGCCACGATTCGCACCTCCCCGACACCGTGCATCCCGCTCGACTTGTCGGCCTCGGCATGAACGCGGCGGAACTGGAACACAACCTGCGCCTGACCGAGCGGCTGGTGCATGATCTCAACGTCGAACCCACCCTGCCATTCGACACTGGTTCATTTGAGGTCGTACTCTGCGCCCTGTCGATCGAATATCTGAGCCAGCCCGAGGCCGTGCTGCGCGAGGCGGCGCGGGTGCTCAAGCCCGGCGGCACCTGCGTGGTCAGCTTTTCCGAGCGCTGGTTCCCGCCCAAGGCGGTCAATCCATGGCCGACGCTGCCCCCTTTCGCACGCGTCGGCTGGGTGCTGCGCCACCTGCAGCGCGCCGGCTTCCAGGACCTGCATACCGAGTCGCTGCGCGGCCTGCCGCGCCCCGCCGGCGACAAGTACATCCGCCAGACGCGCTTTGCCGATCCGCTCTACGCGGTCTGGGGAAACACAGCCTAGACCGTCAGCTTGCGGTAGATGTCGGCCACCTTGAGGGGCAGCTTCTTCACGTCGTCGAGCACCGTGTAGCTCGCCGGACCCATCATGTGCTTGAGGTAGTCGGCACCCTGCCGGTCGATGGTGATGCAGTAGCTGCGGATGCCCTGCTCGCGCGCTTCCTGCAGCGCGCGGCGCGTGTCCTCGACGCCATAGGTGCCGCGATATTCGTCGCCAAAATCGTCGGGCCGCCCGTCCGACAGCGTCACCAGCAGCTTGTGGCGCGCGGGTTGCTGCCCGAGCAGATGGGTGAGATGGCGGATCGCCACGCCCATGCGCGTGTAGTCCTTGGCCTCGATGCCGTCGATGCGCGCGCGCACGGCTTCATCGTAGCTGTCGACAAAGCCCTTGATGCGATAGATGTCGCAGCGCGTACGCGTCCAGCCGCTGAAGCCGTAGATGGCATAGGCATCGCCAAGCTTCTCGAGCGCCTCGCAGAGCATCACCAGCGCCTCGCGCTCGGCATCGTTGACCCATCCCTTGGTTGATCCGCTCATGTCGATCATGAACATCGCCGCGAGGCTGCGTTCGTTGCGCATGCGCCGGCTGAACAGGCGCGTCGAGGGCTCGGCGCCGCTCTTGCGGTCATTCACCGCCTCGACGAGCGCATCGAGGTCGATGTCCTCGCCCTCGGGCTGGCGGCCGAGGATGCGGTCCTCGCCGCGTACCGCCTCGAAGCGCCGCTTGAGCTGGTGGATGAACGGGGCATAGCGCACCTTCGTCTCGCGCACGAAGTTGCCTTCGCCCGGCTTCACGTCGGTGACATACACCTGGCACCAGCCGCGCCGGTAGGCATTGCGGTGATAGTCCCATTCGTCATAGCGGAAGTCGGGCTCACGGCTATTGGCCTGCTCGACCATGCCATTCTTCGGCCGGTCATCGGGCGTCCAGGGGGCGTCGCCGGCCGGCGTCAGGGCTTCCGGCGGCACCTGGCCGAGATCCTGCAGCAGCGACTGCGCGGCGGCGCGCGCCTCGTCGGGCAGCTTGACCGCCTCGCCGTCGACGCGCACTTCGATCTCGCCGGTCGCCCGGTTCAACTCGGCGGAGAACTCGTTGGGCGCGGCCTTGCGCTTGCCCCCCGCGCCCTTGAGCGCACCGATGGCCTTCTTGAGTGTCTCGGTATCGCGCGTGATGCGCTCGGTGCGCACGCGCGCGGCGATGCCCGGTTCAAGCCGGCCCACGAAAGTCGGCGCTGGCGGGACGGCACCTTCCGCCATGAAATGCGACAACCAACGCAAGGTGTCGTGGATGTCCGCGGTCGGTGCCTGCAGCTCCTCCAGTGCAGCCCCCAAGCTGTCAGGCCAGGTACCGCGCAGCCCGGCGAGCAGCGCCCCCAGCCCGGGCAGGTCGCGCGCGACGCAGGCTTCGAGGCGCACCGCTTCAAGATGGGCCAGCCAGGTCAGCGCCTGTTCGCGCTCCGGCCAACGGGCAATTTCACTCTCGAGATCGGCATTGAAGGTGCCGTAGCGCGTCTGCGCCCAGAGCTGCACGGCCAGGCCCTTGAAGAACTGCCGGTTGTCCTCGGCGTTGCCGAACTGGGCCAGCCGCTCGGGCAGGAAGATCGTTTCGGTATCGGTCCAGGGATACTCACCCGCTTTCAGCGCCAGCGGCCGACCGGACAGCCCGAGGACGAAGCGCGTCAGGCGCTGTTCGATTTCGGCGAAGCGGACATAGGCACGCCCTTCGCGCAGGGCAAGAAAGCCGTCGATGTCGCGCAACGTTTCCACCGACGCGCGCAACCCGCGCTTGTCGAACACGTCGAGGCCGGCGATCACCCAGTCCTGGAAAGCCGCTTCGTCGAGGCGACCGAGGGCGTCGATGGAGAGCGTCGCGATCAGGTAGCCGATCTCGGTGTTGGTCTTTGACGCGCCGCGGGCCACGCGCACCACGAAGTCCTGCTGCTTGCGCGGCAAGGCCTCCAGCATCGCGGCGAGCCGTTCGATCGAGCGGTGCGACGGCGACGCGAACAGAAAGGCATCGAGGATTTCCTCGAGCTCATGGGCGAACAGCCGACGTTCAGCCATATGTGTCGGTCATGCAGGCGTCAGAACACCGCCCTGACCAGGTCGTCCAGCGTTTGCGTCATGTCGGGGTCGTCGGTCAACGCGCGCGCAATGGCCGCCGTGCCGGCAACGGCCGGCGCCATGCCTGCACCGATGAGTTGCGCGGCATGCACAAGCAGGCGCGTGCTTGCGCCTTCGTCGAGCCCGGCGCCTTTCAGGTTGCGCGTCAGCTCGCCAAGCTTGACCAGCTTCTTCGCGGACTCGGCATCGATGCCGCCCTCGGTGGCGACGATCTGCGCCTCGACCTCCGCGCCCGGATAGTCGAACTCCATCGCGACGAAGCGCTGCCGGGTGCTCGGCTTGATCTCCTTGAGCACGCTCTGGTAGCCGGGGTTGTAGGAGATCACCAGCATGAAGCTGGGCGGTGCGGGGATCAGCTCGCCGCGCTTGTCGACGGCCAGCGCGCGACGCGAGTCAGCCAGCGGGTGGATCACGACGGTGGTGTCCTTGCGCGCCTCGACGATCTCGTCGAGGTAGCAGATCGCCCCGGCGCGCACCGCCGCGGTGAGCGGGCCGTCGAGCCATACCGTCTCGTCGCCGGCGATCAGGTAGCGGCCCACCAGGTCGGCCGTCGTCAGGTCGTCGTGGCAGGCCACCGTCACCAGCGGGCGCTTGAGTTTCCACGCCATGTACTCGACGAAGCGCGTCTTGCCGCAGCCCGTCGGTCCTTTGAGCAGCATGGGCAGGCGCTTTGCCGCGGCCGCCTCGAACAGCGCGACCTCGTCGGCCACGGGTTGATAGTAGGGTTCGGCGCCGAGCGTCTCGAGCTCGGGCGTGATGGTTCTGAGTTTCGCGGCAGTCATGGGACGAGCGTGTTGTTGTGGGTATTCTGGCCGGAGTCTCCAACAGCATGCCGCCGCTGTCAAATGCCCTTGGAAAGTGTGTGTGTTCACGGCAAGTGAGCGCGGGCAGGACGGCATCGGATGCGGCTTCCGGGGCTTTGCCGGTTGCCCGCCTTGTGCTCAAATGCGGGCTTTCCCCCTGCCCGCATCCCATGCAGATCACCGTCGCCGACCTCATCGTCCGCTTCATGGAGCGCCTCGGCATTCGCCACGCCTACGGCATGCCGGGTTCGCACATCCTGCCGGTGTATGACCGGCTGCGCGATTCGTCGATCCAGACCGTGCTGGTCAAGCACGAGCAGGGCGCCGCCTTCATGGCCTGCGGCGAAGCACGCGCGACGCGCAACATCGCCGCCTGCATCACCACCGCCGGGCCGGGCGCGACCAACCTCGTCACCGGCATCGCCAACGCCTATGCCGACAAGCTGCCGGTACTGATCATCACCGGTGAAACCTCGACTTTCATCTTCGGCAAGGGCGGCCTGCAGGAAAGCTCGGGCGAAGGCGGCAGCATCGACCAGTCGGACCTGTTCCGCGGCATCACCCGCTATCACAAGATCGTCGAGCGCACCGACTACCTCCTGCAGGTGCTGCGCCAGGCGACGCGCATCCTGCTGTCGCCCAACGCCGGACCGGTGCTGCTCTCGCTGCCGTACAACATCCAGAAGGAACTGGTGGAGGAAGGCCTGCTCGACGACATCCGCTTCGTCACCGACGCGCCGCGCATCTGCAACAGCTTCGCCGCGACCGAGGAAATGGGCCGCATGATCCGCGAAGCGAGCCATCCGGTGATCGTCGCCGGCCACGGCTGCTTCATCGCCGGCGCACAAAGCATGCTGCAGAAGCTCGGCGAGCGCCACGCGATCCGCGTCGCCACTTCGCTCAAGGGCAAGGGACTGATCGCCGAAAGCGACCCGCGTGCGCTCGGCTGCCTCGGCGTCACCTCGGACGGCAGCGCCTTCCGCCACATCGTCGACCATGCCGACCTGATCATCGTGCTCGGTGCCGCCTTCAATGAGCGCACCAGCTACCTGTGGGACCCGAAACTGATGGCCGGCAAACGCGTGATCCAGGTGGACCACGATGCCAAGCAGCTCGAGAAGGTCTTCAAGGCTGACCTCGTGATCCACGGCGACATCCGCGCCGTGCTGGAGGACCTGCTGGTCTGCCTCAGCGATTTTCCCGCGCCGCCGCCGCCGACCTTCACGCGCACGCCCGTGGCGCCGAACTTCACGGCCATCGCCCACCTGTTCGACCGCCTCGTCGAGCGCCTGCCGCAAGCGCTGGTCTTCGACGACAACGTCATCCTCGCGCAGACCTACCTCAAGGCCTCGCCCCAGCACCGCTATTTCCCCAATTCGGGCGTCTCGTCGCTCGGCCATGCGATCCCGGCGGCCATCGGCGCACGCTGTGCCGTGGAGACGCCGACCTTCGCGATTCTCGGCGATGGCGGTTTCCAGATGTGCTGCATGGAATTGATGACGGCCGTGAACTACCGGGTCCCGCTCAACGTCGTGATGATCAACAACGGCACGCTCGGCCTGATCCGCAAGAACCAGTTCCAGCTCTACCAGGAGCGCTACATCGACTGCGACTTCGTCAATCCGGACTACGCCCTGCTCGCGCAGTCCTTCGGCATCCGGCACTGGCGCGTCGAGAAGACGGCGGATGTCGATGCGCTGTTCGAGCAGGCCGACCTTGTCAGCGGCATCAACCTCATCGAAGTGATGTGGGACAAGAACGTCTTCCCGGCTTATCGGTCCGACCGATAAGGGCTCGATGAGCCGGCACCGCTTCATTGTCGTCGTCCCGGTTGCCGACCGCCCGCAGCATATCCGTGCCTGCCTCGCCAGCCTGCAGGAACAGTTAAGGCGCTTCCCCTACACCGGTGAGATCTCCGTACTGCTCGCCGACGACAGCGCACAAGCCGCGAGTGTCGCGGCCAATCGCGAGATCGCCGCGCACTACACGGCTAAGGGTCTGCAGACGATCCACTTCCCGCCGGCGGCGCAATACGCACTCGTCCAGTCCTTGAACATCGAGCTGCCGCGCATGCTGGGCAACGCGCCCAAAGACGCTTTTGGTCACAAGGGACAGGGCGTGATGCGCAACATCGCCTACCTCAAGGTAGCGGAATTGCTGCGGGACAATCCCGGCGAGACGCTGATCTGGTCGATCGACAGCGACCAAGAGTTCCGCGTCAATGTCCCGCAGGATGGCGGCTCCAATGGTTACCTTGTGGACTTCTTCAACGACCTCGACGCGATCTTCTCGCGTACCGACACGCTGGTCGCGACGGGCAAGGTGGTCGGCGACCCGCCGGTGTCACCCGCGGTAATGACCCGCAATTTCCTCGACGACGTGCTCGCCTTCCTCGGCCAGATGGCGGAAAGCGCTCCGCACGCGGCCTGCAGCCACCATGCGACGTTGGTCGCATCGGGCGACGCGGCTTATCACGACATGGCTGACCTGTTCGGCTTCCAGCCCGCGGCCGCCTATGCCTACCCGTGCCCGCTCACCGGCCCGCACAGCGAAGCCGATTGCTGCGCGCACTTCGCCGGCCGGGTGAACAGCTTTTTTTACGGCGAGCACCCGACGCGCATCACCACGTTCGAACCCGCCGACCTGTTCGCCAGCGTGCAGCCGGCGCGCACCGTCTATGCCGGCAACTACGTCTTCCGGCCCGCCGCGCTGCAGTACTTCATTCCCTTCGCGGCGTTGCGGCTGCGCATGTCCGGACCGACGCTGGGACGCATTCTGAAAGCCGAGCTCGGTCCGCGTTTCGTCTCGGCCAACCTGCCGATGCTGCACAAGCGCACCGTCGAAAGCGGCGGCCAGTCGGAGTTCCGCCCCGGCATCGAGACGGTTCAGCAAACCATCGACATGAGCGGCGAATTCGAGCGACAGTTCTACGGCGACGTGATGCTGTTTTCGGTCGAGCAACTGGCCGCGGAAA
>CAZTWA010000084.1:0-10800 GCA_964617225.1 uncultured Methyloversatilis sp.
GTGTCGCTTGAGGTGAGATCGACCATCACGACGCCAGCGCCTTCTTTGTTTCGGCGAAACTGGACATTCTTGATCGAGCTTTCCAGATTCTTGTTGGTTTGCGCGAAATGCTGAACTGTTGCCGGTGTTGCCGCTAGTTCGCTTTGGGCTTCGTCAAGCAGCGTGATCAGCAAGGTCTTACCTTCGTTCCTCGCCTCAAAGCGTGAGCTCTTTGCTAGGTTCAGGACCAATCGGGAACGGTCTCCGGCTTGAACAACGCTGTAGCTCCGCAGGATCCCTTCGCTGACCGACTTATTGCTGTAACCGAGTCCGTTTTCGGTTCCCGGAAAATCAAACACGATCCTGGCAGGATTGGCAATCATGAAGTTGGAAGGTGTTGCCGATATTTCCTGCTTCAAACCAATTTGGAGCACCGTGTTGCCACCCGCCTTGCTTACAACAAGATTTTCGATGACGTTGGGCGATTTGGCTCCTGATTGCTGACTTTGCGCAATTGCCGGGAAGATACCCAAAAGCACCCAACCCATGACTGCCAGAACACGTGTGATTTTCATTTCTTCAACTCCTTACCCTGCGACCCTTCCTGCAACTGCAAGGTCATCTGTCTTTCCACCCAGTCTGAAGTCTGGCCAGTCGGATCCTGCACAATCTCTTTAAGTATGATTTCGCTACTCGTGATATCAACGATGCGGCCGAAATTTTGGCCCATGTAATTTCCCTTGCCCACCTGATAGACAATACCGTCGGCTTGTACAACCGCATGTTTGGCATTCGATTTGGTCTTGTTCACCACGCCGACAAAACTGATCGACTCAAGCGGATAGCTTTCCAATTGTTCTCTTGGACGATCAAAATCCGGCTTGTTCCCGCCCCCGCTTTCTTTTCTTTCCGGCTCGATCCGGACTGAGTTGAACGGGTCGAGCTTGTCAGCCGCATCGTAGGACACGATCGGGAAGGGTTTGAGTTCAGGCAGCGGCGGAACCCCGCCTTTCAAGTCACGTGACGACTCTTCCATCCAGAGCTTGATTTCATCGCGCCCTTTGTCACCACATCCGGCGAGGATAACAACTGCTGAGGCAAGCGCAAGGTATAGGGCTCTCATTTCTTTGCCCCCTTGGCCTTTTCCTGCTTCTTGCGCGCAGCAACTTCGTCCTCATCAAGGTATCGGAAGGTTTTGGCTGTGGTCGCCAGCGCGAGAATATCCCCCGATTTCCCTTGAGAAATATTGATGTCGTTTAGCGTGACGATGCGCGAGAGCTTGGCTACGTCGCCAGCGAATGCCCCGAAGTCGTGATACGAACCTGTCAAGTTAACTGTGATCGGCAATTCTGCGTAGAAGTCCTTGACGGCCTCGGCTCCCGGCTTGAAGAGCTCGAACTGCAAACCCCGACCCAAGCCCGCCTGGTTGATATCGACCAGCAAGGATTCCATTTCAGCAGCATTCGGCAACTGCTTCAACAGCGCGCCAAAAGAACGCTCGATCTCAACCAGTTGATTCCGATAGGCATCCAGATTGATGGCCTGTTTTTTCTTGGATAGCCAATCACCCTTGAGCTTTTCCTCTTCCTGACGCTTGGCATCGAGCTCTTCGAATTGCGTTTGCCAACCGAACCATGCCGCGGCGGCAATCAAAGCCAAGAACATGCCAACCAGAATAACTATCCGGGGAATCAGCGGCCAAGCACCCGGATCTTTTGGATCTAGCGTCTTAAAGTCCTCTGCCACCGCCTGAAAATCGATTTTCGGCATTGTGAATTTGGCATTGCCCGAATTGAAGTTCGGCATTTTCATTTCACTGCCCCAGGTTTCTTGGCATTAGGTACGCCTGCGTCCGCACTGGATTGACGTGAGAAAAAGATGCTCAGGGCAAACTCGTTCATCCGTCGCTTGCCGACCTGTGCTGATTTGATTTCGATAAGCACCGGATTTTCCAGAATCGGTGACTCATCGAGGTTATGCATCAGCGTTGATACACGCGCATTCGACTGGGCATAGCCAACCAGAGTGACTTTTTTGCCTTCCTGCTTGATGGACTTCAAGTAGATGCCTGAGGGCAACTGTTTGGCAAGTTCGTTAAAGAGGTGGACCGTCTCGGAGCGATTTGCCTGCAGGGCCTCGATGACCTGTTTGCGTTGCAACAACGACTCAGTCTGCTCCTTGAGTTTCTTGATCTCCTCGATCTGCTTGTCCAGAACAGCGATTTCGCTTTTGAGGAAACTATTCTTGTCAGCCTGATGCGTAATCATGGCATCGATCAGGCTATAGCCGACGAACCAAATGAATGCAGCCAATACGGCGACCAGGGCCGACAATGCATAAAATTGCTGGCGCAGCGCCTTGCGCCGTTCCTCGCGGTGTGGAAGCAGGTTAATGCGAATCACGGATCGAACCTCCGCAGTGCCAATCCGCACGCCACCATCAGGGATGGCGCATCCGACAGCAGTTGTTTCGGACGGACTCGTTGGGATACGCTCATTTTGGCAAACGGGTTGGCCATTACCGTGTCGATCTGCGTGCGCTCGGCCACCACCTGGGCTACGCCAGGCAACAGCGCACCCCCACCCATCAGCACGATGTGATCGACTTCGCTGTACTGGGTCGAGGTGAAGAAGAACTGCATGGCTCGGGAGATTTCCAGTGCCAGATTGTCAAGGAACGGCTTCAAAATCTCTGCATCGTAGTTGTCGGGCATCGGACCGGTACGCTTGAGTGCTTCCGCCTCCTCATAGCCCATCCCATAGGCGCGCACGATATCCTGGGTCAACTGATTGCCACCAAACGCCTGCTCGCGGTTGTAAATCTGCTGGTCTCCCCGCATCACGGTGACCTTCATTGCATTTGCGCCGATATCCACGAGAGCGAAGATTCGCTCAGCGGTATTGCCCGAAAACTGTTCCCGGACGAGGTCAAAAGCGGCCAGCGCCGCATAGGATTCCACATCCATGACGACCGGCTTGAGTTTCGCCGCCTCAGCGCACGCCACGCGATCTTCGACGCCTTCCTTGCGCGATGCCGCGATCAACACTTCCACCTCATCCGGATCGGTCGGGGTTGGTCCGATGACCTGAAAATCCAGATTGACTTCTTCAAGGGTAAAAGGGATGTATTGGTTTGCCTCGGATTCGACCTGCACTTCCATTGCAGATTCCCGTAATCCGGCCGGCAAAATGATCTTTTTGGTAATTACTGCGGCGGTCGGCAACGCCATCGCCACATATTTGGTCTGTGTATCCAAACGCTTCCAGCACCGGTAGACCGCCTCGGAAACGCCTTCGTGATTGGAAATGTTGCCATCAACCACCGCACCTTCAGGCAATGGCTCAATGGCATAGCAATCCAACTGATAACCTCCGCTGCGTCCACCAGACAGTTCGACCATCTTGATAGCCGAAGAACTGATGTTCAAGCCTATCAGGGAACGCGCTTTAGGATTGAGGATCGAGAGATCGAAATCCAAGTTTATCCTTAATGTTCAAGCAGTTAGATTAATTATCAATACTTCAAATTAAATGCTAGCAGCAAGCTTATCGGCTGTAAAGACATTTTTTGAATACCTCGGCAGTAATATTTTTTCGTCCGGCTTTCATGCAACACACTACCTGAGCCGCTTCGGAAGGCCATTTCAATACTGACACTATAATTGCCCTTCCGCGATCCGACAGGGAAAAGAAGTCACCATCATGCTCCGCTGGATAGTCCTGCCGATCGGCAGCTTGGCACTCGCGCTGGTCGCGGCACTCGGATTGCTGGGTATCACAGTCATCCTCGCCTACCCACGCCTCCCCTCGATCGACATTCTCACCGAGTACCACCCCAAAATACCGTTGCGCATCTACACGGCGGATGGGCACTTGATTGGCGAGTTCGGCGAGGAGCGCCGGCATTTCGTGCGCATTCAGGAAGTGCCGGAAATCATGAAGCAGGCGATCCTGGCGGCCGAGGATGAGCGTTTTTATCAGCATCCGGGAATTGACACCATGGGTGTCCTGCGTGCGGCCTACGCCAATTTCATTGGGGGTGGGAAGCGCCAAGGTGCGTCGACCATCACCATGCAGGTCGCCCGAAATTTCTTCTTGAGCTCGGAAAAAACCCTGACCCGCAAACTCTACGAAGCCTTGCTGGCCTTCAAGATTGAACATAGCCTGTCCAAGGACGAAATTCTCCAGATTTACTTCAACCAGATATATCTCGGGCAACGTGCCTATGGCTTTGCGGCTGCAGCGCGAATCTATTTTGGCAAGGATATCAAGGACCTGAGAATCTCCGAGATGGCCATGCTGGCGGGTCTGCCGAAGGCACCGTCCAGCTTCAACCCGGTCGCCAATCCCAAGCGGGCGCGACAGCGCCAGCAATATGTGTTGCGACGCATGCAGGAATTGCGATTCATCGATGCGAAGCAATTCGATCAGGCAATGAATGAATCGTTGCAGGTGCGGCGGCAGATCGATAACTTTGCGATCAAAGCCGACCATGCCGCGGAAATGGCGCGGCAAATCGCCATCGAAGCCTTCCCAGATGCATACACTTCCGGGATCAAGGTCGTCACGACTCTGACCCTCAAGGAACAGGAAGCCGCCTATCGTAGCGTACGCCAGGCGGTCATTGCCTATGATCGCCGTCACGGCTACCGTGGCGCCGAATCCTATGCCGACATGAAATCCATCGAGAGCGATGAAGATGAAAAGCTCGAGGACCTGTTCGGTGACGTTGACGATGCGCCCGATCTGCGCGCCGCCCTGGTACTGTCCGCCAGCCCGGAAAAAGTACGCGCGTACCTGCCCGGGGGCGACATCGTTACCCTGGAAGGCAGCGCCCTCAAGTTCGCCCAGAACATGCTGGACAGCAAGGCCCCGCCCAATAAGCGCCTGCGCCGTGGCGCAATCATTCGTCTCACCCAGGAGAGCAATGGACATTGGCAGATCGCCCAGTGGCCCGACGTCGAAGCCGCCTTTGTCGCCGCGAACCCCGTCGATGGCGCCATCCGCGCTCTTGTAGGCGGCTTCGATTTTGGGAGCAACAAGTTCAATCATGTCACCCAGGCATGGCGGCAGCCGGGCTCCAGCATGAAACCTTTCGTCTACTCTGCTGCGCTCGAGAAAGGTTACACCCCGCTGTCCGTCTTCCCCGACGAGCCGCTTTCCGTTTCCGCCGAAGAAACCGGAAGTCAGGCCTGGGAACCCAAGAATTACGACGGCAAGTATGACGGCCCCATGACCCTGCGTCAGGCACTGACAAAGTCCAAGAACATGGTTTCGATCCGGCTGATCCGTGCAATTGGCCCCCACTATGCCCAGGACTACGTCACGCGTTTCGGATTCGACGCGGACAAGAATCCCCCCTACCTGACCCTTGCGCTGGGCGCCGGCAGTGTCACCCCGTGGCAACATTTATCCGCCTATTCGGTCCTCGCCAACGGCGGCTACAAGATCGAGCCTTTCATCGTCAAGCAGATACTCGATGCCGACAACAACGTGCTGGCCGAAATCCGGCCGGCCCAGGCGGGTGACGAAGCGCTGCGCATCGTCGACGTCCGCAATGCCTGGCTCATGAACAGCATGCTGCAGGACGTCGTGCGGCGCGGCACCGCCGCCCGTGCGGGACAAGTGCTCAAGCGGACCGACCTCGCAGGAAAAACAGGGACCACGAACGATTATGTCGATGCCTGGTTCTGCGGTTACCACCCCGCTCTGGTCGGTATCGCCTGGATGGGTTTCGACCAGCCCAAGCGACTCGGCAACGGGGAAACCGGCGGAAGGGCGGCATTGCCCATCTGGATCGACTTCATGCAGACGGCGCTGAAAAATGTTCCGGAAGCGCAGCTTCCCCAACCGGAGGGCATGGCGCGCGTCGAGAGCCGCGACCCGGCAACCGATGCCGTGATCTACGATTACGTCTACAAAGAGTCGATCCCCGAGCCGGCGGAAAAGGACTCGGTCCTCCCCGACTTCCTGCGGCAGCTCTTCAAGGAGCCCGCCGCGCCGGTACGCGATGCCCAAGTGCGCCCGCTCGTCCCCGGGCGCACACCCTGAGAAGTCGTTACCACGTCACCGCAACGTTTCCCCCGGTCTGGTCGCTGATGCAGTGGGACAGCACGATCGCGAGATCCTTGCCCGTGCGTGTATCCGTCCAGGGTTGTCCGTGAGCGCTTGGGGGTTTGAAGTGAAAACCGCCCGACCGTGCCGCAATCCAGATTTCCCGGGCAGCCGTATGACGATTGATGATGATCTTGCCCCCCGCCTCGAGATCCAGCTCGATGATGCCGCCGGGCTTGAGTTCGTAATCCCAGTCCGCATCGATGCGCTCCTGCAACCTGTCGAGTGCGTCCTCGATTTTCGCCAGTTCGGTATCCGCCAATTCCAGGAATTCCCGCTCTTCCACGCTGCCTCCGTGTTGTAACATTTCGCCATGAAACTACGATCAAACTGCTTTCGCGCATCCCTGCTCGCCGTTGTCGCGTTGGTGCTTGCTGCTTGCGGCAACAAGGGTCCGCTGACGTTGCCCGGCGAACCAACTGCGACAAAGCCCAAGGCCACCGCGAGTCAGCCCGTTGCAGCGCCCTCGACCGAACAGCCAGCCGATCATAGCAGGCCGCCTACAGCCCAACCCCGCTAAAACCGATGAGCCTGATCACCACGCAATCGGGCACGACCCGTATCGAAAACGCCCCCCTCGCCACGCTTGCGGAACGCTTCGGTACACCTTGCTACATCTACTCGCGCGCCGCCCTGGTTGCCGCATTCGAGGCCTACCGCGCAGCCCTGACCAGCCGCAACGCGCGCATCTGCTACGCCGTCAAGGCCAACTCGAATCTCTCGATTCTCAAGTTGTTCGCCCAACTCGGCGCCGGGTTCGACATCGTTTCCGGGGGCGAACTCGCCCGTGTCCTGGCCGCGGGTGGTGATCCGGGCAAGGTTGTTTTCTCTGGCGTCGGCAAATCGCCAGTGGAAATGCGCACCGCGCTGGAGGCCAACATCTTCTGCTTCAACGTCGAATCGGCCAGCGAGCTCGAGCGCTTGAACACCGTGGCCGGCGAAACCGGGAAAGTTGCCCCCATCGCCTTGCGCGTCAATCCGGACGTCGACCCCAAGACCCACCCGTACATCTCCACCGGCCTGAAGACCGCGAAGTTCGGCGTCGCGTTCGACGAGGCTATCGCGCTATATCGCCGTGCACGCACGTTGCCGAACCTGCGCATTCGCGGCATCGCCTGCCACATCGGCTCGCAACTGCTCGATCCCCAGCCCGCGGCGGATGCGGCCAGCAAGGTGCTCGAACTGGTCGGCCAGCTCGCTGCAGAAGGCATCGCGTTCGAGCACATCGATCTCGGCGGCGGCATGGGCATTCGCTATCGTGACGAGCAGGTTCTGCCGGTTGCGTCCTATCTTGCCCCGATGCTGGCGAAATTGGCCGGGCGCAAGGAAATGCTTTTGCTCGAACCCGGCCGGTCGCTGGTGGGCAATGCCGGACTGTTGCTCACTCGTGTCGAGGTGCTCAAGCATGGGGCGCAAAAGAATTTCGCCGTCGTTGATGCGGCGATGAACGACCTCGCGCGCCCGGCGCTTTACGATGCCTGGCATGACATCGTGAAAGTCAGCGCTGGTAAGACGGCATCTGTTTCAGCCAAGCCGTATGAGATCGTCGGCCCAATCTGCGAATCCGGTGACTTTCTCGGCCATGATCGAGACCTCCCGCTCGCCGAAGGCGACCTCCTGGCCATTCTGTCGGCCGGCGCCTACGGGATGGCGATGAGCTCGAACTACAACACCCGCCCGCGCGCGGCCGAAGTCATGGTCGATGGCGACACCGCACGCCTGATTCGCAAGCGCGAAACCTTGGCGGAATTGATGGCGGGCGAATTGCCGTTGCTCTGACTAGAGCAGCACCGCACACTTAATTGCAGGCGCCGCGCACCTCGGCCATGTCAGTCAGGCCGACCAAGGCCTTCTCGATGCCGTCTTGCTTGAGCGTATTCATGCCCTGTTCGACGGCGATCCGCTGGTATTCCGCAGCCGGCGACTTGTGCACCACCAGTTCGCGAATTTCCGGGGTGGCTTCCATCAATTCAAACAGGGCAATCCGCCCCTGGTAGCCTTCCATCGCGCAGTGCTCGCAGCCCTTGGCCTTCCACAAGGCCAGTTCAGCGCCCTTGGTCAGCTGCCGCTTCCAGGTGCGCACGATCTGCTCGCGCTCCGACATCGACGGCGGGCGCTTGAAGGCAGAGTAATGGTATTCCGTCGTCAGGTCGTCGATCTCCGCCGGGCTGAGCGGCACCTTCTCCGCGCAATGCGAACAGAGGCTGCGGGTCAGCCGCTGGGCCAGAATGAAGATCAAGGCGTCACCCAGGTTGAAGGGGTCGACATCCAGGTCGATCAGGCGTGCAGCCGTTTCGGAAGCCGAGTTCGTGTGCAGCGTCGACAACACCACGTGACCGGTCATCGAGGCCTCAAGCGCGATCTTCGCCGTTTCCTGGTCGCGCATCTCGCCGATCATGATGATATCCGGATCGGCACGCAGGAATGAACGCAGGGCGGTTGCGAAGGTCCAGCCGATTTTCGGATTGACCTGCACCTGGCAGATCTTTTTCTGCACGATCTCGATCGGATCTTCGGCGGTCCAGATCTTCTTGTCTGACGTGTTCAGCTCCCGCAGCGCCGAGTGCAGGGTGGTCGTCTTGCCGCTGCCGGTCGGGCCGCAGACCAGGATGAGTCCATAGGGACGATGGATCAGGCGCTTGAAGACGGACAGGTCGCGCGCCGACATCTTGAGCGCTTCCACCGGGTATGGATCGCCGGCGTGCAACAGGCGGATGGAAACGTTCTCGATGCCACGCGAGGTCGGGATCGTCGCGACACGCAGGTCCATGCGCTCCCGGCCGGCACGGACGAAGGAGATCTTGCCGTCCTGGGCGATGCGGCGCTCGGAGATGTCCAGGTTAGACATGATCTTGATGCGCGACACCACTGCCCGGTGATAACTGGCGGAGTACTGCGAATACTCCTCCATGCGCCCGTCGCGCCGGAAGCGGATGTAGGCCAGTGCATCCCCGTAGAAGCTCTCGATGTGGATATCCGACGCTTTGACCTCGGCCGCATCGGAAATGATTTTGTTCACCAATCCAACGATCGATGCATCATCCTGGGACAAGGCCCCTGAATCGTCGATTTCATCACTCACCAGTTCGACGCTGGGGGAATCGCCCAGAGCCCTCTGTGCGAGGGAGCGAAACTCCTCCTTGCCCTGCTGCACCGAACGTACCTGGCCAAAGGCCTGCAACTGCCGGGTAATCTGGCCCGCGGGCGCCATCACAAGCTCGACCTTGCGCTTGGTCAGGAACGTGAAGTACTCGCGCTGATCGAAGCCAAACGGATTCTCGACAGCCAGGAACAGCGTGCTCTCAATATCCGCGACGGGAATCGCTCGCAGGCTCTTGGCCACTTCCGGCGAAATCAGTCGGATGGTTTCAGCGTCGATCTGGAAGCGCTGCAGATTGACCATGATCACGCCGAACTGGAGGCAAAGCGCACGAATCACCACCTCCTCGGTGACGATGCCCATCTTCAGCAAGACCTTGCCGATAGGCTCGCGTTTCTTGCCTTGACCATCGCCCTGCTGGAGGCGAATGGCTTTTTCGACGTCCTGCACCGAAATGGCGGCGTACTGCTTGAGGATTTCGACGATGAGCCGGGTGTCGCGTGGCGGGACGCGCTTCCCTGCCACCCGCAAGGCCAGCATGTTGCGCAGCTCGTCAAGATTTGTGATTTCCGGCCAGGCACCGCGGGCAATATTGGCCGAGACGACAGGCTGAACCCCCTCGTCCGGCGAGGTCGCGGTTTCCGGTCTGACTTCGGTGACCGGACGCGGAATCTCGGCAAGGTCGGGGGCAGGATCTTTCGTGGCAGGGCTGCTCTTGCCTGCCGTGCGCGATGCAATTTTCACCCCGGCACCGATGTCCACTTCACCCAGCTTGACCGCAGCAAAAGGATCGAACTGGTTGCCGACGAACTGCGGATAGAGCCGGTCGTGATGCCCTTTGAGGGCGAACAACTCCATCATCACTTCAGAGGTGAATCCGAGCCGGTCGGGCCGATCGGAAAACACCAGGTCGTCGAGCATGCGCACGCACTCGGCCGTTCCCCACGCACTGTCCAGTTCCTGCATCACATGGGCATGCCGGCTGGCCAGATTGACCGGAAAACCCTGTTGGGCCTTCGAAAACAGGTTGCCGATTTTCGGGTACTTGCCAGTCAGCTCGGCAACGGCAGTCATGTTGTGGTGTCCTGCAGGTCCGGATCAGAGCACATAGCGTGACAAGTCCTCGCGTTGCGCCAACTCACCCAACCGGTCATCGACATAGGCCGCATCGATGGTCAGCGCAGCCGCGCCGCTTGCGGAACCTGCGACAAACGAAACTTCCTCGAGCAACTTTTCAATCACCGTGTAGAGCCGGCGCGCGCCGATATTCTCGGTCTTCTCATTCACGTCGTAGGCGATCTGCGCCATGCGCTGGATGCCGTCGGCCGTGAACGCCAGGGTCACGCTCTCCGTACCCAGCAGCGCCTCGTATTGGCGCGTGAGGCAGGCATCGGTCTGCGTCAGGATGCGCTCGAAATCATCCACCGTGAGCGAATCGAGTTCGACGCGAATCGGAAAACGGCCCTGCAATTCCGGGATCAGGTCGGACGGCTTGGCGAAGTGGAAGGCGCCGCTGGCAATGAACAGGACGTGATCGGTCTTGATCATGCCGAACTTGGTCGACACCGTCGTGCCTTCGACCAGCGGCAGCAGGTCGCGCTGCACGCC
>CAZTWA010000085.1:0-10235 GCA_964617225.1 uncultured Methyloversatilis sp.
AGGAAAGCCGAGCGCAACGCACCCTGGTTGCCTGACAGCCCGCCGAAGAAGCCCGACAGCAACCCGCCGACCGGCAGCCAGCGCGACGGGAAAGCCATGTTCGCGAAGCGCGGCCAGAGTTCCAGCAGGGCGAAGGCGGAGATCAGCAGGCCGATGGCTGCCTTCACCGGCGTGATTTCGTGCGTGCGTCCGCCCAGTTCGTAGCTCGCCAGCGCGGGCAGACCGGCGAACAGGGCAAGCAGACTGGCCCCGACGATGGCCGCCAGCGCCGCCGGCAAGCCGAAGCGCGCGACGATGCGCCAGTCGGCGTCGTGGCCGACCAGGCCGATCTTGAACAGGTTGTTGGCCAGATGCACGAGCGCGGTCATCGCCACCGCCGTGGTCACCGGGAAGAACAACGCGAACACCGGGGTCAGGATCGTGCCGAGGCCGAAGCCCGAGAACAGCGTCAGACCGGAGGCGACGAGGGCGGCGAGGCAGATGATCAGGTAGTCCATGAGGCGCGATGCTACGACTGGCAGTCATTCGGTTCAACTTCATGCCGTCCCGCCAGCGCTGACTTTTTAGCCACGCGCGTTAGCCTGTCGCTTGAGTACACTCCCGCCATGAGCGCCATTACCCCCACCCGACAGCCCAAGCGCGTCAAGGCCAAGTTCATCGGTCCGTTCGCGCTCGCTCTGGTTTTCATCATGTGCGTTTTTGCCTTCGCGATTTATGGCATCGAAACGCGCATCCGCGACCAGGATTTGGCCGAGCGATCACAAGCGGTTGCCAATATGTTCGCGCAGAAGCTCGACCATGACGCCAATCTGATGATGGCGACGATGGATGCCATGATGAGCAATAAGGCGATGGAGAATGCCTTTCGGCGCGGTGATCGCGCAGAACTGGCGCGCCAGGGCGGGCCGTTGTTCGACGCCTTGCGTGATAACCATCGCATCTCGCACCTGTATTTGACACGTCCGGATTTTGTCAATCTCTACCGGTTTCATAGTCCGGAGGAATTCGGCGACAAGATCGACCGGATCACGACATCGCAAGCACATGCGCGACAGGCAGCGGCCCATGGCATTGAGTTGGGCCCCATCGGTACGCTGACCTTGCGTCTGGTGATGCCCTGGAAACATGGGGGCGAGCTGATTGGTTATCTCGAAATCGGCGAGGAGATCGAATATCTGATCGAGGAGATCCAGCGCAGTCTTTCGGTGGATCTGGTGGTGCTGGTGGACAAACACTATGTGGAACAGGCGCAATGGCAGCGTGGCCAAACCATGATGCATCGCAGCGGGGACTGGAACCGGTTTGCCTCCCATGCCGTGCTGGCGCAAACCGTCGAGCGCTTGCCTGTCACCCTCGACGATCGCCAGCTGGGACGCTTGCTGGGTGGCCGCAGCACCGAAATCACCGAGCAGGGACGTTCATTGCATTTGGCCATCGTGCCGCTCGACGACGCTGGCAAGCAGCACATCGGCGACCTGGTGGTGATCCGCGATATCACTAATCTGGAATCCACCTTCCGGTGGTCGTTCATCTCGGTCATCCTGATCAGCCTGCTGGTGGCCGGTGGTGTGCTGGGGATGTTCTATTTCGCGCTCGACCGTGTGGAACGAGACTATCAGCGGCAGCATGACCTCGAACACCAGTTGCTGCACCTTGATACCGAGCATCGCCGTATCCTTCAGCTCGAAAAGCTCTCCGCGCTCGGCACCATGGTCGGGGGCATCGCCCATCAACTCAACAATCCCCTGGTCGGGGTGGTCAATCTCTCTCAGTTGGCCGAGCGCGAGCTCGGGGATGCGGGGAAACCCGGCGATCCAGTGCGCATGCGCGAGCTGCTCAAGGAAATTCGTTCAGCCGGAGAGGACTGCCGTGCATTCGTCAAGCGCATGCTGGCATTTTCCAAGGTGTCGTGCTTCGAGAGCAAGCCGACGGTGATGGCCGACCTGATCGAGGACACCGTGTTGCTGTTCCGCCAGGCCGAGAAGAAACATCTGCCCGTGGAAATCAAATTGCCGGCTGCCCCCGTGGTGCTGACGATCGATCCTATTCTGATCCGCCACGCGCTGTTCAATCTGCTTGTCAACGCGGCCGAGGCGACGGACGATGATGCACCGCAAGGCGGTGCCATCGTCATCAGTCTGGGACGGGAGAATGATGCCGTGCGCGGCATGCCGGGCTGGTCGCTGGTGGTAACCGATCAGGGACGCGGCATGGCGCCCGAGGTGCTGGAAAAGGTCTTCGTGCCTTTCTATACCACCCGCAGCGACGGCACCGGCCTGGGCCTGCCGGTGGTGCAGCATGTGGCGCTCATGCATGACGGCCAGGTCACGGCGACCAGCGAGCCGGGGCATGGCACGCGATTTGCGATCTGGCTGCCGGAACAACCCGGACGCCAAGCCAATGAATCTGCCCCTGCCTGACATGCCACCAAAAATTCTCATCGTCGATGACGATCGTCATACGCGCATCCTGCTCGATCGGTTGCTGGCGGGGAAAGCCGAGGTGAGTCTGGCCATCGACGGCACCGAAGCACGCAGCCAGTTCGCCGACGCCGACTTCAATCTGGTGCTGATGGACCAGCGTTTGCCTGACGTGAATGGCATCGAACTGCTGCGTGAATTCCGTGCGCGCCGACCGCGGCTGGTGGGCATTCTCATGACCGGCTTCGCCGATGTCCGCGATGCCGTGGCTGCCGTGCGCGAGGGCCTGTTCGATTATCAGACCAAGCCCTTCGAGGATATCGAAGCGCTGGAGGCGGTGATCGGCAAGGCGCTCGAACTGGATCGCGCCTATCGGGAAATCGATGGACTGCGCGCCCGGCTCGCCGGTGAATCCGATGTTCCCGCAGTCATCGGACAATCGCTGGCCATGGAACGTGCGCTCGGTCAGTTGCGCCAAGTGGCCGGTCTGGACACCACCGTGCTGCTGGAAGGGGAAAGCGGTACCGGCAAGGATTTGGCCGCCAAGCTGATTCATGCCGGGAGTGAGCGGACAGGCAAACCCTTCCTCGAAGTGAATTGCGGCGGACTGCCAGAGACCTTGCTCGAAAGCCTGTTGTTCGGCCATGAAAAGGGGGCCTTTACGGGTGCGGGCCAGGCGAATGCAGGATATTTCGAGAAGGCGCATGGCGGCACCCTGTTTCTCGACGAAATCGCCGACATGAGTACCAAGCTGCAAAGCAGCCTCTTGCGTGTGTTGCAGGACCACAGCTACATGCGGATTGGCAGTTCGCAGCCGCGCAAGGCGGATTTCCGGCTGATCTGCGCCACCAACCGCTCCTTGCTGGACGAAGTCAAGGCGGGGCGGTTTCGCGAAGACCTTTACTACCGTATTGCCGTGATCACGGTGCGCATGCCACCGCTGCGCGAGCGCGAAGGTGACATCGTGCTGCTGGCAACGCATTTCCTCGATCACTACAACGCAAAATTCGGCAAGTCCTGCGGGCCGTTTACCCCGGCTGCGATGCAAATGCTGGAAAACTGCCGCTGGGAGGGCAATGTCCGCCAGCTCCAGCACTGTATCGAGCGCGCCGTGGCCCTGCATGCAGGGGGACCGCTGGATGTATTGCATCTGTGTCCCGGAGAGGGCGTCCTTGGTGTGACGCCAGACCTGCCGGGCGAGCTTTCCGGCAAGGCTAGGAGTTATCAGGATGCACGTGCCGAATTCGAGCGCGATTACCTGCGTTGCTTGCTTGACTCGGCTGCGGGCAATATCTCGGAAGCTGCACGACTTTCCGGCATCCCTCGCCAGAATCTTTACGTGCGCATGAAGCGCTGGGGTTTTGTCACTGAAAAGTGACGCATGTCACTGGCTGGTGACAGCCTGGAGCAAGTCACCCTCGGCCAAGTGGCCGAAAACGAAAGATTTCCTTCGTGGCATGGGGATTGCACCATAGGTGCAGGTGATAACCCTATCGAGGTGAGCGAGATGAAAAAGTATGCATTGATTATGGGTGTTTCGGTGATTGCTGCCGCCGGCTGTACTTCCATGGCAACTGGCCCGCAAGCCATCGACTGGAGCAAGATTCCGTCGAAAAAGGTGGCCCTGTTCTATCCGGGGCAATCCTCCTATGAATGGCTGCGTAGCGATGCGCATAAAGGGGCCGCCAAGGAAACGCAGCGTGGCGATGCCTGCGTTTCCTGCCACGACGCCTCTGACGAGGAAAAGCTGCAAGGCAACAAGATCGTCAAGGGCCATCCTCTCGAGCCGACTCCGGTCAAGGGCAAGAATGGTTATCTCGATCTGCAGGTGCAGGCGGCCTACGACGACAAAAATGTCTACCTGCGCTACCAGTGGAAGACCAATCAGAACTCTCCGGGTACCGAGCACCAGTATCTGCGCTTCGATGGGAAGGAATGGAAGGTCTACGGCTATCCGAAGCTCGACAAGGTGGTACAGGAAGGCAAGCAGCCTGGCATTTACGAAGACCGCATGTCGATCATGATCGACGATGGCAAGGTACCGGGCTTCGCGCAGCACGGCTGCTGGCAGACCTGTCACGATGGTCAGCGCGACATGGCCAAGCAATTTACCAAGGCAGAGGTTGAAGCGAATGCGTTGTTGAAGGCGATCAAGAAAAGCGATGTGCGCAAGTATCTGCCTGAAACGCGCGCCAATCCGTCCGACTGGAAAACCGGCAAGTCAGTCGAGGACATAGCCAAGATCAAGGCGGCGGGTGGTTTTGTCGACCTGATCCAGTGGCGTGCCCATCGCAGTTACCCGGCGGGCATGGCTGACGATGGTTTTGTCCTCGAATTTCGTAATGCCGATGCCGGCAAGGACATGTTTAGCGGCAATGCCGACAAGGCGACACACCAGCCCAAGTTCATGTGGGACGAGAAGAAAGTCGGTTACAAGTCGATCACTGCCGACCAACTGCGCAAGGGTGATCATTTCCTGGTCCGCGAGCAGAACGCCGTGCCTTTCGATCCGAATGCGGGCTGGAAAGCGGGCGACATGATTCCGGACTATTTGGTTAGCCGCGAAGATGCCAAGGGTTCGGCGGCCGACAACAATGCCATCGCCAGCTGGAAGGACGGGATGTGGACCGTGGTCATGATTCGGCCACTGGGCTTGGCGAACGCCGATGACAAGGCGCTCAAGGTCGGCAGTGTCTATAACGTCGGCTTCGCCGTGCATGACGACAACATCACCACGCGTGGCCACCATGTGTCCTATGTGAAGACGCTCGGTATCGGCGCCAAGGCCGATATCCAGGCAGTCAAGTTGAACTGATGCCTGCAACCCCGGCCGTCTCAGGACGGCCGGTGCTTATTCCATTCCATGAAAACTGGCGGCATGACCGCTACCTGCAATAATATTTTCGGAGAGACTGAAATGTCGCACTCAATTACGCGCTCCCTGATCGCCTTCTGCGCCAGTGCTGGCCTGTGCTTGGCCGTACCCGCCTTTGCCCAGGTGGATGCCGAGGCAATATTCAAGGAAAATGATTGCCACAAGTGCCACCATGCCACCAAGACCAAGAAGGGGCCGTCGCTGGCGAAAATCACCGCCAAGTACAAGGAAAAGAAACTCGACGAGAAAGAGGCCTTGAAGCATATGACGAAGGGTGGCAAGGTCAAGCTCGACGACGGCACGGAAGAGGATCACAAGGTGATCGATACCAAGGATGTCGCCGTGCAAACGGCCGTCGCCAAGTGGATGTTGACCCACTGAATGGTTGAACGATGATGCATGCACCGAGGCTACGCTTCCAGTTGGTTGCGGGGGCGTTGTTGTACCTGTCCGCCATGCTGGGTTTCGCCCCGGCGCATGCCACGCCACCCAAACTTGATAACGCCGGCTGCCAAACCTGCCATGACGGCAAGCACGGCAAACTTGAAGTTCCTGCGGCGGACGGCGAGAAGCGCGCCCTGCTGGCAGTAGATACGGACAAATACAGCAAGAGCGTGCACGCCAAGATGGAGTGCGTTGCCTGCCACAAGGAGATCGTAGACAACGAGGCGCCGCACAAGAAAGTCGTCGGTGTGCCGAAGGCTGAATGCGCCCAATGCCACCTCGACCTGTGGGATGCTGCCAAGAAAGATAGCAAGACCGCGGACAAGTCCCGTCTCGGCATCGTCGCCGACAACGTCGCGGCCTACAAAAAATCCTTCCATGCCCGCGAGAACAAGGACGAACCGGGCAAACTCAACGCCATCTGCAGCGATTGCCACGACGTCCACAGCTTCGACGTGCCACCGCGCGGTACCGCCGAGCGCAAGGCATGGCATCTCGCCGTCCCCGCCATCTGCGGCAAATGCCATGAGGACCATCTTGAAGACTGGACCGGCTCGATCCACGGCAAGGAAGCGGAGAAGAACAACCTGAAGACGGCCGTCTGCTCCGACTGCCACACGACCCACGACATCGGCAACAGCTCCTCCGACAAGGTCAAGCTGGCGATCACCGCCAGTTGCGGTGATTGCCATCAGGAGCAGTACAAATCCTACAAGGCCTCCTATCACGGCCAGGTCAATAGCCTTGGTTACACTTATACGGCCAAGTGCTTCGACTGCCACGGCAGCCATGGCATCCAGCCCTCGAAAGAACCGGCATCCAAGCTGCATCCGAAGAAACGGCTGAAGACTTGCCAGAATTGCCACAGCGGCAAGAAAGACTTGCCGCTTGCCACCGAAGGCTTTCTTTCCTTCAGCCCGCACGGCACGAGTGACAACTTCGAGAAGTATCCCGAGATCTGGATTACCACCAAGTTCATGATCGCCCTGCTGATCGGCGTATTCATGTTCTTCTGGACACACTCCATCCTCTGGTGGTATCGCGAGTACAAGGATCGCAAGGCGGGCAAGACCATGCCGCATATCCGTACCGATGCGCTACCGGACGAATATGCCAGCAAGCACGTGCGACGCTTCGGCCCGCTATGGCGCCTCGCCCATCTGTTGTTCGCATTGAGTGTCATGACGCTGGTGCTCACCGGCATGGCGGCCTTCTACGCCGAAGCCGGCTGGGCCAAGGCCGTCATGGCCGCCTTCACCGGCCCGAAGATGGCCGGCCTGGTACATCGCGTGGCGGCCTTTACCATGCTGGGCATCTTCTTCCTCCACCTGATCGCGGTGGCGGTGAATATCTGGCGCCAGCGCAAGACCTTCAAGTTCTTCGGCCCCGACTCCTTCGTGCCGAACTGGAAGGATCTGGACGACATGATTGGCATGTTCAAGTGGTTCGTCGGCAAAGGGCCGCGGCCGGCCATCGAACGCTGGTCCTACTGGGAGAAGTTCGACTACTGGGCGGTGTTCTGGGGTATGGCCATCATTGGTGGCAGCGGCATGTTGTTGGCCTTCCCGCACCTCGTGGCCAAGTTCGCCCCCGGTTGGGTGTTCAACGTGGCGATGGTGGTACATGGCGAAGAAGCTTTCCTGGCGGCGGTATTCCTCTTCACGGTGCATTTCTTCAACAACCACTTCAGGCCTGATAAGTTGCCGCCGCCGGATGTGGTGATGTTCACCGGTACCCAGTCGCTGGCCGAGTTCAAGCATGAGCATGCGGCGCAATACCAGCGTCTGGTCAAGACCGGTCAGCTCGAGAAGTACTTGGTGGAAGCGCCGTCGCGGCCATTCACGCTCGGATCGAAGATGCTTGGGCTAGTGCTGATTGCCTGCGGGTTGAGCCTGTTGGTAATGATCGCCATCGGCTTCTTCGGGGGGTAGGAAACAATAGAACGGCATGATCAGTGCCGTCTCGCAAGAGCTGACTTTCAGAAGTCCGGCCTGACCTTGCGGAAGGCACGCCAGATCGCGATGTCGTAGAGGATCTTCAGCGTGCCGCAGGCGACCAGAGGCGCGGCGAGCCAGCCGGCGGCGAACAGCGCGCCGCCGATGGCCGGGCTGGCCGCGGCAGCCAAGCTGCGCGGCACGGCGGTGAAGCTCGCGGCAGCGGCCCGCTCCGCCGGCGTGACTACCGCCATCACGAAGGCCGAACGCGTCGGCACGTCCATCTGCGAGAGCGCGCTACGCATGAACAGCAGCGCCAGCGCGAGCGGCAGGCTCTCGGCGAAGGCGGCACCGATCAGGCAGATGCTCGATGGGATGTGCGTGAACACCATCGTGTTGATCAGGCCAATGCGGCGCGCGACCCAGGGCGCGGCGAGCTGCGAGCCGGCCGACAGCAGCCCGGCCCAGAAAAAGAAATTGCCGGCGGCGGCGAGCGAGAGGTCGAAGCGCTCGAACAGCCAGAGCGCGAGCAGCGTATTCACCAGCAGTCCGCCGGCGAAGGCGTCGACCGAGAACAGTGCGGCGAGGTGGACGACGATCCTGCGGGACGGTCCGAGCGGCATGGGGGGCGCGGCCTGCGCATGGATCTGTTGCGTGGGCAGCGTGCGGTAGAGGAAGAAGATCACGACGCCGGTCAGGCCGTACGCCACGAACATCGCGCGGATGGCGTCGAGTTGTGTTAAACCGTTGCTCACCAGCTGATCCGGAATGCCCGTCGCCAGTGCGCCGACCGCGGCGCAGAGCGCGCCGATGAAGGTGTAGCGCGCGAACAGGAAGGTGCGCGCCTCGCCGTGGGCGGTCTCGGCCAGCCGCGCATGTTCAAGCGGCAGGAAGACGCTGACGTCGCCGGCACTCGGGTTCATCGTGCCGACAAAGGCAACGACGAGCAACGGCCAGAATTCGCTGAAGCCCGCGAGCAGCAGGCCGGTCACGGCCATCAGCAGGGTTGCGGCGAGCAGCAGGCGGCGCTGCGGAAAACGATGCCCCCACTGACCGACCGCCAGCGTCATCAGCGCCGAGCCGAGCAGCGTGGCGGTGGAGATCAGCCCGACCTCCCACTTGCCCAGCCCGAGGGCGAGCAGGTAGACCGGCAGCAGGATGGCGACGTAGCCGTCGGTGAAGGCCCGCAGCGCGCGGCCGATCAGCAGCAGGCGCGCCTCGGGCGCAACACCGGCGGGGAGCAGCATTACTTCAGTCCAAGCAAGCGCGCTACCTGCTTCAACGGTGTGTCGGCACACCACGCATACAATGCGTCGTACATCACCATGCCGTGCTTCAGCATCTCGTGGTCGTCGGCGAAGTTGAGCGATAGACCCTTCGAGATGGCGAGCAGGCCGGCGGCCTCCTTGGCCAAGTGCGGCGCACTGCAATCCGCGGCACGCACGATGAGCGCCAGCTTGTCGAGCGCCGCGTCCCTGATCTGGTACTTGGCGATGAAGGCATCGAAGCTGCACTGGTCGCCGTGATGGCCGAGTTCGACGCCGGAGACATCGTAGGGGATCGCGCCGGTCTCGGCAGCGATGCGCATCACGTCGCCGCCGGGGACATAGAGGAACTCGGGGGCTTCATCGACGAAGCGCGCGATCAGCCAGGGGCAGGCGATGCGGTCGATCTTCGGACGTTCGCGGGTAATCCATTTCATCTTGATCTCCTTGTGGGTGGTCAGGCGCGCATCAGGTCCTGGATTTCGGCGTGGTAGCCGCGGTAGCGCTCCAGCGTCTGCGCGTTCTTGCCGTACTTGATGTTGCCTTCGAGGATATCGATGAAGCGGTCCTCGGCATCCTGCTGGGAAGAGACCTTTTCGATGCCGTCCCAGATGATGTCGACGATCCGGTCGGCGTAGATGATGATGCGCTCCTCAAGCGTGCGCAATGTGTAGTCGCGGATCGGCAGGCCCAGTTCCATTGCCTCCTCGATGCTGAGGCCGCCGCGGATGTGCTTCTGCATGATGTCGGTGATGGTCACCGGCAAACCCAGTGCCGCGCCCATCTCGGCGCCAATCTTGCCGTGCTCCATGCCGTGTGTCTTCACCTTGCCGAGGTCATGGAACAGTGCCCCGCGGCCGACCAGTTCCATGTCGACCGGCGTCCTGCTGGCGGCGACGACACGCCGCGCAATCTCCAGCGCCTTGCCGGCCACCTTGAGCGAATGCTCGAGGTCTTCGGCGCACATGCCCGCATCCTGCAGCAGCTTGATGTCGGCCATGTCGAGCGAGTAGTCGCGGCCCTTGCGGCGGATGCCGTAATAGTCGAGCGCCTCGTCACGCGTGGTCGCGTCCTTGCCCCAGATTTTCATGAGCTTGACGTCGATGTCCTCACGCAGGTGCTCGATGTACTCGCGCAGGCCTTCCTCGCCGTACTGTGCCTTGATCTCGGGGCCGAAGTCCCAGATCTTCGTGAAGTCGTGACGCTCGGCCTTGAGGACCGGATCGTCGATCCAGGCGTGCAGCGCGGCGTAGTCCTTGCCCGTGCGGGATAAACTGGTTTGCAGGTGCTTGGGGGT
>CAZTWA010000086.1:0-10133 GCA_964617225.1 uncultured Methyloversatilis sp.
TCGTCCCCACGTTCACGTGCGGCTTCGTACGCTCAAATTTGCCTTTTGCCATGATTCAATTCCTTTAAAGAACAAAATTACTTTTTGTTAATGACAGCTTCGGCGACGTTTTTAGGCGCCTCGCTATAGTGCTTGAATTCCATGCTGTAAGTCGCACGCCCCTGAGACAAGGAACGCAACTGGGTCGAATAGCCGAACATTTCAGCAAGTGGCACTTCGGCCTTGACCAGTTTGATGCCACCAGCGGCATCCTCCATACCATGGACGATGCCACGTCGACCGGACAAATCGCCCATGACGTTACCCATGTAGTCCTCGGGTGTCTCAACCTCCACGGCCATCATTGGCTCGAGCAGGACAGGGCTGGCTTTACGCATTGCATCCTTGAAGGCCATCGAAGCCGCCATCTTGAAGGCATTTTCGTTCGAATCCACGTCGTGGTAGGAACCATCGAACAGGGTGACCTTGACATCGACAACTGGGAAGCCGGCCAATACGCCATTGGGCAGGGTTTCCTGCAGCCCCTTGTCGACTGCCGGGATGTATTCACGGGGTACGGTACCACCCTTGATGGCATCAACAAACTCATAGCCTTTGCCTTGTTCGTTCGGCTCGAGTTTGATCCAGACGTGCCCATATTGACCACGGCCACCCGACTGCTTGACGAACTTGCCTTCCTGCTCGACTGCCTTGCGGATCGCCTCACGATAGGCCACCTGCGGCGCACCGACGTTGGCTTCGACGTTGAATTCGCGCTTCATGCGGTCGACGAGAATTTCGAGGTGCAATTCGCCCATGCCGGAAATGATTGTTTGGCCGGACTCTTCGTCGGTACGCACGCGGAATGACGGGTCTTCCTGCGCCAGGCGATTGAGGGCGATGCCCATCTTCTCCTGGTCGGCCTTGGTCTTTGGCTCTACGGCCACGTGGATTACCGGCTCAGGAAACTCCATACGCACCAGCGTAATGACCTTGTCGAGCGCACAGAGCGTTTCACCGGTTGTCGCTTCCTTGAGGCCAACCGCTGCCGCGATATCGCCCGCGCGCACCTCCTTGATCTCCTCACGCTGATTAGCGTGCATCTGCAGAATCCGGCCAATGCGTTCTTTGCGGCCCTTGATGGGATTGTAGATGGTGTCGCCCGAATTGATCACACCGGAATACACTCGGAAGAACGTCAGCTGGCCGACGAACGGGTCGGTCATGATCTTGAATGCCAAGGCTGCGAAGGGCTCTTCATCAGCCGCACGACGCTGCCCCTCAGTATCATCTTCAAGAACACCCGTAACCGGCGGAATATCGGTCGGTGCCGGCATCAGGTCGACTACGGCGTCGAGCATGGCCTGCACACCCTTATTCTTGAAGGCAGAACCGCACAGCATCGGCACGATTTCGCTTGCAATGGTGCGTTGACGCAGCGCCTTCTTGATTTCCTCTTCGGAGAGATCGCCCTCCTCGAGGTATTTATTCATCAACTCTTCAGAGGCCTCAGCAGCTGCCTCGAGCATCTTCTCGCGCCACACCTTGCACGTCTCGACCAAGTCCGCTGGAATTTCACCATAGGTGAACTTGGTTCCCTGTGAAGCATCATCCCAGACAATGGCCTTGTTCTTGATCAAGTCAACCACGCCCTCGAACTTGTCTTCAGCGCCGATCGGCACCTGAATGGGGACCGGATTGGCTTTGAGGCGATCGCGCATCTGGTCGTGCACCTTGAAGAAGTTGGCGCCAGTGCGGTCCATCTTGTTTACGAAAGCCAGACGCGGGACGCCATATTTGTTGGCTTGGCGCCACACAGTTTCGGACTGGGGCTGCACACCACCAACCGCGCAATAAACCATGCAGGCACCATCGAGAACGCGCATCGAGCGTTCCACTTCGATGGTGAAGTCAACGTGGCCCGGAGTATCAATGATATTAATGCGATGCTCCGGATAATTTGCGCCCATTCCCTTCCAAAAACACGTAGTCGCAGCAGAGGTAATCGTGATGCCACGCTCCTGCTCCTGCTCCATCCAGTCCATGGTCGCCGCACCATCATGCACTTCGCCAATCTTGTGATTAACGCCTGTGTAAAAAAGGATGCGTTCTGTCGTAGTCGTCTTTCCAGCATCAATGTGTGCCGAAATGCCGATATTGCGATAACGCTCAATGGGAGTCTTGCGGGCCACTTGGATTACCTGTCTTTCTAACTTGCCACTGGAGTCTGTTTCGACGATCGAAAAACTCAAACGGTGGAAAAATAAAAATAAGCCGCCAGATAGACCTGGCGGCGCATCGTTTCTAAATTAAAAACGGAAATGGGAGAAGGCCTTGTTCGCTTCAGCCATGCGGTGAACTTCTTCACGCTTTTTCATTGCAGCGCCACGCCCCTCAGCAGCTTCGAGCAATTCAGTTGCCAAGCGCTGGTCCATGGATTTCTCGCTACGCTTGCGTGCCGCCTCACGAATCCAGCGCATGGAAAGCGCCAGACGGCGGGATGGACGCACCTCGACAGGAACTTGATAGTTGGCACCACCTACGCGACGACTCTTCACTTCGACGATCGGCTTGACATTGTTGATCGCAGACGCGAAAACCTCGATCGGGTCCTTGCCGCTCTTTTGCGAAATCACGCTGAACGCACCATAGACAATACGCTCGGCAACCGATTTCTTGCCGCTGGTCATGATGACATTCATGAACTTGGAAACTTCGACATTGCCGAACTTCGGGTCGGGCAGAATGTCGCGCTTGGGAACCTCTCTACGACGTGGCATATACGTAACCTTTCTTGCGAATAGCCTGATCAGGCCTTCTTGGGCCGCTTGGCGCCATACTTGGAACGGGACTGTTTACGATCCTTGACACCCTGTGTATCCAAGCTGCCACGAACGATGTGATAACGCACACCCGGGAGATCCTTTACCCGACCGCCCCGAATCAGGACAACCGAGTGCTCCTGCAAATTGTGGCCTTCACCCCCGATATAGGAAATCACCTCGAAACCGTTCGTCAGGCGAACTTTCGCGACCTTCCGCAAGGCTGAGTTAGGCTTTTTCGGGGTCGTGGTGTAGACACGGGTGCATACGCCACGCTTTGCCGGACAACTTCCAAGCGCGGGAACTTTGCTTTTTGTCTTTTCCGCCTGGCGCGGCTTGCGCACAAGCTGATTAATTGTTGGCATAACTGTTATTCCTGATTCGTGGATCGAGTAGTCGACAGCAAGGCTTACCTGATAGGTAAGGAAAAAAGAGGCGGAATTGTATTAGGGACACATGGTAGCGTCAAGTGGTCTCCGCATCTGTATGAGTTTCCAAGGCCTGTGATGCATCCGTATCGGCGTTAATAAACACCGTGTCGGTCGCAGAGCCCTGCATCCGGCGCGAACGGTGATAGGCCAAACCCGTACCCGCAGGGATCAGGCGACCGACAATCACGTTCTCCTTCAAGCCGCGCAGTTCATCCCGTTTGCCCATGATCGCGGCCTCGGTCAGGACACGAGTTGTTTCCTGGAACGAAGCGGCGGAAATGAACGAATCGGTCGACAAACTGGCCTTGGTGATGCCCAAGAGCATGTACTGGAACTCGGCAGGGCGCTTCCCGTCAGCGACGAGTTTGTCGTTCTCATCCAATACCTCGGAGCGTTCAACCTGTTCCTCACGAATGAAACGCGATTCACCAGGTTCAACGATGACAACACGTCGCAACATCTGACGCACAATCACCTCAATGTGCTTGTCATTGATCTTCACGCCCTGCAACCGATATACATCCTGTACTTCGTCGATGATATAGCGGGCCAGTTCCTCGACACCCTTCAGACGCAGGATGTCATGCGGATCGACCGGTCCATCAACAATCACTTCACCCTTGTTGACCACCTGGCCATCGTGGGCCATGACGTGCTTGTCCTTCGGAATAAGATATTCCTGCGTCGTGCCATCCGGTTCGGTGATCATCAGGCGCTGCTTGCCCTTAGTATCCTTGCCGAACGATACGGTACCCGTAACTTCTGCCAGCATGCCAGCATCTTTCGGAGAGCGCGCCTCAAACAACTCGGCCACGCGCGGCAGACCACCGGTAATGTCGCGGGTCTTGACGGATTCCTGTGGGATCCGCGCCAGAACTTCGCCAACACTCACGGTTTGGCCATTCTTCACGGTAATGATCGAACCCACATGGAAGGTGATGGCAACGGAATGGTCTGTGCCATGAATCTTGACTTCCTGACCGCTTTCGTCCAGCAGCTTGACCTGCGGACGCAAACCTTTAGCTTGCGCCTTGCCGCCCCGCTTCGGGTCGATAACCACGAGCGTGGATAGGCCGGTCACTTCATCCATCTGCTCTGCGACCGTCACTCCCTTTTCGACGTTCTCGAAACGGACGGTTCCGGCATATTCCGTAACGATCGGACGAGTATGCGGATCCCAGGTAGCCAGTTGCATACCGGCCTTGACCTGCGCTCCGTCTCCCACGAGGAGGGTTGCTCCGTACGGCACTTTGTGCCGCTCGCGCTCGCGGCCATGATCATCGGTAATCAGAACTTCCGCCGAACGGGCAATGATGATTTTCTCGTTCTTCGGATTGGAAACGTAACGCATCGTCGCCGAAAAGCGCACCGTTCCCGTACTCTTGGCCTCAATGTTGCTCTGTGCGGCAGCCCGCGAAGCCGCACCACCCACGTGGAAGGTACGCATCGTCAGCTGTGTACCCGGCTCACCAATCGATTGCGCTGCAATGACGCCGACAGCTTCGCCAGAATTGACGAGCGAACCACGCCCAAGATCACGGCCATAGCACTTGGCACAGAGGCCATAGCGCGTTTCGCAAGTCAGCGGGGTACGGACGAACACCTCATCGACACCAAGTTTTTCGATGGTGTCGACTGCGTCTTCATCCAACACAGTCCCGGCCGCGTAGAGGACTTCCTGATTGTCCGGATTAACCACATCGGCAGCCACAACACGGCCCAGGATGCGCTCACGTAGCGGCTCGACAACCTCCCCGCCTTCGACCAGTGCCTTCATGGCAAAACCATTTACCGTATTGCAATCGTCCTCGGTAACAACCAGGTCCTGCGTCACATCGACCAGACGACGCGTCAAATAGCCTGAGTTTGCAGTCTTCAGCGCGGTATCTGCCAAACCCTTACGGGCGCCGTGCGTCGAAATGAAGTATTGCAGAACGTTCAATCCTTCACGGAAGTTCGTCGTGATCGGCGTCTCGATAATGGAACCATCCGGCTTGGCCATCAGGCCGCGCATACCCGCCAGCTGACGAATCTGCGCAGCGGAACCGCGGGCGCCGGAGTCAGCCATCATGTAGATCGAATTGAAGGAGTCCTGCGTGATCTCCTTGCCCGTCATATCGCGGACTTTCTCGTGCTGCAGCTGGTCCATCATCGCCTTCGCGACCTGGTCACCCGCGCGGCCCCAGATATCGACCACCTTGTTGTAGCGCTCACCGACCGTAACAAGGCCCGAGGTGTATTGCTTTTCGATTTCCTTAACCTCAGCCTCGGCGGCATCGATGATTCCATGCTTCTGTCCGGGAACCAGCATGTCGTCGATGCAGATCGAGATACCGCCGCGCGTTGCGAGACGGAAGCCGGCCTGCATCAGCTTGTCGGCAAAGACCACCGTTTCCTTCAGGCCGCAACGGCGGAAGCTCTCGTCGATCAGCTTGGAGATTTCCTTCTTCTTGAGCGGCTTGTCGATGACCTTGAACGGCAAGCCCTTGGGCAGGATCTCGGAAAGAAGCGCACGGCCAGCGGTTGTGGAATATCGCGTCAGCTTCTCTCGCCAACCCTCGCCATCTGCTTCGTACTCACGGATGCGTACTGAAATCCGCGCGTGCAGATCCGTCTCCCGCAAATCCACCGCACGGGCGATTTCGGCAATATCGGCAAAGGCCATCCCGCTTCCCCGCGCCGCGGCATTTTCGCGCGTGGCGTAGTAGAGACCGAGGACCACGTCCTGGGACGGCACAATGATCGGAGCACCGTTAGCAGGAGACAGCACGTTGTTTGACGCCAGCATCAACGTGCGTGCCTCAACCTGGGCTTCCAGTGACAGGGGTACGTGGACCGCCATCTGGTCACCGTCGAAGTCGGCGTTGAAGGCCGTACAGACCAGAGGATGCAATTGGATGGCCTTTCCCTCAATCAAGGTCGGTTCGAAAGCCTGAATACCCAAGCGGTGCAATGTCGGTGCACGGTTGAGCATGACGGGATGCTCGCGGATAACTTCCTCGAGAATGTCCCAGACTACGCTGGTCTCGGCTTCGACTTCCTTCTTTGCCGCCTTGATGGTGCTCGCTACGCCCATCTTCTCGAGGCGTTCGAAAATGAAAGGCTTGAATAGCTCCAACGCCATCTTCTTCGGCAGGCCGCATTGGTGCAACTTGAGCTGCGGGCCGACGACGATGACCGATCGGCCAGAATAGTCGACGCGCTTACCCAACAAGTTCTGGCGGAAACGTCCGCCCTTGCCCTTGATCATGTCGGCCAGCGACTTCAGGGGGCGCTTGTTCGCACCCGTCATGGCCTTGCCGCGGCGGCCATTGTCCAGCAAGGAATCAACCGCTTCCTGCAGCATGCGCTTTTCGTTGCGGACGATGATATCCGGCGCCTTGAGTTCCAGCAGCCGCTTCAGTCGATTGTTGCGGTTGATGACGCGACGATACAAATCGTTCAAGTCGGAGGTGGCGAAACGTCCACCATCAAGCGGCACCAAGGGGCGCAGATCGGGCGGCAGCACCGGCAAAACCTCGAGGATCATCCATTCCGGCTTGATACCCGATTGCTGGAAACCCTCGAGAATTTTCAGGCGCTTCGCAAATTTTTTGATCTTGGCTTCGGATCCGGTGGCATCAAGATCGCGACGCAAGGTTTCAACCTCATGGGGGAGGTCAAGGTTGCGCAGCAACTCACGCACGCCTTCAGCACCCATTACGGCGGTGAAGTCGTCGCCATATTCTTCCACCTTGGCGAGATAATCGTCTTCAGTCAGCAATTGGGCACGATTCAACGGCGTCATGCCCGGTTCGACGACGACATAAGCCTCGAAATAGAGGACACGCTCGATATCGCGTAGCGTCATGTCGAGGACCATGCCCAAACGGCTGGGCAGGCTCTTCAGGAACCAGATATGGGCCACTGGGGACGCGAGCTCAATATGCCCCATGCGCTCGCGCCGCACCTTGGCTTGCGTAACTTCTACACCGCATTTTTCACAGATGACGCCGCGGTGCTTCAGGCGCTTGTACTTGCCGCAAAGACATTCGTAGTCTTTGACCGGCCCAAAAATCTTCGCGCAGAACAGGCCATCGCGCTCAGGCTTGAAGGTGCGATAGTTGATGGTTTCTGGCTTTTTTACTTCGCCATAGGACCAGCTGCGAATCTTCTCGGGGGAAGCGAGGCTGATGGTGATCGCATCAAATTCCTCTTCCTGCGTGACTTGCTTGAACAGATCGAGCAATGCTTTCATCGTTTAACTCCTGTCGCGGGTCGAGGGATGATCAATAACGTTCCAGGTCGATATCGATCGCCAGGGAACGGATTTCCTTCACCAACACGTTGAAGGATTCCGGCATGCCTGCGTCGATCTTGTGCTCGCCCTTGACGATGTTTTCGTAAACCTTGGTACGGCCATTGACGTCATCCGACTTGACCGTCAGCATTTCCTGCAGCGTATAGGAGGCACCGTAGGCCTCCAGAGCCCAGACTTCCATCTCGCCGAAGCGCTGACCACCGAACTGCGCCTTGCCGCCCAGCGGTTGCTGCGTCACGAGGCTGTAGGGGCCTGTCGAACGCGCGTGCATCTTGTCATCGACCAAGTGATGCAGCTTGAGCACATGCATATAGCCGACTGTGACAGGACGCTCAAACGCTTCACCGGTGCGACCGTCATACAGCCTCGTCTGCGTCTTGGTTGCCGTCAGGTTAAGGCGCTTGGCGACGTCATCCGGATAAGCCAGATCGAGCATTGCCCGGATTTCCTCTTCCTTGCAACCATCGAATACGGGGGTTGCAAAAGGCACGCCGGCACGCAGATTGCCCGCCAGTTCGATGATTTCTTCGTCGCTGAGGCTGTTGATGTCGCAATCGCGGCCAGAAGCGTTGTAAATCTTGTCGAGGAATTTCCGCAGTTCGCCGATCGCAACTTGCTGCTGCAACATGAGGCTGATCTTCTCGCCCAGGCCTTTGGCAGCCCAGCCCAGATGCGCCTCAAGAATCTGACCAATGTTCATCCGCGAAGGCACGCCGAGTGGGTTGAGAACAATGTCAACCGGCGTGCCGTCTTCCATATGAGGCATGTCTTCCACAGGGACGATCCGCGATACAACACCCTTGTTGCCGTGGCGGCCGGCCATCTTGTCACCCGGCTGCAGGCGACGCTTGACAGCCAGATACACCTTGACCATCTTCTGGACGCCTGGGGGCAACTCGTCGCCCTGGGTCAACTTCTTCTTCTTCGCCTCGAAGGCAACATCGAAATCCTTGCGGGTCTGGTCGAGGCTGTCACGCAGGCTCTCAAGTTGCTGCTGCGCGTCCTCATCAGAGAGGCTGATATCGAACCAATGGTAGTGCTCCAGACTGGCAAGGTAATCCTTGGTGATCTTTGCACCCTTGGCAAGCTTTTTCGGCCCCTTGTTGGCGACCTTGCCAGTCAGGAGTCGCTCGATACGGGCAAAGGTGTCTCGCTCGACGATACGCATCTGGTCGGCCAGATCCAACTTGTAGCTCTTCAGCTGATCGTCGATGATCGACTGGGCGCGCTTGTCGCGCTCGATGCCCTCGCGCGTGAAGACCTGTACGTCGATAACCGTGCCCGACATGCCGGAAGGCACGCGCAGGCTGGTGTCCTTCACGTCGGACGCCTTCTCGCCGAAGATCGCGCGAAGCAGTTTTTCCTCTGGCGTCAGCTGGGTTTCGCCCTTGGGCGTAACCTTGCCGACCAGCACGTCACCCGCCTCGACTTCGGCGCCGATATAGACAACGCCGGAATCATCAAGACGCGACAATTGTCCTTCACCCAACGTGGCGATATCGCGGGTAATTTCCTCCGGGCCCAGTTTGGTATCGCGCGAAACCACCGTCAATTCTTCGATGTGAATCGAAGTGAACCGATCTTCCGCGACCACGCGCTCTGAGATAAGGATCGAATCCTCGAAGTTGTAGCCATTCCAGGGCATGAAGGCCACGCGCATATTCTGGCCCAGCGCCAGTTCGCCGAGGTCCGTCGAGGCACCGTCAGCCACCACGTCACCCTTTTCGATCAGGTCACCAACCTTGACGATCGGACGCTGATTGATATTGGTGTTCTGGTTGGAGCGGGTGTACTTCGTGAGGTTGTAGATGTCGACGCCGACTTCTCCCGGAACGGTTTCCGCATCATTGACGCGCACGACGATCCGGTTTGCGTCGATGTAGTCAACCACCCCGCCGCGCAGGGCCTGCACCGCCGTGCCCGAATCGACTGCCACCGTCCGCTCGATGCCGGTACCGACCAGTGCCTTTTCAGGACGGACACAGGGAACGGCCTGACGCTGCATGTTGGCACCCATCAACGCGCGGTTCGCATCGTCGTGCTCGAGGAACGGGATCAGCGAGGCAGCCACCGAAACGATCTGGCCCGGCGCGACGTCCATGTACTGAACTTCCGCCGGTTCCTTTAACTCGAATTCGCCCTTGAAGCGGCAGGACACGAGTTCATCGGCCAGTTTGCCCTTCTTGTCCAGTTGGGCATTCGCCTGGGCAATGACATATTTGCCTTCCTCAATGGCGGAAAGAAACTCGATTTCGCTGGTCACGTGGCTATCCACGACCTTCCGATACGGCGTTTCCATGAAGCCGTATTCGTTGGTGCGGGCATACAAAGCCAGCGAGTTGATCAGGCCGATGTTTGGGCCTTCCGGTGTCTCGATTGGACACACGCGACCGTAGTGGGTCGGATGCACGTCGCGCACTTCAAAGCCGGCACGCTCGCGCGTCAAACCGCCCGGTCCGAGCGCGGAGACACGGCGCTTGTGGGTAATCTCCGAGAGGGGGTTCGTCTGGTCCATGAACTGCGACAACTGGCTGGAGCCGAAGAACTCCTTGATGGCGGCGCTGATCGGCTTGGCGTTGATCAGATCATGCGGCATCAGGT
>CAZTWA010000087.1:0-10122 GCA_964617225.1 uncultured Methyloversatilis sp.
GTTCCTTCTGGATCGCCTTGACCTGCTCGTTGAGGTAGTACTCGCGCTGGCTCTTCTCCATCTGGCGCTTGACACGCCCGCGGATGCGCTTTTCCACCTGCAGGATGTCGAGTTCGGTCTCGAGCTGTCCCAGCAGCTTGTCGAGGCGATCGTCGACATTGAACATCTCGAGGATTTCCTGCTTGAGTTCCAGCTTCATCGGCAGGTGCGCGGCGATGGTATCGGCCAGGCGCCCGGCTTCCTCGATGCCCGACAGGGACGTCAGGATCTCCGGCGGAATCTTCTTGTTCAGCTTCACGTACTGGTCGAACTGCGCGAGGATGGCCCGGCGCATTGCCTCGATTTCATGGCTGCCGCGCTCGTTGATCGGCACGGGTTCGATTTCGGCCACGAACAGCGCCTTGCGATCCTCGACGCTGTGGATGTGCGCGCGCTGCGTGCCCTCGACCAGCACCTTGACCGTGCCATCGGGCAGCTTGAGCATTTGCAGGATGTTGGAAATGCAACCGATGTCGTAGAGGTCGGCGGGATCCGGCTCGTCCTTGGCGGCAGACTTTTGCGCGACCAGCAGGATGCTCTTGCCGGCCTCCATCGCGGTTTCCAGCGCCTTGATCGACTTCGGCCGACCGACGAAGAGCGGGATGACCATGTGCGGAAACACCACCACGTCGCGCAACGGCAGCAGCGGCAAGGTGTTCGGCGGCAGGTTGGGGGCTTCCTTGGTTTGTTCGAGATCGTCTGACATGGACGCATCCTCTCATGAATAATCGTATTTTCCCCACATGGGGACAGCGGCAAAGGATTCAAGCCGCTGCCCGTGCGAGTGCACCGGGCAACGGCAGAATACCGCAAACCAACGGGTTAGTTCGAGCCTGAAACCTTGGGCTGCTCGGCGTACATCAGCAAGGGCTTGTGACCCGACTCGATCGTCGCCTCGTCGATCACCACTTTTTCGACTCCGGCCTCGCCGGGAAGTTCGAACATGGTGTCGAGCAGGACGTTTTCCATGATCGAACGCAGGCCGCGCGCGCCGGTCTTGCGCTTGATGGCCTTCTTGGCGATGGCCTGCAAGGCGGAGGGACGCACCTCGAGTTCAACGCCCTCCATCGCGAACAGCTTCTGGTACTGCTTGATGAGCGCATTTTTCGGCTCGATGAGGATCCGCACCAGCGCCTCCTCGTCGAGTTCCGACAGATTGGCGACCACGGGCAGGCGGCCGATCAGTTCGGGAATCAGGCCGTACTTGACCAGATCGTCCGGCTCGACCTGCGCGAGGATTTCGCTCAGGCTATCGTTGGTTTTGCTCTTCACCTGCGCGCCGAAGCCGATGCCCGACTTCTCGGAGCGATCCTGGATGATCTTGTCGAGGCCATCGAAGGCGCCCCCGCAGATGAACAGGATGTTGGCGGTATCGACCTGCACGAAGTCCTGGTTCGGATGCTTGCGGCCCCCTTGCGGCGGCACGGAGGCAATCGTGCCCTCCACCAGCTTGAGCAGCGCCTGCTGCACGCCCTCGCCGGACACGTCGCGCGTGATCGAGCGGTTTTCGCTGCGGCGGGAAATCTTGTCGATCTCGTCGATATAGACGATGCCCTGCTGCGCCTTGGCAGGTTCGTAGTCGCACTTCTGCAGCAGCTTGGCGATGATGTTCTCGACATCCTCGCCGACATAGCCAGCCTCGGTCAGCGTCGTTGCATCGGCGATGACGAACGGAACATTGAGCAGGCGCGCCAGCGTCTGCGCCAGCAGCGTCTTGCCGGAACCCGTCGGGCCGACCAGCAGGATGTTGCTCTTCGACAGCTCGACCTCGTCCTTCTTGCCCTCGCCACGCAAGCGCTTGTAGTGGTTGTAGACCGCGACGGCGAGGATCTTCTTCGCCCGGCCCTGGCCAATCACGTACTGGTCGAGCACCTGGAGAATTTCGGCAGGGATCGGCAGATCGCTGGAGGGCTTCGCCGTTTCGACCCCGCCCGTATCGTCACGGATGATGTCGTTGCACAGGTCGATGCACTCGTCGCAGATGAACACCGACGGACCGGCAATCAGCTTCTTGACCTCATGCTGGCTCTTGCCGCAGAAGGAACAGTACAGCAGCTTTTCCGGCGTGTTTTGCTTTTCCACCATCGTTGCTTCTCCTGGATGCGGGTCAGGCCGCGTCGGCCCGACTGCTCAGCATCTTGTCCACCAGGCCGTACTCGACCGCCGCTTGGGCCGAGAGGAAGTTGTCGCGATCGGTATCACGCTCGATGCGCTCGATCGGCTGCCCCGTGTGCTTCGACAGCATCTCGTTGAGGCGCTGCTTGAGGAACAGGATCTCCTTGGCATGGATCTCGATATCCGACGCCTGGCCCTGGAATCCGCCCATCGGCTGGTGAATCATCAGGCGCGAATTCGGCAGGCAATAACGTTTGCCGGCCGTGCCGGCCGCGAGCAGGAAGGCGCCCATCGAGGCCGCCTGGCCGACGCACAGCGTCGACACATCCGGCTTGATGAACTGCATCGTGTCGTAGATCGCCAGACCGGCCGTCACCGAACCACCCGGGGAATTGATGTAGAGATAGATGTCCTTGTCCGGGTTCTCGGACTCGAGGAACAGCATCTGGGCGACGATCAGGTTGGCGGTCACGTCATTGACGGGGCCGACCAGGAAGATCACGCGCTCGCGCAGCAGGCGGGAATAGATGTCGTAGGCGCGTTCGCCCCGGCCGCTGGTCTCGATGACCATCGGCACCAGGCCCAGTGCTTGCGGTTCGAGTGAGAGTTGGCTGTCAGGCATGGGATGCATCATGCCGCATTACCCATCAACTCGTCAAAGCCGACCGGCTTGTCGGTCACCTTGGCATTGGCGAGCACCCAGTCCACGACGTTGTTTTCCATCGCCAGTGCCTCGGCTTCGGCCAAACGCTGCGGCTGGCTGTAGTACCAGCGCACGACTTCCTTCGGGTCCTCGAAGGTCGCGGCGAAGTCATCGACCACCGCACGCACCTGCTCGGGCTTGACGTGCAGGTCCTTGGCCTTGACCAGTTCGGCGACGATCAGGCCGAGCTTGACGCGCTTGGCGGCCTGGTCGGTGAACCAACTGGCTTCGACCGGCATGTTCTTCATCTGCGGATTGCGCTGCTTGAGGTCGTCGAGCGCGCGCTCGGCCATCTGCTGGGCCTCGGCCTGCACCATGGCTTGCGGCACGGCGATCGGGTTCGTCTCGATCAGCGCATTCATCGCCTGCTCCTTGATGCGCGCGCGCAGGCGCTTGGCCACTTCGCGTTCCAGGTTGGACTGGACCTCATCACGCATCTTGGCGGTATCGCCATCCTTGACGCCCAGTGCGCGGGCGAAATCGGCATCCACTTCAGGCAACTGCGGTTGCTCGACCTTCTTGACGGTCACGGTGAATTGCACCTGGTTGCCGGCCAGTTCCTTGGCATGGTAGTCGTCCGGGAACTTGACGTCGAAGGTCTTTTCCTCGCCGGCGGTCACGCCTTCCAGCGCGGCTTCGAAGTCGGGCAGCATCATGCCGCCGCCGACGAACACCGGGTAGTCGGTCGCCTTGCCACCGTCGAATTCCTCGCCGTTCTTGCGGCCGGTGAAGTCGATGATCAGGCGGTCGCCCTTGACGGCGGCACGGCCGGCGTCGTTGTAGGTCGTGCGCTGCTTGCGCAGCACGTCGATGGTCTTGTCGACTTCGGCATCACTCACGGTCAGCACCGGCTTCTCGATCGCCGTGCCGGTGACGTCGGCGATCTGGAACTCGGGATAGACCTCGAAGATCGCGGTGAATTCCATCTTGCTGTCATCGTCCGTCTTCTTCGGCTCGACGCGCGGCTGGCCGGCGATGTGCAGGTTCTGCGCGCGCACCAGTTCGCCAAAGGCCTTGTCGATGGCCGCGCCGATCGCGTCGGAACGCGCCTGGCCACCGTACATCTGCTCGACCATCTTCATCGGCACCTTGCCGACACGGAAGCCCGCCATCTTGGCGGTCTTGGCGATGCGCTTGAGCTGCTTCCCCACCTCGAGCTCGATATCGGCGAGCGTCACGGCCATGTCGATACGGCGCTCCAAGGGATTCGCGGCGGGTTGGTCGGCAGTCGCTACATTGGTGTCCTGGGTCGTTTCCATGAAGAATCCTTGAATGAAGCTGAAAGAAGAAAGTTGGTGCGAAGGGCGGGACTCGAACCCGCACAGGTTGCCCCGCTGGAACCTAAATCCAGTGCGTCTACCAATTCCGCCACCCTCGCGCGACCGGCTATTTTAACGGAATCGAACCTATACTGCCGAGCAATGCTTAACCCCGACAAACCGGATCATTACGAGAATTTCCCCGTTGCTTCGCTTTTGCTGCCCGCACCCTTGCGGCCGGCCGTAGCGGCGATCTATGCCTTCGCCCGTTCAGCGGACGATTTCGCCGACGAAGGCAACCTTTCCCAGGATGAGCGCCTGCGCCTGTTGGCGACCTACCAGGCCGAACTGGACCTTGCCGAGCGGGGCGAACCGACCCGCCATCCCGTGTTCCTGTGCCTGCGGCCCCACATCGCGGCCCACCACCTGCCGCTGCAACTGTTTCGCGACCTGCTTGACGCCTTCACGCAGGATGTCACCAAGGATCGCTACGCCAATTTCGCCGCGCTGATGGACTATTGCCGCCGCTCGGCCGATCCGGTCGGCCGCCTGCTGCTGCACCTGTTCGGCGCCGCCACACCGGACAACCTGCGCCGTTCGGACGCGATCTGCTCCGCCCTGCAACTCATCAACCACTGGCAGGATGTCGGCATCGACCTCGGGAAAGGGCAAAATGGGCGCATCTACCTGCCGCAGGATGAAATGCAACACTTCAACGTCACGCCCGACACCTTGAAACGCCGTCTCGCCAGCCCTGACTTTCGCGCCTTGATGCGCTTTCAGGTCGAGCGCGCCCGTGCGCTGATGCTGGAGGGCAGCCCGCTCGGCCGCGACCTGCCCGGTCGCATCGGTCTGGAGATCCGCGCCATTGTCGCTGGCGGCCTGCGCATCCTCGACAAGATCGAAGCCGCGGATTACGACGTGTTCAACCACCGACCGGTGCTCGGTACGCTCGACTGGCCACGTATCCTCTGGACGGCCCTTCGCACATCATGACGCCCGACGACTACTGCGCCGAAAAGGTCAGGCAGAGCGGCTCCAGCTTCGCGGCGAGCTTCCGCTTCCTCGACCCGCGCCGCCGGCAGGCGATCAATGCGCTGTACGCCTTCTGCCGCGAGATCGACGACGTCGTCGACGATTGCCGCGAACCCGCGATCGCGCGCGCCAAGCTGGACTGGTGGCGCGGCGAACTCGCCGCGCTGGACGACACAGGCACGCCGGAGCATCCCGTCACGCAGGCGCTGGCCCGCGCGCGCGAACAGTTCAGCCTGCCGGTCGAACAACTCGGTGAAATTATCGACGGCATGCAGATGGACCTTGACCTGCCCCGCTATGCCGACTTCACCCAACTGCAGCTCTACTGCCACCGTGCCGCCGGCGTCGTTGGCCTGCTGTCCGCCGAAATCTTCGGCTACAGCGATCGCCAGACCCTGAAATACGCCCATGCGCTCGGCCTCGCCTTCCAGCTGACCAACATCATCCGCGACGTCGGCGAGGACGCCCGCCGCGGCCGCATCTACCTGCCGCAGGACGAACTCGCCCGTTTTGGGGTGAGCGAATGGGACATCCTCCACCGCCGCCATACCCCTGAATTTGCAGCTCTGATGGCCTTCCAGGCGCAACGCGCCCGCGAGCATTACGCCCGCGCCTTCAGTGCATTGCCCGCCGTTGACCGCAAGGCGCAGCGTGCCGGACTCGTCATGGCCGCCATCTATCAGGCGCTGCTCGAAGAGATCGAGCGCGACGGCTTTCTCGTCCTTGATCGCCGCACGTCCCTGCCGCCGGCCCGCAAGGCCTGGCTCGCCCTCAAGGCATGGTTGACCGCGTAGCGCCCAAAGTCGCGGTAATTGGCGCGGGCTATGCCGGGTTGGCCTGCGCCGTCGAACTCGCCGCGGCCGGCGTGCCCGTCGACGTTTTCGAAGCCTCGCGCACGCTGGGCGGGCGTGCCCGTGCCGTCGAAATCATGGATGAACTGAGTGGCGTGACATTGGACAACGGCGCGCACATCCTCGTCGGCGCCTACCGCGAAACTTTGCGGCTCATTTCGAAAGTCAGTCCCAACGGGACGGCACTGCGGCGCGAATCCCTGCGGCTTGAGTTTCCCGGCCACGTCAAGGTCGCCGCGCCGCGCTTGCCCGCCCCCCTGCATCTCGCCTGGGCGCTGCTCACCGCGCAGGGCCTGTCGTTCAAGGAAAAGATCGCGGCCCTCCAGTTCATGCGCGCGCAGCAGAAGCGCGGCTTCCGGCTGCCGGCGGACATGAGCACCGCCGACCTGCTGGCCGCCCACCGCCAGCCGGAACGCGTATGCCGATTCCTTTGGGAACCGCTCTGCCTCGCGGCCCTCAATACGCCGGTCGCGATCGCTTCCGCGCAGGTGTTCCTCAACGTGCTGCGCGACAGCCTCGCGGCCGAGAGTGCCGCGTCGGACCTGCTGCTGCCGGCCACCGACTTTTCCACGCTGTTTCCCGATCCCGCGGCCCGCTTCATCGAGTCACGGGGCGGCAGCGTGCAGCGTGCCACGCGCATCCATGCGCTGACACGGACCGACGCAGGCTGGCAAGTCGACCTGAGCGGACCGTACGACCAGCTCGTGCTCGCCGTTGCGCCCTACCACCTGCCCAAGCTGCTGTCGCCGCACCCGACGTTTGCAGGGCTGCTGCACCAGGTCGCGGCGTTCACCTGGCAGCCCATCGTGACCTGCTACCTCGCCTATCCCGGCGCGACCCTGCTGCCGTTCCCGATGATCGGCCTGGACACCACGAAGGGCGGCCACGCGCAATGGCTCTTCGATCGCGGCGCGCTCTGCGGCCAGAGCGGCATCCTCGCGGCCGTCATCAGCGGCGCAGGCCCGCACCAGGCGCTGCCGCACGCCGCGCTGGGTGAAGCGATCCATGCGGAAATCGCGGCCCTGCTGCCCGGCTTGCCCGCACCGCGCCATACGTGGGTGATCGAGGAAAAACGTGCCACCTTCGCCTGCACGCCCGATCTCGAACGTCCGCCGACCGCCACTGCGGAACCCAACGTCTGGCTCGCCGGCGACTATGTGGCCGGGGACTATCCCGCGACGCTCGAAGGCGCCGTCCGGAGCGGCGTCGCCGCTGCCCGGGCGATCCTCGACCTCACGCCGCCGCGATCAGTCGGGCCTGCACCCGCGCCGCATTGAGCCGCGCCGCGTCGCATACCGCCGGATAGAGACGGAAGAACCGCGCCACCTCGTCCGGTTGGCGCATCGCAAGTGCCTCGAGCCGCTCACGGGTTGCCGTGTGCAGCGGCAGCATCAGCAGACGGGGCGCCAGCCGGGTCAGGTAAGCATCGACCGGCTCGGTCGCCGCAGCGTCCTGCATAACGGACACGTTCAGCAGCAGTTCCGGGAAATCCGCCGTCGCGTAGGTTTCGCTCGCCGACCCGCCCCGTTCATCGAGGGCGCGGCCCTCGCCCGTCACGCCGCGTTCGATCCAGCGGGGGGTGGGCAGCGCCTGCCGGACGACCCACGCGGCAAGGCGGTCCAGACTGTCCGCGTTCAAGGCCGGATCGCCCTTGAGCGCAGGCGCCCAGCGCCGCGCCACGCGACTTGGCAAGGCGGTCCCCGGCGGCTGGCTGTGCAGCAACGCCAGCGGCTTGCCGCTGGTCGCGTCGAGCAGCCAGCACTCGAGGTGATCCACCAGCGTAAATGGCAGCTTGGCTTGCGCGGCCATCACGGCGTCAATCAGATGCGGTGTGACGCGGGCGGCCATGCGCTGGTCAAGGTGCGGCGCCGGCGGCAAGCAGGCCAGTCCTTCGGGGCCCGACCATACGGCATGACGGCAATAGCTTGTTTCGGCCGCCCTGCGATTCAGCACGCCCCAGCTGGGAGGAAGCTCGACGCGCAGCTGGATTTCCCAATTCACGCCATCGACCGAGAGCGCCCGCCCGTCGTCCGTCTCCACCACCTGCGTCACGCCGAGGAAGGGATTGACCCGTCGCACGGCATGGCAGCGATAGTCGCTCAAGCGCTATAGCCCAGCTTCTGGCGCAGCTGGCCCATCAGTGCCTCGGCGCCTTCCGCCAGGTTTGGATCGATGATGTCGTAGAGGTATTCGAGCTCGTCGAGCAGCGCTTCCATCTCGTCGCGCGCCAGCGCATCCTTCATGCGCAGCGCAACCTGCTGCAGGTAGAGGTCGGGGTCGATCGGTCCGCTCATGTGTCCTCCTGGGTTGGGTCAATGCACCATCCGGCCGCCATCCAGCCGTAGCGTCCGGTGGCAGCGCCGCGCCAGCGCCTCGTCGTGGGTGACGAGCACCAGCGTCGTGCCCTGCTCGGCATTCATGGCGAACATCAGGTCGATGATCTGCCGGCCGGTCGCGGCATCGAGATTGCCGGTCGGCTCGTCGGCCAACAGCAGACGCGGATGCACGGCGAAGGCGCGCGCCAGCGCCACGCGCTGCTGCTCCCCGCCCGACAGATGCTTGGGGTAATGGCCGAGCCGGTCCGCCAAGCCCACGCGCGCCAGCATGGCCTCGGCCGCCGCCTGCGGCTCCGGCTGGCCGAGCAATTCGAGTGGCAGCATCGCGTTCTCGAGTGCGGTCAGCGCGGGCAGCAGGTGGAAAGACTGGAAGACGAAGCCCAGTTCGCGGCCCCGCAGGGCGGCGCGGCCGTCCTCATCCAATGCCGACAAATTCTGGCCGGCGAGCCACACCGTACCGCGCGTCGGCTGGTCGAGCCCGGCCATCAGGCCGAGCAGCGTCGATTTGCCCGAACCCGAGGCGCCGACGATGGCAACCGATTCGCCCCGGCCGACGGTGAAACCAATCCCGTCGAGGATGGTCAGGGTAGACTGCCCGCTGGGAACGTCCTTGCCCAGTCCCGCCACTTCCAGTATTGATTGTTGTTCCGTTGCGCTCATGTTCAGGATTCTCGCATTATTGCTCTGCCTGTTCGCATCGCCGATCCCGGCGGCGGCCAGTTCCCCCACCCTGCTCGTTTTCGGCGACAGCCTGTCGGCCGGCTATGGCATTGCCCTCGAGCAAAGCTGGCCCGCCCTGCTTCAGGCACGGCTGCAGCAGGACAAGTTCCCGCAGCGCGTCGTGAATGCGAGCATCAGCGGCGAAACCACCGCGGGCGGACGCAGCCGGCTGCCGGCGCTGCTCAAGCAGCATCAGCCACAGGTCGTCATCCTGGCCCTGGGCGCGAATGACGGCCTGCGCGGCCTGCCGCTCGACGCCATGCGGGCCAACCTCGACGCGATGGTCAAGGCGGCACAGGGCGCCGGCGCGCGCGTGCTGCTCGCCGGCATGCAGTTGCCCCCCAACTACGGCCCGGATTACACGCGCCGGTTCAACAGCACGTTCGTCGCGGTGTCGAAGCAGTACAAGACCGGCTTGTTGCCCTTCCTGCTCGAGCCGATCGCGCTCGACAATGCTGCCTTCCAGCCCGACCACCTGCACCCGACCGCCGCCGCGCAGCCGAAGCTGCTCGACCACGTCTGGCCCGTCCTCAAGCCGCTGTTGCGCTGACCATGGCCGAACACAGACAACGCGGCATCGCCACGCTGGCGCAACTCGGCGAATTCGACGCGATTCTCGACGCCCGTTCGCCGGCCGAGTTCGCCGATGACCACGTGCCCGGCGCAACAAGCTGCCCGGTGCTCTCCGACGAGGAACGCGCCCGGGTCGGCACGCTCTACAAGCAGGTCTCGCCCTTCGAGGCCAAGAAGGTCGGTGCCGCACTGGTCGCGAAAAACATCGCCGCGCACATCGAGGCCCATTTCCTCGACAAGCCGAAAAGCTGGCGGCCGCTCGTCTATTGCTGGCGCGGCGGCCAGCGCTCGGGCGCGTTCACCCATATCCTGCGCGAGATCGGCTGGGACGCGCACCGGCTCGACGGTGGCTACAAAACCTGGCGCCGCCAGGTCGTCGACACGCTGGCGACGTTGCCGCAACAGTTTTCCTACAAGGTCATTTCCGGCCCGACCGGCAGCGCCAAGAGCCGCATTCTCGAAGCACTCGGGCGCCAGGGTGCGCAGATCCT
>CAZTWA010000088.1:0-5788 GCA_964617225.1 uncultured Methyloversatilis sp.
TCTCGGGCAAGCCGATGGACCGCCTCGTCTGCGGCGACGTCGGCTTCGGCAAGACCGAGGTCGCGATGCGCGCCGCCTTCGTGGCCGTCGCCGACGGCAAGCAGGTTGCCGTGCTGTGTCCAACCACCCTGCTCGCCGAGCAGCACTACCAGAATTTCAGTGACCGGTTTGCCGATTGGCCGGTGAAGGTTGCGGAAATTTCGCGCTTCAAGTCGAAGAAAGAGCAGGACGAGGCGGTTGCCCTGCTGGCCAAGGGCAAGATCGACATCCTGATCGGGACGCACCGATTGTTGCAGCCGGATGTGAATTTCGAGCGGCTCGGCCTCGTCATCATCGACGAGGAACACCGCTTCGGCGTCCGCCAGAAGGAAGCCCTCAAGGCGCTGCGGGCCGAGGTCGATGTGCTGACGCTGACCGCCACGCCGATCCCGCGCACCTTGGGACTTTCGCTCGAGGGCCTGCGCGACTTTTCGGTGATCGCCACGCCGCCGCAGAAGCGCCTGGCAATCAAGACCTTCGTGCATAAATGGTCGAACGGGCTGGTGCGCGAAGCCTGCCTGCGGGAATTCAAGCGCGGCGGGCAAGTGTATGTTCTACATAACGAAGTCGACACCATCGAGAATATGCGCGACCGGTTGCATAAACTGCTGCCGGAAGCCCGCATCGTCGTTGGCCACGGCCAGTTGCCCGAGCGCGAACTCGAGCGCGTGATGCGCGAATTCACCCAGCAGAAGCACAACCTGCTGCTCTGCTCGACGATTATCGAAACCGGTATCGACAATCCGCACGCCAACACCATCGTCATCGCGCGCGCCGACAAGTTCGGCCTGGCCCAGCTCCATCAGCTGCGCGGCCGGGTCGGCCGCTCGCACCACCAGGCCTATGCCTACCTGCTCACCGACGAGAATGCCAAGCCCTCGGCACAGGCCCAGCGCCGGCTCGACGCCATCCAGGCGATGGAGGAACTCGGCTCCGGGTTCTTCCTTGCCATGCACGACCTGGAGATCCGCGGTGCGGGCGAGGTGCTCGGCGAGAACCAGTCGGGCGAGATCCACGAGGTCGGCTTCGCGATGTACGCCAACATGCTCAACGCGGCGGTGCATGCGCTCAAGGCAGGCAAGGCGATCCCCGACCTGACGCAACCGCTCTCCATCACGGCCGAGATCAACCTGCGCTTTCCCGCCCTGCTGCCCGACGCCTACTGCCCGGACGTGCATGAGCGGCTGACGCTCTACAAGCGGCTGGCCAACTGCGCCGACGAGGAGGCGCTGCGGGCGATGCAGGAGGAACTCATCGACCGCTATGGGGACATGCCCGCCCAGACGCAGGCCCTGATCGAGACCCACCGCCTGCGCCTGCTCGGCAAACCGCTTGGCATAGCCAAGCTGGATGCCGGCCCGGCCGCGATCCAGCTCCAGTTCGTCAAGAATCCGCCGATCGAGCCGTTGACCATTATTCGGCTCATCCAGACCGACCGCGCGTATAAACTCGCCGGACCGGACAAGCTGGGCTGGACCAAGGCGACCGCCACGCTCAAGGAGCGCGTCGCGGCCATCAAGGAATTGTTCAAACGCCTCGCTGGAGGCTGATCCGAAAAGGAAGGCATCATGCGCACGGGACTGTTGCTGCTGGGTTTGCTCGCAAGCCTCCGCGTCATGGCCGAAGATCCGATTGGCTACGTCAAGACGGCCAGCGGCGAGGCCTGGGTGATCACCGCGAATGCAAAAACGCCGGCCCAGGCGGGCGTCCCGATCTTCCAGGGCAGCCAGTTGCACACCGGGCCGCAGGGCAGCATCGGCGTAACCTTCAAGGACGAGACGGTGGTGTCCTGCGGCCCGGATACCCAACTGACCGTCGACGAATACGTCTATCAGCCCAGCCAGGGCAAGCTCGCATTGGCCACCCAACTGGTCAAGGGCAGCCTCAACTACATTTCCGGCGTGATCGCCAAGCTGAAGCCGGATGCCGTTTCGGTGAAGACGCCGACCGGCACCATCGGCATCCGCGGCACGCAGTTCGTCGTCAAGGTCGAACCGGAGGCGAAGCCATGAACCTGCGCAAGCTGATGCTGCCCGCCCTCGCCCTCACCATCGCCCTGCTCGCCGGCTGCGCCAGCCCGCCCAAGCCGGTCTCCTATGTCGCCCTGCTGGAAAGTCCGGACGGCACGACCGGCAAGGTGGTCGTCAAGGGTGGCAAGGGCGAACAGTTGATCGACAAGGCCAGGCACGGCGCGCCGCTGGATGGTTCGCAGCCCGCTGCTCCAGTCAGCGACGAAAAACTCAAACAGGATTTCGGTGCCGCCATGGCCGCGCGCCCCTTGCTGCCCGAACGCTTTCTGCTCTATTTCGAGAGTGGCGGCGCGGTGCTGACGGCGGAGTCCGCCGCCCTGCTGCCCCGGATCGTCGAGAGCGTCACGCAACGCCCCGGCGTCGATGTGTCGATCATCGGCCACAGCGATACGGTGGGCAAGGCGGAGACCAATGCCGCGCTGGCGCTCAAGCGCGCCCAGGCCATCGCCGACCTGCTCAAGGACAAGGGTCTCAAGGCCGCCGCGCTGAGCGTCGAATCGCACGGCGAGGCGAACCTGCTCGTCAAGACGCCGGACGAAACGCCGGAACCGCGCAACCGACGGGTCGAAGTGTCGATCCGCTGACCGATTGCCCCCGGGTCGAACGCTGAGAGCCATGCCAGACGACAGTTTGCCCCGCGAATACTTTCCTGCCGGCCACATCATCTGCAAGGCGGGCGATATCGGTGATTCCGCTTATGTCATCGAAGTCGGCACCGTCGAGGTGCTGTCCGAAGCCGACCGGTTCATCGCCACGATCGGCCCGGGCGAGTTGTTCGGCGAGATGGCCCTGCTCGATCAACTCCCGCGCACCGCGACAATACGCACCGTGACCCCCGCGACGATGCTGCGCATTGATCGTGCGCATATCCAGGAATTGATGCGCAGGACGGACCCGGTGGTCCGCTACCTGATGACGCTGCTGCTGGAACGCTTCCGGCAACGCAACGACCTGTCGGATGCGCTCGCGCAGCTGCCTGATTACGCGCCGGAGAGCCTTGACGAATCGACCGCCACGCGGACCCTGATGCTGGCGCAGGAGCTGGCCTATGCCGTCAGGCACGAGGGGCTCGATCTTGCCTATCAGCCGATGGTGGGATTCGCCCAACAGGACATCGTGGGGTTCGAGACGCTGATCCGCTGGCACCATCCCCTGCTGGGCACCATCATGCCGTCCAACCTGATCAGCCTGGCGGAGAAGACGGGGCTCATCCATCAGGTCGGGTACTGGGTATTGAAACAGGCATTTTCCGACTGGCCCCAGTTGCGCGAGGCATGCCGCGCCGTGGGCCAGCCGCGACCGTTCCTGAGCGTCAACCTGTCCGCGGTCGAATTGATCAAGCCGGATATCGTCGAGACGATTCGCCAACTGCTCGAAGACGCCGGAATCGCGCCGCAGGAACTCAAGATCGAACTGACGGAAACCCTCGTGATCGAGGATTTCGACCAGGTCGCCGCCGTATTGAGAAGCCTGGCCGAACTCGGCATTTCGATCGCGCTGGATGATTTCGGGACCGGCTATGCCGGGCTGGATTACCTGAACAAGCTGCCGATTTCCTGCCTGAAAATCGATCGCAGCTTCATTCAGGAATCTGAATTCCTGCCGCGCGGACTGGAAATCGTCAATACCGCGAACGCTCTCGCCAAGACGCTGGGCATGACGACGACGGTCGAAGGGGTCGAGACCGCGGCCATCGCACGACAGCTGCGGGACATGGGCTGTGACATTGCCCAAGGCTACTACTTCGGCCACCCGATGCCGCTCAAAACCGCGCTCGCCTGGATCGCGAATCCCGCATTTCAGAAAGTGCTGCACGCCTGACCTGCCGCAGCATGCCTTGCGAGGCGTGGGTGGGGCTACTTTTCGAGCATCACGATCAAATCGCCCTGCTCGCCGGCCGCGAGCCGGCGATGATGCAAGGCGACGAGCGGATCGCCGGGATACGCTGCCGCCAGCCGTTCAAACAGCGCTTGTGCATCGGGCCGTTTTTCCTGCAAGGCCGCAAAGGCCGCCCGATAGGCCTCCAGTGGCGCGTAATGTCCCGCCAGTGAGGACACGAGCGGCTCGTACACCCGGAGCGCCGCGGTCTTGCCCTTGAGCACCAGTTGCCCGACGGGGCGCACCTGGACATTCGGACAGGCCGCGAGGATCGCCTCCGACACGCAGAGGCGCGTGCCGAGATGCTTGTTCACGCTCTCGAGCCGGGCGGCGGTATTGATCGGGTCGCCGAGCGCACGGTAGTCGAACATCGTCGAGCCGCCGAAGTTGCCGACCGTCACGTCGCCGGCATGCACGCCGATGCGCGTCTGGCCGAAGGCGATGCCCTTTGCCTGCTGTTGCGCGGCATAGCGGCTGGCGAAGGCATCCATCTCGATCGCGCAGGCCAGCGCGCGGTGCTTGTGGTCGCGCTGGCGCACCGGCGCGGAAAACATGACGACCAGCGCATCGCCGATGATGCGGTCGAGCGTGCCATCGTGGCGGAAGACGATGGCGATCATTTCGTCGAGATAGGCATTCAGCAGCGTCACGGCCTGGGCCGGTTCGATCTTCTCGATCAGCCCGGTGAAGCCGGCCAGGTCGGTGAAGATGAAGCTGCACTCCTGCCGGCGTCCGCCGAGTTCCATCGCTTCGGGATGCCGGATCAGGTAATCCACGCGGTTGGGCGAGACATAGCGCGCGAACGCCACCTTGATCCAGCGCTGTTCGCGCTCGCTGACGAAGTGGTGGGCGAGGCTGCAGGCGGTGAAGGTCAACAGGATGCCGATCGCGGGCGTGACCGCATCGAGCAACAGGTGCTGCACGGCAAACGCCTCCCAGCTGGCGAAGCACAGCAGGGCCAGCAGCAGCGCGCAGGCCGCCGCCGCAACCAGCGCCTTCGAGCGCAGCGCAAACAGGCCGACGCCCAGCCCGGCCAGCATCAGCGTCAGCGCCTCGGCCGCGCGCGCCCAGCCCGGCCGCGTGAGGAAATGGCCGCTCAGGATCTGCTCCAGCGCCTGCGCATGGACCTCGACGCCGGGAATCGGCCCGAACGGACTGAAGCGCAGGTCGAGCAGGCCCTGCGCCGAACTGCCGATCAGGACGATCTGGCCGGCGAGGCTGGCCTGCAGGCGGGCATCCGCCAGCACCTGCCACGCGGGCAGGTAGCGTTCCGAATTGGGCGCGCTGTAATGCACCCAGATTTCGCCGGCCGGCGTGGTCGGGATCGTGCGCGCGCCGATGCGTACGGTTTCCAGCCCGCCCGACCCCGACTGCAGCACGATGTTGCGTTCGCCCGCAGCGAGGCGCAGCGCCTCGCTGACGAGCGTCGGCACCGGCGTTTCCCCCAGTTGCAATGCCAGCGGCACGCGGCGGACGATGCCATCACCATCCGGCACGAAGCTCAGGGCGCCATTGCCGGCGGCCGCGGCTTCCAGCGCCGGCAGGGCCGGTACGGCGGCCGGAAACCGATGCAAGCCCGCCGCGCCCTCCCCTGCGGTGACGAAACGCGCCTTCAGCGCGGGAGCACGCTGCGTTGGCGCCGGCTGGCCGTTCGCCATGACGAAACCGACCACCGCGCGGGCCTCTGCCAGCTGCTGCGCCAGCACGGCGTCATGGTCGGGCAACACCGCGAGCGTTGCGCGTTGCGCGTCGGTCAGCGGCCACTGCGCGGCGAGGGCCGCGGGCGAGGTGCGATCGGGCTCGGCGAAGAGGATGTCGAAGGCCAGGGTGGGGGCCGTCCC
>CAZTWA010000088.1:5888-10042 GCA_964617225.1 uncultured Methyloversatilis sp.
CTGACTTTCCGGATCAGTTCGGCGATCCGCGTGCGGGGCCACGGCCACTGGCCGAGCTTGTCCAGGCTCGCTTCGTCGATGTCGATGATCCGCACCGGCGCAGCGACCGGGCTGCGCGGCAGCCAGCGCTGGTACTGGTCGAAGAGCATGTGGCGCAGCGCCTGTTGCGGCGGCGTGTCAAGCACCAGCAACAGCAGGCCCAGCAGCACGGCGAGGGCCGGCAAGACGCGCATCCAGCCACGGACCCGCCCGCCACCGCCGAAAGCGGCCTCAGGCCGGTCTGGACTGTCCAGCCCGCGCGGGAACATAGGGGATGAAGAATTCGAAGGTGCTGCCCTTGCCCAGTTCGCTCTGCACCTCGATATCCCCGCCCATCATTTCGGCGAGCCGCTTGCTGATCGCCAGACCGAGGCCCGTGCCGCCGTAGCGCCGCGTCGTCGAGCCGTCGGCCTGCTGGAAGGGATTGAAGAGCAGCCCGACCTGCTCCGGCGACATGCCGATGCCGGTGTCCCAGACGCGGAAAACCAGCAGGTTGCCGCGCAGGGCGATCGCAAGGACGATCGTCCCGCTTTCGGTGAACTTGACGGCGTTCGAGAGCAGGTTCAGCAGCACCTGCCCCATGCGCAGGGCATCGCCCATGCAGTGCGTCGGCAGGCCGGGCATGCGCTCGACGGTCAGTTCCAGTCCCTTGGCCTGGGCCCGGTCGCGCACCAGGTCGATCGCATGATTGACGAGTTCGTCGAGATCGACCGCCGCTTCCTCGATCGACAGCTTGCCGGCCTCGACCTTGGAAAAGTCGAGCACCGCGTTGATCACGCCGAGCAGGGTATTGCCCGAGGTCAGGATTTTCTCGAAGGCGTTGCGGGCCTTCTCGGGATCCTGGTAGTGCCGGTAACCGATCTGCGCGAAGCCGAGCACGCCATTCAGCGGCGTGCGGATCTCGTGGCTCATGTTGGCGAGGAACTCGCGTCGCACCTGGGCGAGGTTTTCCGCGGTAACCAGCGCATGTTCGCGCGCTACGGACAGCGCGCGCTGCTCGCTCACATTCACGAGACTGATCACGGCGCCGATGATCTGCCCCTCCTGCAGCATCGGGTGCACCGCGTACATCACCGGCACCGGATGGCCATCGGCATGCCAGTACACTTCGCGATCGTTGCGCACTTCCGTGCCCAACGCCAGGGCGCGGTGCGCGGGACATTCCGCTGCGGGATACGGGCTGCCATCGGTATGGCTGTGATGGAACAGGAGATGCGCGTTGCGCCCCAGTACCTCGTCGGCGGCGTAACCGAGCATCCGGCAGGCCGCCGGATTGATGAAGGTGATCAAGCCCTGCCGGTCGATGCCGTAGAGGCCATCGGCGCTCGAATTGAGGATGTGGCTGGCCTTTGCCTCGGTGCGGGTCAGTTCGGTGGTGCGCTGGACGACCAGGTCCTCGAGATGATGACGATGGCGTTCCAGCTCGTCCTCGGTGAGCTTGTGCGCCGTGATGTCCTCGTAGATGCCCAACACGCCGACCGTGTCGCCCTGCGGATTGCGCAAGGGCACTTTCGAAGTGCGCAGCCAGATCTGCCGGCCATCCGGCGTGGTCTGCGGTTCCTCGTAGGCCAGCTTGGGAATGCCGGAGGTCATGACGGCGCGGTCGTCGGCACGGTAGAGCGCGGCCTGGTCCGACCAGCCCATCGCATAGTCGTCGCGCCCGATCACCTCGGCCGGACCGGATTTTCCGGCGTCGTGGGCGAACGCCGGATTGCAGCCGAGGTAGCGCAGTTCACTGTCTTTCCAGAACACGCGCACCGGCACGGTATCGATGATGGTCTGCAGCACCTGGCGCGACTGGTCCAGCGCCCCATTCAGGCGGTGCTCGGTTTCGCGCATCTGGCCTGACATCAAGGCCGTCTGCTTGGCGGCGAGCGCTTTCAGCAGATGATTCAGGAACGCGAGGCTCGGCGGCGCCACGATGGCGGCCGTGACCAGGCCCGTCAGCACGTAATCCCAAGTGACCTGCCCCTTGAGCAGCCAACTCATCGCAGACACGATGCCGACCGCGGAGGCGATCGTGACGGTGGCAATCAGTACCCACAAGCGTGCTCCCTTTTCACGCAGCAGGAAATCGATGGCTCTTGAGTTTTCGCGGGAATCCATGACCCGTTAAGCCTGTGACTATAGTTTTAAATAATTGTACGCCTTGATGTCATGGAAATGCCCCAAATATGTGCATCGGAATAAGCCGACGTTGGGGCCAACCGGGGTCCGGACGGATAGAATTGCAGCTTTGCCGTCAATCGAGAATCACGACCATGCAGCCGACCGAAAACCTCAACATCGAAACCTTCGATGCCATGCCGACGCCCGAGGAAATCCACGCGCGCGTCCCCCTCAGCGAAACCGCTGAAAAGTCAGTGCTGGCGGGACGGCGTGCCATCGAAGCCATCCTCGACCGGCGCGACCCGCGCCTGCTCGTCGTCGTCGGCCCCTGCTCCATCCACGATCCGGTCGCCGGGCTCGAGTACGCGCGCCGCCTCAAGGCGCTGGCCGACGAAGTGGCCGACACGCTGCTGCTGGTGATGCGCGTCTATTTCGAGAAGCCGCGCACCGCGACGGGCTGGAAGGGCTACATCAACGATCCGCGCATGGACGATACCTTCCGCATCGAGGAAGGCATGCTGAAGGCACGCGAATTCCTGCTCGCGCTCAACGAGCTCGGCATGCCTGCCGGCACCGAGGCGCTCGACCCGATCTCGCCGCAGTACCTCGGTGACCTGATCGCCTGGACGGCCATCGGCGCGCGCACTTCCGAATCACAGACGCATCGCGAAATGTCCTCGGGCCTGTCGACGCCGGTCGGCTTCAAGAACGGCACCGACGGCTCGGTCGAGGCCGCCGTGAACGCCATCCTCTCCGCTTCACACCCGCACAGCTTCCTCGGCATCAACATGCAGGGCCGCACCTCGGTGGTGCGCACCCACGGCAACCGCTACGGCCACCTCGTGCTGCGCGGCGGCGGCGGCCGGCCGAACTACGACTCGGTCAGTGTCGCCATCGCCGAGCAGGGACTGGCCAAGGCCAAGCTGCCGCAGAACATCGTCATCGACTGCTCGCACGCCAACAGCTACAAGAACCCCGAGCGCCAGCCCCTGGTGCTGCACGACGTCGTCAACCAGATCCGCCTCGGCAACAAGTCGATCATTGGCATGATGATCGAGAGCAACCTCGAGGCCGGCAACCAGTCGATTCCCGAGGACCTGTCACAGCTCAAGTACGGCTGCTCGGTCACCGATGCCTGCGTCGACTGGCCGACCACCGAGAAAATGCTGCGCGAGGCCTACGACATCCTGCGCGGCCCCTTGGCTGGACGTGCCGACAGAAAGGTCGCCTGATGCTGACGCTGATCAAGCCGTTCCGCGGATTGCGGCCCGCTCCCGGCCGAGCGGCGGAGGTCGCCGCGCCGCCCTACGACGTACTGTCGAGCGCGGAAGCCCGCGAACGGGCGGACGGCAAGCCCTGGTCCTTCCTGCATATCTCCAAGCCGGAAATCGACCTGCCGGCGGAAACCGATCCCTACGACCCGACGGTCTATGCCAAGGCCGCCGAGAACCTCGTGCGCATGATCGAAGCCGGCGTGCTCACGCGCGACGCCGCGCCCTGCTATTACGCCTATCGCCTCACGATGGGCCCGCATGAACAGACCGGGCTGGTCGCCATCGCCGCCGTGCCCTGCTACGACAACAACCGCATCAAGAAGCATGAGTTCACCCGCCCCGAGAAAGAGGACGACCGCGTGCGCCAGATCGAGGCCATCAATGCCCAGACCGGGCCGGTGCTGCTCGCGTATCCCACTTCGACGGACGCGGATGCCCTGATCACCTCGATCGCCCAAGGCGAGCCGGCTGCCGACGTCACCGCCGATGACAACATCCGTCATCAGGTCTGGGTCTGCACCGACCCCGAGAAGATCGCCGCCATCACGCGCTGCTTCGACGGCATGGAAGCACTCTACATCGCCGACGGCCACCACCGCTCGGCCGCGGCCTCACGCGTCGCCGCCGCGCGGCGCCAGGACGACGTCGAGCAGGCATCCGACTACTTCCTGTCGGTCATCTTTCCGCAGCAGCAGATGCAGATCCTCGACTACAACCGCGTGGTAAAGGATC
>CAZTWA010000089.1:0-8849 GCA_964617225.1 uncultured Methyloversatilis sp.
GCATGCTGCATCTCCATCACGGCAATCGCCCGGAAAATCTCGCTACGGCCCTTGCGACCTTGCTGCGCGTCGATCCGCTGCCGCTGCTGGCGACCGAAACGATCGTCGTGCCCTCGACCGCCCTCGCGCGCTGGCTGGGTTTCCGGCTTGCCGATAGCCTGGGCATCGCCACGCAGAACGCCTTTGTCTTTCCGGCATCCCATGTCTGGCAGTTGATCGGCCGCGTGCTGCCCGATGTGGCGCCCAGCAATCCCTTCGATCGTGCGGCGATGCAGTGGCGCCTGTTGCGCCTGCTGGGCGACAGCCGGGCCCCTGAAGTCCGCCATTACCTCGAGGGTGACGACGGTTCGCGCCAATACGAACTGGCGGGGAAAGTGGCCGCCCTGTTCGATCGCTACCTGGTCGAACGGCCGGACTGGATCGCGGCCTGGAGCGCTGGCCGGCGCCTGGGGCTGGGCGCCGACGAGGGGTGGCAATCCGCGCTGTGGCGGGCGCTGCTGGCCGACCTGCCGACAGTGTCCAGCGAGCATCCGCGCGAGCGCTTTTTCACCGCCTTGCAGGAACAACCGGGCTTGCGGGCGCGCTTGCCGCGCCGGCTGAATCTCTTCTGCGTCGAAGCGATGCCCGCGCTTTACTGGGAGGTGTTCGTCGGGCTCGCGGCGTGGATCGACCTGCATGTCTTCGTGCTGGCCCCCAGTCGCGAATACTGGGGCGACATCGAGAAAATGCGCGCGCAGCTGCGCATGGAAATCGAGCATCCCGACGCGGCGATGCTCTACGAGACGGGCCATCCGCTGCTGGCTTCGCTGGGCCGCTCGCGCCAGCCTGCCGTGGTGCGGCTCGCCGATACGGCAGCGCAAGCGCCGTGCGCCGAGCATGCCTACTTCTCCGATCCCCCGGCGACCCTGTTGGGCAAACTGCAGCGCGACATCCTCGATCTGGCACCCTCACGGGATGCGGCGGTGGATGCTTCCCTGCAAATCCATGCCTGCCACGGCGCCCAGCGCGAGGCCGAAGTCCTGCTCGACCGCCTGCTCGATCGTTTCGAGGCCTGGCCCGACCTGAGGCCGGCCGACATCCTGATCCTGACGCCCGACATCGAGACGTATGGACCGATCGTCGAGGCCGTTCTGGCCCATGCACCGCGCGCGCATCGCATTCCCTGCAGCGTCGCCGACCGGCCGCTGGCCATGGCGCCGCTCTGGCGGGCATTGCGCCGGCTGTGTGTCGTCGCGGCGGGCGAACTCGATGCGGAAAGCGTGATGGCCCTGCTCGAGGAGCCGGCATTGCGACGGGCGTTTGCCATCGAGGCGGATGAACTCCCGCGCTTGCGCGACTGGGTCGCCGAGGCCGGCATTCGCTGGGGTGTCGATGGCGCGGCGCGCGCGCGTCGCGGACTGCCCGCGGACGAGGCGAACAGTTGGCGTGCCGGACTGCAGCGGCTGTTGCTGGGCGTGGCCTTGCCCGATCAGCCCGAGCGCCTGTGGCAGGACCAACTGCCCGTGTGCGGCATCGAAGGCGAGCGCGCGGCCTGCCTGGGGCGCTTCATCGACTTTGCCGAGGCGGTATTCGAGCTCAATCTGAAAGTCAGCGCTCGCGAGACGGCATCCGCGTGGTGTCGACTCCTTGCCGCGACGCTCGAGCGCTGCCTGGCCCCGAGCGAGGCCGAGGAACCCCAGGCGCAGCGCCTGCGCGATGCCCTGGCCCACGTGAGCGACATGGCGCAACTGGCCCGCTCCACCCAGCGGCTGCCGCTCGCGGTGATGCTGCGCGAACTCGATGCCCAACTCGCGGAGCAGGCCTCGCCGCAGGCCTTCGTGTCCGGCGGGGCGACCATCGCCGCCCTGCAGCCCGGCCGCCCGGTGGCCGCGCGGGTGGTGTGCCTCGTCGGCATGAACGACGGTGCCTGGCCCCGTCCCGCCCCGGTTCTGGGATTCGACCTGATGGCGGCGTATCCGCGCGCCGGCGATCGCAACCGGCGCGGCGAGGAGCGCTACGCCTTTCTCGAAGCGCTGCTGTGTGCGGCGGACGCCCTCATCGTGACGTATGCGGGGCGGGATCCCCGCAGCAACGTCGAATTGCCGCCCGCCGCGCCGCTCGCCGAACTCGTCGACAGCGTGGCGCAGATGACCGGCCGGGCGGCTGAAGCACTGGTCGTGCAGCATCCGCTACAGCCCTTCAGCACAGACTATTTCGCTGCAGGCGATCCGCGCCTGTTCAGTTTCGATGCCGAGCATGCCGCCCGCGCGCCGCTCCCTGTGGCGCCGCCATTCATTCCGCGCGAACTTCACTTCGAAGCCGCAGACCTCGATGAAATCAGCCTGCCGGAGTTGCGTCGGTATTTTGCGCATCCGGTGCGTTATTTCATGCGCGAGGGTCTGGGCATCCATCTCGAAGAGCGCGAGGAACTGCTCGAGATTCACGAACCCTTCGTTCCGGATCACCGGGAAGCCTATCGCTTGCGTGCCGCCTGTTTCGACGGGCTCGTCGCCGGGGAACCCGTGGACCATTTGGCGACGGTGCTGCGCGCGCGCGGCTGGCTGCCCCTCGGGGTTGCCGGCGACCTGGCGGTGGAAGCCGCACAGGCGTCGGCCTTGCCGCTCTGGCAGGCGCTGCAGCCGTGGATCGAAGGCCAGCGCCGGGAAGATGTGGATGTCCGGTTCGAGGCGCAGGGCTTGCTTCTGCAGGGACGCCTCGGCGGATTGTCGGATCGTGGCCTGTGGCGCGTGCGCCTCGGCAAGTTGCGGGCGCAGGACCGCCTGGCGCTGTGGCTCGACCACCTGCTGCTGAATATTGCCCAGCCCTCGGACGTGCCGCTGCGCAGCCTGCTGGTTGCCACCGACGGCGTGCTGCAACTCGGTCCCGAACCGCAGGCCCAGCCGATTCTCGCCGACCTGCTCGCCCTCTATCGCGCCGGTCAAGGACAGGCCCTGCCGTTCTACGCCAACACGTCCTGGGCCTGGTGCATGCAGAAGGGCTGGAAGGACGCCTGGAACGGCAACGATTTCCAGAAGATTGCCGGCGAGCGCGATGACCCGTACATCCGGCTGGCCTTGCGCGACAGCCCGGACGATCCGCTCGGCGACGCGTTCCAGGCATTGGCCCAGCGCATCTTCGCGCCGCTGCGCCGCGCCCTGGAAAGCGGGGAGGGCAGGGACGATGACTGAGCGGCATTTCGTTCCCCTGAAATCGCCGTTCGAGGTCGAGCTGAGCGGCATGCGGCTGATCGAGGCCGGGGCCGGCACCGGCAAGACCTGGACGCTGGCCGCCCTGATGCTTCGCTTGCTGCTGGAAGCGAAGCTGGAGGTTGGCCGCATCCTCGTCGTCACCTTCACGCGTGCGGCGAGCGGCGAGTTGCGTGGCCGCATCCGTACCCGCCTGGTCGAGGCGCTGGCCGCTTTCGAATCCGGCACGGCCGAGGAGCCTTATCTGCGCGCGTTGCTCGAACGGCAGGATGCCGTGGAAGCGCGGGTCCGGTTGCGATTGGCGATCGAGAGTTTCGACGAGGCCGCGATCTTCACCATCAACGGTTTTTGCCAGCGCGCGCTTGGCGAAACTGCCTTGGCTGCGGGCCAGGCCTTCGAGCGCGAACTGCTGGCCGATCAGGGCGAGTTGCTGGCCGCGGTGGCACGGGACGCGTGGCGGCGCGAGCTCGCCACGGCCTCGCCGCGCTGGGCGCAGTGGCTGATCGACCACGTCCAGGGCCCGGTGGGTCTGGCGGGGTGCGTCGAATCGCATCTCGGTCGCATCGACGCCTGCGTCGATGCGCCGGAAGAGACCGACTGGCGGGCAAGCGAACACGCTTTCGATGCGGCGGTAGCGCGCGTCCGCAGACTGTGGTCCGCAGGGACCGCCGAAATCCAGGCGTGGCTGGCCGGCGCGAACCTGAAACGGAACATCTACCCTGCGGCCAAGATCGATGCGGCCCTCGCCACGACAGCCCATTGGCTGCATGGGAGTGCGCAGAACCTGCCCGTGCCGGACGGGATGGTGTTGCTTGGTCGCGAGAAGATCCTGCAGGGGCGCAGCAAGACGAGTCCCGAACCCGAGCATCCCTTATTCGCCGCAGTCGATGACCTGCTGTCGGCGGCGGCCTGGCTGGCCAGCGCCTTCGAGCAGGCGACGCGCCGCTGGATGCGCGATTTCCTGTTGTCGGCGCGCACCGAACTCGCCAACCGGAAGCGGCGTGGTGGCCTGCAGACCTACGACGACCAGTTGATCGACCTGGCGCAGGCACTCGATGGGCCAATGGGCGCGAAACTCGTCGCCGATTTGCGGGCGCGTTACCGGGTTGCGCTCGTGGATGAGTTTCAGGACACCAATCCACTGCAACTGCGCATCTTCACGCGCCTCTTCGGGCAACAGGATGCCAGTGAAGCTGCGCAGTGTCCGCTGATTTTCGTCGGCGACCCCAAGCAGGCGATCTACGGTTTTCGCGGGGCGGATGTGTTCGCCTACCTCAAGGCACGCAGCCAGGCCGATACCGGCTATGCGCTGCTCGAAAACCGGCGCTCGGATCCGCCGCTGCTCGCGGCCGTGAATGCGCTGTTCGACCGGCCGCGCCCCTTCCTGCTCGACGGCATGCCCTTTTCTCCCGCGCGCGCCGCAATCATGGAGCGCACGCCCTGCGTCATCGACGATGGCCTGGCGCCGCTGACCCTCTGGACGCTGCAAAAGTCACCCGAGGCGAAAAGCTTCACCAAGGAGGCGGCACAGCACAGCCTCAGCGAGGCGGTGGCGGCGGACATCGCCCGCTTGCTGCGTCTCGGCGAGAGTGGCCAGGCGCGACTGGGAAGCCGCGCCTTGGTGGGCGGCGACATCGCGGTACTGGTCCGCAAGCGCCGCGAGGGCGAGACGGTGCGCCAGGCACTGGCCCGCCATGGGATCCCGAGCGTCAGCATCGGGGGCGGCAGCGTCTGGCACAGCGACGAAGCCGAAGAGGTCGAACGCCTGCTGCTTGCCGTGGCAGCGCCCTCCCGCGAAGGCTTGGTGCGCGCCGCGCTGGCCACGGTCTTGTTGGGCGCGGATGCAGCGCAACTGGCGGCCTGGCGCGACGACGAGGCCGCGTGGAGCGAGCGCCTCGATCGTTTCCATGGGGACCTGCAGTGGTTGCGCGATCACGGCTTCATGGCCCTGTGGCGCCGTGTCCTGCGCCGCGAAAATGTCGTCGCGCGCGTCCTGTCCCGGCCGGATGGCGAGCGGCGGCTGACCAATTACCGCCATCTGGCGGAACTGCTGCAGGCGGCGGAGCAGGGTGCAGCACTCGATGCCGAGGGACTGGCGCGGCACATCGCCCGGCAGCGCGCGCAGCAGGAAGAGGAAGAGAGCCAGTTGCGGCTCGACAGCGATGCCCAACTGGTGCGCATCGTGACGCTGCATGCCGCGAAGGGCTTGCAGTATCCCGTCGTGTATTGCCCCTTCCTGTGCTTCGCGTCGAAGGAACGGAAGGATGACTGGCCGGTGCTCGCGCATCGCGACGGCCAGGCCTGTCTCGACTTCGGCTCCGCGCGCATCGATGACTTGCGAACATTGGCGGAGCGCGAGGCGGCTGCCGAGGAATTGCGTCTTGCCTATGTTGCGCTGACGCGGGCCGAGCATCGCTGCGTGATCGCCTGGGGCAAGGTCAACCAGTGCGAACGCTCGCCGCTGGCCTGGTTGCTGTTCGGTCCGCGCGAGATGGGTGACGAGGAACCGCGCACCGTCCTGGCGAATGGGTTGGCCGCGCGTGACGAGGCGGCGCTGGTGGATGACTTGCACGCCAGGGCCGCCGGCATGGCCGGCACGCTGCGCGTCGTGCCATTGCCGACGGACGGCGCGGCGCCGCCAGTGCCGACGGCTGCAGAACCGGAGCGGGCACCGCGCCGCTTTGCGGGACGGATTCCTACGCCATGGCGGGTACAGAGCTTTTCCTCGCTTGCCGCGCAACTGGCCGACGAGGCGGAAAGCGCTGACCGCGATGCGGTGGTAGCCTTTGATGCCGTCCCGCCAGCACTGACTTTCGACAGCATCCATGCCTTCCCGCGCGGCACGCGGGCAGGCAGTTGCCTGCATGCGCTGTTCGAGCGCATCGATTTCCAGGGCCGCACACCGATCGGCCCCACGGCTGCTTCGGTACTGGCGGCATTCGGCTACGCCCCCGATTGGCAGCCGGCGCTGGAGCGGCTCGTGGCGGATGTGCTGGCCACGCCTCTCGATGAGACAGGCCTAAAGCTCGCCGACATTCCGCGTACCGAGCGACTCGTCGAACTTGAGTTTGCCTTTCCGCTTGGTTCGCCAGCCGCGCAGGCCGGCTACATGAAAGGCTTCATCGATTTGGTGTTTCGCCATGCCGGCCGCTGGTACATCGTCGACTGGAAATCGAACTGGCTCGGCACACAGGCAGCGGACTATGCGCTGCCGGCGCTCGAAGCCGCGATGCGCCAGCACCGCTACGACGTGCAGCTGCGCATCTATGCCGCCGCGCTGAAACGGGCGCTGGCCTTGCGCGAGCCCGAGTCCGGCTGGGAAAGCAGCTTCGGCGGGGTGTTCTATCTGTTCCTGCGCGGCATGGGCCCCGGCGGGAACAACGGCATCCATTTCAGCCGTCCGACTGTGGATGACATCGAAGCCTTCCTTGAAGGGACGACGCCATGAGCCTGTCCGGGCTGCCCGCCATCGTCCGGCATTTCGCGCACTTTCTCGGCGCGGGTAATCCGATGGTGGAGCGCGCCGCCGCCTTGGCCAGCCTGGCGACGCTGTCGGGCCACGTCTGTGCCGATCTGGAACGGGATGCCGGCTGGGGCCCGTGGGCGGCGGAACTGGACGCCGCGGCGCGCGCCGCTTTCCGCGCGCAACTGCCAGCGCTCGACTGCGTCGGTGGCCGCGCGGACTGGACGCCGCTGGCCTGGGATGGGCAGCGTCTTTATCTGCGCCGCTACTGGGATTACGAGCAACGCGTCGCCGCGGATCTGCTGGCACGTGCTGGCGGAGTGATCGACCTGGGGAGCGAACTTGCGGCCGAACTGGAGGCGCGCTTCGCGGATGCCGGGCAGCGCCAGGCGGCAGGCATCGCGCTCGGGCGACGGCTGGCGCTGATCTCGGGCGGTCCCGGCACCGGCAAGACACATACGCTGGCACGCATCATCGGCTTGCTGCAGTCGCGCAACCCGACGCAGCGCATCCTGCTCGCCGCGCCGACGGGCAAGGCCGCTGCACGCATGACCGAGGCCTTGCGCTCGGCCGGCGTGACGGTCGAGGCGGAGGCGCGCACCCTCCATCGCCTGCTGGGGGTGCGGGCTGATGGCAGCGGCTTCCGTCATCATCGCGACAACCCGTTGGCCGCGGACGTGCTGGTTGTCGACGAGGCCTCGATGATCGACCTGTCCCTCATGGCCCACCTGCTCGATGCGCTGCCGGCGGCGGCGCAGTTGATCCTGCTCGGCGATCGGAACCAGTTGTCCGCGGTCGAGGCAGGCGCGGTCTTCGCCGACCTGTGCGACAGCCCGCAACTCGCGGGTGCCGTGGCAACGCTCAGTACCAGTTTCCGCTTCAGTGCGGAGAGCGGTGTCGGCCGTCTCGCCGAATGCCTGCGGACGGGTGATGCGGCGGGCACGATCGACCAGTTGCAAGCGGAGGGTGGCGATCTCGTCTGGTTGCCGCCGGGTGGTTCCTCCGAGCCCGTTGCCGTCGCCCGCGCAGGATATGCGTCATACCGGGAAGGTGTTGCGGCCGGCCTGCCGGCACAGGAACTGTTCGAGCGCTTCAATCGCTTCCGGGTGCTGTGCGCCCACCGGCAGGATGCCGGTGCGATCAACCGAGCATTGTCCGCCGACAATCGCCTGCTGCCCGCACCGGGAACGCCCCTGATGGTGTTGCGCAATGATGCCTTGCTGCGCGTGTTCAACGGCGATATCGCGCTGATGCTGCCGGATCCTGCGGACGGCGCGCTCAAGGCCTGCTTCATGACGGCAGATGCACAGCTGCGCTGGATTCCGCTGTCACGTTTGCCGGCGTGGGAACCGGCCTGGGCCATGACGATCCACAAGTCGCAGGGGTCGGAGTTCGATACGGTCCTGCTCGTGCTGCCGGCCAACCTGTCGCAGGTGGCGACGCGTGAACTGGTCTATACCGGTGTGACGCGGGCGAAGCGGCAGGTGCTTCTGCATACGGGCGAAAACGTGCTGCGCACGGCGATCTCGCAGCGTGCGGAACGCATGTCGGGGCTGCAGGCAGCCCTCGGCCAGCGCAGTGCTTAACCTTCGCGTTGCTTAGCGGCCCTGCTGGATCTTGTTGAGCATGCGCGCGCGGCCCGAGGCTTCGGCCTGATTGGCAGCCGAAACCTGCCGTCCGTAAGCGTCCCGGTCCTCCTTGGAACGCTTCACGGCCTCGATGCTCTTGATGCAGCGCCAGCGCGATCCTGTCTTGGTGACCAGCAGCTTCATCTCCTCCACGGGATGATGCATGCGGCAGTGATAGCAGTAGCGCGTCGCGGGTTCTTTTTTATCGGTACTCATAGACCTACGGATTATACCAGCGTGAAATTATTCTCCAAACATAAGCCCCATCAGTCCGTTGGGCTTCAGTTTGGCGGCAATCGCGTGGCCCTTGCGGGCGCGCTGGCCGCGGTAGTCGGCCACGTCCTTGCCGGGCAGTTTCCATTCGGTGGGTTTGCCGCCCCGGCCGGTCCCGCAGACGACGAAGTTGTCCGCACCGACGGCCACTGCGGCGAGTTCGTCCTTCGGACCGACATCCTGCAGGATGGTGCCGCGCCCCTTGGCCATTGTCTTGACGTCGGCCAGCGGGAATAACAGCAGCCGGCTGCTCGCCGTAATCGCCGCAACGGTGTGTGCCGTCCCGCCAGCGCTGACTTT
>CAZTWA010000089.1:8949-10016 GCA_964617225.1 uncultured Methyloversatilis sp.
AGGCTCATGAAGGCCTTGCCGGCGCGGTTGCGCGAAACGAGGTCGCCGATGCTCGCGATGAAGCCATAGCCGCCCGAGTTGGCGAACAGGTACTGGGTTTCCGGCGCATCGGTGAGGGCCTGGACAGGCTTGCCGCCGTCCTGGAAATCGACGAGCGTCGTGATCGGCACACCGTCGCCCCGTCCGCCGGGCAGGTCGGCGACCCGTACGCTGTAGGCGCGGCCGTGGGTATCGATGACCACCAACGGCCAGATCGTGCGGCTTTCCTGCACCAGCCAGGGGAAGTCGCCGGTCTTGTAGGCGATGCTGGCGGGATCGATGCCGTGGCCCTGACGGGTGCGCACCCAGCCGTTCTTCGAGACGATCACGGTGACCGGTTCGTCGGGGATGGCGACCTCGGCTGAGGTGACCGGGGCAACGGTTTCGATCAGTGTCCTGCGGTCGTCGCCGAATTTCTTGGCGTCCTCGGTGATCTCGCGCACGACGAGTTTGGTGAGTGCGTTGCGGTCTTCGAGGATGCGGCGCAATTCCTTCGCTTCCGCTTCGAGGGCCTGCTGTTCCTGCTCGATCTTGATGCCTTCGAGCTTCGCGAGCTGGCGCAGGCGGATTTCGAGGATGTCCTCGGCCTGGATCTCCGAGAGCTTGAACTTGGCCATCAGCTCGGCCTTGGGTTCGTCGGCCTCACGGATCGTCTTGATGATCTTGTCGATCGACAGGAAGGCCAGCAGGCGACCGGCAAGGATGTGCAGGCGGCGCTCGACTTCGGCAAGTCGGTGGGCGGAGCGGCGCTCGACCGTGGCATGGCGGAACTGCACCCACTCGTGCAGCATTGTCAGCAGATTCTTCTGCGCCGGCCGGCCGTCGGTGCCCATCATGGTCATGTTGACCGACACATTGGCTTCGAGGCTGGTGCGTGCCAGCAGCACGGCCATGAACTCGTCCTGCGGCACTTTCGACGTGCGCGGCTCCAGCACGATACGCACGGGGTCCTTCTCGTTCGATTCGTCGCGCACGGCATCGAGCACGCCGAGCATCACCTGCTTGAGGTTCTTCTGCTCCTGCGAGAC
>CAZTWA010000090.1:0-6472 GCA_964617225.1 uncultured Methyloversatilis sp.
TCGATCACGGTCTCGCCATCCGCGAGGCAGGCCGCCATCATCAGGTTCTCGGTGCCGGTCACCGTCACCATGTCGGTGAACAGGCGCGCACCTTTGAGCCGCCCACTCGCAGCCGTTGTGCGCGCATGCACGTAGCCGTGCTCGACGCTTGTCTCGGCACCCATCGCGGTGAGTCCCTTGATGTGCTGGTCGACGGGGCGGGCCCCGATTGCACAGCCGCCGGGCAGCGAAACGCGCGCTTCACCGCAGCGCGCGGTCAGCGGGCCGAGCACCAGCACCGAGGCGCGCATCGTCTTGACCAGCTCGTAGGGGGCGACCGGATTGTCCAAGCCGGAGGCGTCGAGGGTAACGGTCGCGAGTGCCGTCCCGCCAGCGCTGACTTTGTCCTGCGTCACCTTCACGCCCATCTGCGTAAGCAGTTTGAGCATGGTGGCGATGTCGTTCAGCTCGGGAACGTTGGTCAGCGTCAGCGGTTCACGCGTCAGCAGCGCCGCGCACAGCAGGGGCAAGGCGGCGTTCTTGGCGCCAGAAATGGCGACCTCGCCGGCGAGGGCGGAGCCGCCCTCGATCAGCAACTTATCCAAGGAGGCCGCGCTCCTTTGCCTCGGCAGGCGTCAGGCATTGCATCGAAAGCGCATGCAGCGCCTCGGACTCGAAGTGCTCGCGCAACACGGCATTGACGCATTGCTGGCGTTGCACGCGGCTCAACCCTTCAAACGCCTTGCTGACGACGAGCGCCTCGAAGTGACGACCGTCACCTTCGACGGCAAGGAGTTCGCATTCCAGGCCGGCACGAATCCAGCCTTCGATTTCTTGTGGCAGAAGCATGATGTTCCAGTGAACGATGAATCAGGACAGCGGCAGGAGTTCACCCACCCCATAAACGTCGGCAAGGCTGCGCAGGGTCTGCGGCGGATTGTCGATGGTGATTGTCTTGCCCTGGGCCTGGGCCGCGCGTTGCCAGCCGAACAGGACCGCCAGGCCGGAAGAATCGATCTCCGTCACTTCTGCAAGGTTGAAGCGGGTCTTGCCTTGGCCCACTGCGGCAACACCCTGCGCGAGGAGGGTGGCGGCATTGTCGGTCGTCATGCCGCCGGACACGGCAGAACTTTCGGCTTCAGATTGCATCAGGGGCGCGGCCACTTGATCAGGCTGACGGCGTTTCAGGACTTGTTCTTCGCCTGCAAACTGCGAATCAGGCCATCGACACCGTTCTTCTGGATTTCCTGACCGAAAGTGGAGCGGTAGTTGGTGATGAGGCTCACGCCACCGACCTCCACATCGTAGACCTTCCAGCCGGCGGCCGTTTTTTCCAGGTAGTAGTCGAGCTGCATCGGCTTGCCGCCGGTCTGCTTGACGTCGGTACGCACCTTGACGTCCGTATCGGCCGGCGAGAACTTCAGGGGCTTGAACGTGATTTCCTGATTGCGGAATTCCGTCAGGGCCTTGGAATAGGTGCGTACGAGCAAGTTGCGGAACTCATCGACCAGGATCTTGAGTTGTTCGGGCGTCGCCTGGCGGCCCTCGCGCCCCATTGCCAACTGGGTCATGCGATGGAAATTGAAGTGCGGCAGGATCTTCGTCTCGACAATTTCCAACGTCTTCTTGGAGTTGCCGTTCTGGAGGTCCTTGTCCTTGCGGACGGCGTCCAGCACTTCATTGGTCACATTCTTGACGAGCACATCCGGCGCCAGATCGGCGGCGATGGCAGTGGAAGAAAAAAGAAAAGCGGCCAGCAGGCCCAGCAGGGTTTTCATGGTCAGTCCTTGCGAAGGCAGGTATCAGTCTTGTTCGCGCGGCGCGTTGCCGTCATGCACCAGATTGCGGCGGCGCTGCAAGTAACCGTCACGCACATAGGCATACTTGTCGAGGGCGGCTTCCTCGATCACCTTGTCGGCCGGCAGCAGGTCGGCGCGCGTATCGATCAGGCGCAGGGCAGCAAGAGAATTCCGCGTGGCGACATGGTCAACGTTGCCGACGGGGTCGACCGCCACATCCAGCACAAGGCCGGCGGTATCGCGTACCGTGCGCGGACCGAAGACCGGTATCACGACGTATGCGCCATTGCCAACACCCCAACGGCCGAAGGTCTGGCCGAAATCTTCTTCGTGCTTTTCGAGGCCCGCCTCGGTCGCCACGTCGAAAATTCCCAGGATACCCACGGTGCTGTTGATCAATACCCGGCCGATATCGCTGACGGCCTGATCCGGCTTGCCCTGCAACAGGTTGTTCACACCGATGAACAGGTCGGCGATATTGCCGAAGAAATTCGTTACCCCGGTACGCACCGGGGTCGGCAGCACGGCATCGTAGCCCTGGGCGACAGGCTTGATCAGCACCGTATCCAGGCCCTCGTTGAAGGCGAACATGGCACGGTTGAATCCCTCGATCGGGTCCTTGGGATTACCCGAGGTCGCGCAGCCGCCGAGCAGGCCTGCCATCGCCATGGCAGCCAGCAGGGACTTGAGGTGTTTGACCATCGCTTTCGAATTCATCCTTTGCACCTTTCAGGGCTATTTCTTACCGTCTTCTTCCGCTGCCTTGCTGAACATGAACTGGCTGATGAGTTTTTCCAGCACGATCGCCGATTGCGTCTTCATCATCGTTTCACCGGCCTTGAGCATCTCCGGATCACCGCCCACATCGAAACCAACATATTGCTCGCCCAGCAAGCCGGACGTGTTGATGGTGGCAAACGTGTCGCGCGGAAACTGGTAACGCTTGTCAACTTGCATCGTCACCAGCGCCGTGTAGCTGTCGAGATCGAACTTTATATCACCGACCCGGCCCACCACCACGCCCGCGCTTTTCACCGGCGCACGCACCTTCAGTCCGCCGATATTATCAAAACGTGCCTGAATGGCATAAGTTTCACCCACATCTGTGGAACTTAGGTTACCGACCTTGAGGGCCAGAAACAACAACGCGGCCAGCCCGATGGCAACAAAAAGCCCAACCCAGAGATCAATTACGGCACGGTTCATCAAATTCCCCTGAACATGAATGCGGTCAAGACAAAGTCGGCAGCCAGGATGGCCAGCGAAGAAGTCACCACGGTGCGCGTGGTGGCACGGGAAACGCCTTCGGCGGTCGGGTCGGCATCATAGCCCTCGAACACGGCAATCCAGGTCACGATGATGCCAAAGACACAGCTCTTGATAACACCATTCATGATGTCCTGGCGAAAATCCACGGCGGCCTGCATCTGCGACCAGAACGACCCCTCGTCGACGCCGATCAAATGCACGCCAACCAGGTAGCCGCCGAGCACACCCATTGCGGAAAACAGTGCCGCCAGCAGGGGCATCGAGATCACGCCGGCCCAGAAGCGTGGCGCCACAACGCGGGCGATCGGGTTAACGGCCATCATTTCCATGGCTGACAGTTGTTCGGTCGCCTTCATCAGGCCAATTTCGGCCGTGATCGCCGAACCCGCCCGGCTCGCGAAGAGCAGGGCCGCCACGACAGGGCCGAGCTCACGTACTAATGAGAGGGCAACCAGAATGCCGAGTGCCTCCGAAGAGCCATAACGCTGCAATGTGTCGTAGCCCTGCAGGCCGAGCACCATGCCGACGAACAGACCAGAAACCAGGATGATGATGAGGGAAAGGACGCCGGTGAAATAGATTTCCCGGATGGTCAGGTGAAAACGCCTCAGTGCCGTGCCGGAATTCAGCACCGTCATCAACAGAAAACGGCTCGCGAAACCAAGTCGCCAGAGTCGGTCGGTCACCCGGTGGCCGAGTTGCCGCACTAATTCGACGGGGCTCAAGACCACCACCTCTGCGGTTTGTCCGGTTGTTCCATCAGTTCGTCGCCGTAGGGCCGCGATGGATAGTGAAAATTGACCGGGCCGTCGGCTTCGCCCCAGATGAACTGATGCACAAAAGGCTCCTTCGAGTTCCGGATGTCCTCGGCCGTCCCTTCGGCCACGACCTTGCCTGCCGACATGAAATAGACGTAATCGACAATTTTCAGGGATTCCTGAACATCGTGGGTGACGACGATCGAACTGATGCCCAACGCGTCGTTGAGTTTGCGGATCAACTCACCGACGATGGAAAGCGAGATGGGGTCGAGCCCGGCAAAGGGCTCGTCGTACATGATCAGCATCGGATCGAGCGCAATAGCCCGCGCCAGCGCAACGCGACGCGCCATCCCACCAGAGAGCTCGGAGGGCATGAGATGGTAAGCACCACGCAATCCGACGGCATGCAGCTTCATCAGGACCAGGTCGTGGATCAGGTCCTCGGTCAGGTCGGTATGCTCGCGCATCTGGAACGCCACGTTGTCGAAAACCGACATATCGGTAAATAGGGCGCCAAACTGGAACAGCATGCCCATCCGGCGCCGCATGCCATACAGTCCGGAATCGTCGAGTTCATGGACCACCTGGCCAGCCACCCGGACTTCACCGGAGCTCGGCTTCAATTGCCCGCCGATCAGCCGCAGCGTCGTTGTCTTGCCGCACCCCGACAGTCCCATGATCGCGACCACCTTGCCGCGCGGAATCGTCATGTTGATCCCGGTCAGGATGGCACGACTGTCGTAGGCAAAGTTGAGGTTGTTGATCTGAACGAGGGGTTCGGATGACACAGGCAAGTATGTAAAAAAATCAGTGGGGATTATAACCGCAGCCCGTGGCCGCCTTCGGGCCATGAACGGCGAGAAACGCGGACGATCCACGACAAACCGCCCCTTTGGGGTGCTGTTTTTCGATTTATCACGGCAGTTCGACCGGGTAAGATCGATTTCAATGACACCCTCCGACCAAGCGCGCCCCACCCTGCTGATCGTCGATGACGACCCGTTGATTGCGGATACCCTGCGCTTTTATCTGGAAAAGGACTTCGAGGTTGCCCTCGCCGCCAGCCGCCCCGAGGCGATGCACTGGATCAAGGCGCAACCGGCGCCCCCCGACGTCGCACTGGTCGATCTCGGCTTGCCGCCGACCCCACATCGCCCCCAGGAGGGTTTCGCGCTCATCAGCGACCTGCTCGCCAGCTCGCCCCAGATCCGCATCGTCGTCCTGTCGGGCCAAAACGACAGCGCCAATGCCCGCCATGCCCGTTCGTTGGGCGCGCTCGAATTCATCCCGAAACCGGTCGCGCCGGATCGCCTGCGCGAACTCCTGCGGCAACTCCTCGACATCCCAACCGGACAACCGGACGATGCCGACCTCGCCATGCTCGGCGATAGCCCGGCCATGCAGAAACTGCGCCTACAGCTGCGGCAATACGCTGATGCCCCCTTCCCGGTATTGATCGAGGGAGAGTCGGGCAGTGGCAAGGAGCTGGCCGCTGCCGCGTTGCACAAGCTGTCCCAGCGCAACCAACAACCCTATGTGACGCTGAATTGCGCAGCCATCGCCCCCACGCTCGTCGAACCTGCGCTGTTCGGACATGCGAAGGGGGCATTTACCGGGGCAACCGGCACGCGCGGCGGTTTTTTTGAAGAGGCGGCGGGCGGTACGCTGTTGCTGGACGAAGTCGGCGAGTTGCCCCTCGATCTGCAGCCGAAGCTGCTGCGCGTGCTTGAAAACGGCGAATACCAGCGCGTCGGCGAAACCCAGCCGCGCCAGTCGCACGCTCGTGTCATTGCCGCCACCAATCGCGACCTGAAGAACGAGGTGCGCGCAGGCCGCTTCCGCGCCGACCTCTACCACCGCCTGTCCGTATTCACGATCACGGTGCCGCCCTTGCGCGATCTGGGCAGCGATCGCCTGCGGCTGCTCGACCACTTCAGGCAGCAAATCGCCGGCCAGTTCCACCAGGCGCCCTTCAGCTTCGCGCCCGCCGCGGAAAAGCTCTGGCGCGAATACGACTTCCCGGGCAATGTGCGCGAACTGCGCAACATCGTCATTCGCCTCTCGGCACGCTTTCCGGGACAAAACATCGACGCGAAAACCTTGGCCGAGGAGTTCGACCCCCAGGAAGTCGCGGCAGCGCTGCCCGCCGAGCGTGAAGCCATGATCGAAAGCGCGAGCCGCAACCTGACTGAACAATCGGGCCACTTCAACCTCGATGCCACCCTGCTGCGCTGGGAGGATGCCTACATCGAGGCGGCCCGACGCATGGCGAACGGCAACATCAGTCAGGCGGCACGACTGCTCGGCATCAACCGCACCACGCTCTATAACCGCCTTGAAACGCTCGCCCGGGAACGGGCGCACGACACATCGACCGCCCCATAGACACGCTATGTACCTGGAACATTACGGCCTCGCCGAACCGCCCTTCCGCATCACGCCGCATACAGACTTCTTCTTCTCGGGCGCCAATCGTGGTGCCACGCTGGAAGCCCTGCTCTACGCCATCACCCACGACGAGGGCATCGTCAAAATCAGTGGCGAGGTCGGCAGCGGCAAGACCATGCTTTGCCGGGTATTGATGGAGCGCCTGCCGGCAAGCGTCGTCATCATCTATCTGGCCAATCCTTCGTTGTCGCGCGAGGACATCCTCTATGCGCTGGC
>CAZTWA010000090.1:6572-9974 GCA_964617225.1 uncultured Methyloversatilis sp.
GCCGACATGCGCCAACTGCGCGAACGCATTACCCACAATTTCAATCTCGAACCGCTGGTTCACGACGATATCGCCCAGTACCTCGACTTCCGCATGCGTGCGGCCGGATACCATGGGCCCAGCGTGTTTGCACCCGAAGCCCTCAAGCGCATTGCCAAGGTTTCCGAAGGCCTGACCCGTCGCATCAACATCCTCGCCGACAAGGCCCTGCTCGCCTCCTTCGCCAACGGCACGCACCAGGTCGGCCTCAAGGAAACCGAGGCTGCCGTCAAGGATTCTGAGTTTTCTTCCCATCAAGCCCCCACAAGAAAGCCGGCACGCAATGGCGCCATGGGTCTGCTCTGGGCGGCCGGCGGGGCGTTGGGCATGCTCGCCCTGGTCCTGCTTTGGCAGGTCTCGACCCAGGCGCCCGATCCTGCACCCGTTGCATCACCCCAGACCACCGCCCCGCCCGCCAGCCCGGCCGAACCACCCATGCCGACTGCGAAGCCGGAAACCGCGCCTGTTACCCCCCAAGCGGAGGCCAAACCTGCTGAAACTCCTGCAGCGACGCCCGAGAAAGTCAGCGCTACCCCGTTGCTCGATAAGTTGTTGATCGAAAGTCGTTCCTGGCTGGATTCGGTCCCCGACAACCGCTGGTTCGTGCAGCTATTCACGGCAATCGACGCCGACAGTCCGGAGCAAGTCGAGGCTTTTCTCGTGAAGGTTCGCAACGCCGGCCTCGAAATTGGGCAAGTCCGGGTTTATCACCTCAATATCGACAAGAGAGACCGCTATGGCATCACTTTCGGGGATTATGCTTCGCATAAGGATGCCGTTAATGTCTTGAATGCATTGCCTGCGGAACTCAAACGCTATCGCCCCTACCCGCGCCAGGCTGTCAGGCTCAAGCCGGATGGCCGCGCCACGAAACAGAATTGACACTGAACTTCTAGGATATTCAAATGGTTGCCAACACTTCTTCGGGTGATATGATCAATGCAACCATCCTATTACCCGGTCGGACACAGGCCATGAAAAAGCACTTACTGATCTCGCTGCTCACCCTCGCGGTATCCGCCTGCAGCAACGCGCCCATCCAGCCGCCGGGCGACAACCATCTGCGGGCCGAGAAAGTCAGCGCTGGCGGGACGGCACAAATCCCGCCGCCGGTACTCCAGACGCCGGCCCTGCCGAAACCCAGAGCGGCTGCCAAGACCGAAACCTACAGTGTTGTCGTCAACAACGTCCGCGTACAGGAGTTGCTCTTTGCCCTGGCCCGCGACGCCAAGCTGAACGTCGACATTCACCCCGGCATCGAAGGCATGGTGACTCTCAACGCAATCGACCAGACCCTGCAGCAACTGCTATCCAGAATCTCTAAACAAGTTGATGTCCGGTGGGAACTTGATGGCCCAAACCTCGCGGTCATGCCCGATACGCCCTTCCTGCGCACCTACAGGGTCGATTACGTGAACATGTCGCGGGATACCAGCGGCGTTGTCGCGGTCACCACCCAGATCGCATCCACGGGGGCAGGTGCCACGGCGAGCGGGGGCGCAGCGGCCGCGACCGGCAGCAACAATTCCCTGACCAAGATCGAGAACAAGTCCCAGAACCGTTTCTGGGAGACGCTCGAGAAGAACATCAAGGATCTGCTGCGCGAAACCGACAAAGTGCTCCCCGAAGGATCGAGTGAAACGATCATCGAACGGCAGGACGAACAGGCCACGACCGGGACCGGGGCGACGCCGCCTGTTCCCGGTGGGCGTGGCGGGAATGTTCCGACCAATCTGGCAACCAGTCCCAACCCGGCCACCCTCCAACAGAGCGGCGTCACCGTCACCCGGAAATCCACTTTCCGTGAAGCGGCGTCGGTGATCATCAATCCCGAAAGCGGGATCATCAGCGTACGTGCATCGGGGCGCCAGCATGAAAAGGTTCAGGAATTCCTCGACCAGGTCATGAGTTCGGCCCGCCGCCAGGTGCTGATCGAGGCAACCGTGGCCGAAGTGACCCTCTCGCAAAACTATCAGCAGGGCATCGACTGGAGCCGCATGCGCGCCAATGCGCTGGCCACCGGGATCACCCTCTCCCAGACCAATCCGGCTGCAGTCGGTGCCGGGCTATTTACTCTCGGTGTGCGCCATGTCTCATCTTCCGGCGGGGTTTTCTCTTCCACCCTGAAACTGCTCGAAGATTTTGGCAACGTCCGGGTACTCTCGAGTCCCAAGCTGTCGGTGCTGAACAACCAGACGGCAATTCTCAAGGTGGTGGACAACTTGGCCTACTTCACCATCAAGGCCGATACAACGACCAACCAGACGGCCTCGACCACGACCTACACCACGAACCTGTATTCCGTACCGGTCGGACTGGTGATGAACGTTACGCCCCAGATCAGCGCCGAGGATACGGTGCTGCTCAACATCCGCCCGAGCATTTCACGCAAGTATGGCACCGTGATCGATCCCCACCCCGAACTTCAGCGCCTCGGCATCAAGAATGAGATCCCGGTCATCCGCACGCGCGAGATGGAATCCATTCTGCGTGTAGAAAACGGCAACATCGCCGTCATGGGTGGACTGATGGAGGACAGCCTGGACAATTCCGATCAGGCGGTGCCGGGTCTGCACGGCATCCCGGTACTCGGCAACCTGTTCCAGAATCGCAACGACACGCGCCGCAAGACGGAACTCGTGGTTTTCCTGCGCCCCGTCGTGATCAAGGATGCCAGCATTCACGGGGATTACGCCGAGTATCGTGACCAGATGCCCCGCGGCGATTTCTTCGAGAAGAATCCGGTTGGCCCCCCGCAACAGCAACTTGACTTCGGGAGCACGCGTCAGTGAGCTTGCTGATGGACGCGCTCCGCAAGGCGGAGCAGCAAAAACAGCAAGGTGCAGCCTCGGAGACCCTGCCAACAGCCGGCTTGGATAACGAGGGCACGGAAAACCTGACGCTTGAACCCTTGCCGGAACAGGACAGCACCGCGCGGGTAATAACGGAGCCCACTTTGCCGCAAGCGGACATCAACCGACGCCTGCCCGAATTGCCGAAGCGTCTCGAAGAACTGGACGACCAGTTTTTCACCTCCGACCCGACGGTTCAAAAATCCATCCGGGCGCTCGCCGAAACCAAAAGCCGGGGATCCGAACCTACTGTCTCTGTAACCAAAGGTGCCACTCCCCCTTCGCGCGAAGCGGCACAAAACGTCTTTGCAGCGAAACAACCGGCGGCGGTCGTTGGCAATGGCTTTGCCATCGTGGTCGGCACCGCAACCCTGATCGCCATCGCCGTGATCGGCGGCTATTTTTATTGGCAGATGCAACCCAAGGGCAGCCTCGCCGTGAGCTCTGCCTTGCCCTCAATACCTGCAGCTGCGCCTTCGGCATCTGCCCCAGTTGCAGCGCCCAGCCCGCA
>CAZTWA010000091.1:0-9750 GCA_964617225.1 uncultured Methyloversatilis sp.
TTCTTTCCAGCGTGAAGGCTATGGCCGAACCGGGTGACCAATGTGTCGATGAGGACTGGCCGGGTGAGCCGAACACGCCCTACGGCAAGGCCAAGCGTGCGGCTGAGGATGCCGTCTTGGAAGCGGGTGTTCGGTACGGCATGCATGTGGTCAACCTGCGGTTGGCGATGGTGTATGGCCACGGCGGGCGAGGCAATCTCGAGCGCTTGGCCCGGGGGATTCGTGCGGGCTGGTTCCCGCCCTTACCTGAAACAGGCAACAAGCGTTCACTCGTGCATCTCGATGATGTGGTAGCCGTGATGCGACTGGTTGCCGAAGCACCTGCGGCGAATGGCCGTACGTACATCGTGGCTGATCCTCGAGCCTATTCGGGTCGGGAGATTTATGATGCGATTCGTGCCGTCCTGCGAGCGCCGACTTTGCGCTGGAGCGTGCCGGCGAGCGTGTTGAAAGTAGGGGGTAAGCTGGGCGATTCGCTTGGCGCGGTGTTGCGGCGACCGTTGCCGCTGAATTCTGAGGTGGTGGAGCGTTTGCTGGGATCTGCCTGCTATTCGCCAGCACGGCTCGAACGGGAGTTGGGCTGGCGGGCGCGGATTAGTCTTGAGGACGGTCTGCGGGAGATGCTGGCAGTGTAATAAAGTCACTAGAATATGTTTCTCATTATTGACATAATGAATAGAATGGTTAATATGTGAAACATAATGCCAGCAAAAATTCCGGTTATTGTAAATGTTTCAGACGATCTGGTTGCCTTGGGGCGACAAATTCGTGCCTATCGTAAGGCACTTCGGATCAATGCCACCACTGTGGCCGAAGCGGCCGGTATGTCGCGCGTAACGTTGCACCGTATCGAAAAGGGCGAGCCGGCGGTGACCATGGGGGCCTACCTCAATGCCATGGCGGCATTGGGGTTGAAGTTTGGGATTATCCCTGCTGAATCGACGGATACGCCCCAGACGATGGGTCGTGAGGGCTGGATCCCGGTACGCATACGCATGACCGACTATCCCCAACTCATGCAACTCGCTTGGCAGGTGCAGGGAACGGATACTTTAACGCCCTCGGAAGCATGGAATATCTATGAGCGCAACTGGCGGCATCTTGATGAAAATGCACTGTCTGAACGCGAACGTCAGTTGATTGATGCATTGCGCCTGGGTTTCGGGGGGCAGGGCAGCCATGTTTGAACGTCCGCATCATCAAAGTATCGCGCGAATTCTCGGTGCCCTGAATGGCCCGCTATTGAAGGTTCATAAATGTTTTTTCGGTGGGGGCACCGCCATCGTGCTCAGATTTGGCGAGTATCGCGAATCGGTCGACATCGACTTTTTGGTGTCGGATGTTGCTTGTTATCGTGACTTGCGCCAATTATTGACAGGCACCGGTAGCATGACTGCCATTCTGTTGTCGGGGCATCTGCCGGTGACGCAACTCCGCGAAATTCGGGCCGATCAGTACGGAATCCGCACGATGCTCGCGGTTGGCGACCTGCCTATCAAGTTCGAAATCGTTCTGGAGGGGAGGATCGATTTGGATCTCCCTTCGAATAATGATGAAGTTTGCGGCATTTCAACATTGACGCTGCTTGATTTGGCGACGAGCAAACTGCTGGCCAATTCAGATCGATGGGGAGATGACGGGATTTTTAACCGCGATGTGATCGATCTTGCCATGATGCAGCCCCGGTTGCCATTGTTGCGGCAAGCGATCGCCAAAGCCGAGGAGGCTTACGGCCAATCGATTTATGTCGATTTGGGGAAAGCTATTCACAGGCTTCAACATCGCCAGGGTTGGCTGGAGCGCTGTATGCAGGCCATGGCAATGACTGTGCCAAAGGCGCTTGTCTGGCAGCGGGTACGCGCTTTGCGCAGAGTCTTGCCATGAAGCGCTTGTTTGACTTTGTTCTTGCCTCGTCCGCAGTCTTGTTGTTGTCGTTGCCGATCCTGCTGGTCGCGCTGGCGGTGAAACTTTCTTCGTCCGGTCCTGTCCTGTATTGGTCGGATCGCATTGGTCGCGGCAATCGGGTGTTCCGCATGCCGAAGTTCCGCAGCATGCGTATCGATACGCCGGCGGTCGCCACGCATTTGTTGTCGAATCCAGCGGCCTATCTCACGCCGATCGGTTCCTTCCTGCGCAAATCCAGTCTCGACGAGTTGCCGCAACTGTGGAGCATTTTGAAGGGTGACATGAGTTTTGTTGGACCACGTCCGGCATTGTTCAACCAGGATGACCTGATTGCGTTGCGCACCCAGTATGGCGTGCATGAACTGGTACCCGGGCTGACCGGTTGGGCACAGGTCAACGGCCGGGATGAACTGCCGATCCCCGAGAAGGTCAAGCTGGATGCAGAATATATGCAAAAGGAATCGTTCTGGTTCGACTTGCGTATACTCTGGATGACCTTCATCAAGGTAGTGCGGCGCGATGGTGTTTCGCACTGATCAATATTCATGCCCTTCATTAAAGCCGCCACTTCCCTGCTGGCCCTGCCGCGCACGCTGAAGCGCTTTCTGGCGCTGGGCATGGATGCGAGCCTCTGCGTGCTGACCGTCTGGCTGGCGTATTACCTACGCCTCGGCGAGTGGGTCAGATTGTCGGACGATCAGGAATGGATGCCACTTTGGGCGATTCTCGGATCATTGGCCCTTGCCCTGCCGATCTTTGTCACTTCCGGTTTGTACCGCGCGATATTTCGCTATGCCGGCTGGCAAGCATTGATGGCGGTCAGCAAGGCGATACTGGTCTATGCACTCATGTACGCGGCGATATTCACTGCCATCGGCGTGCCGGGTGTGCCGCGAACCGTGGGTTTGATCCAACCGATCCTGCTCCTGCTGGCTGTCGGCGCTTCCCGTGCCTTTGCCCGCTATTGGCTGGGCGACATGTACCAGGGGATCGTCAGAAGCATGAACCTACCGAAGGTGATGATCTATGGCGCCGGCAGTGCAGGCAGGCAACTGGCGGCGGCATTGGCCAACAGCCACGAGATGCGCGTAGCGGGTTATCTCGACGATGATCCGCGCTTGCAGGGCAGCGTGATGAACGGGCTGACGATCTATGCGCCAAATGATCTGCCCGCGTTGGTGGGTTCGCTAGACATACATGATGTGCTGCTGGCGATTCCTTCGGCCAGTCGTCAGAGACGCAATGAGATTTTGCAGCAACTGCTGCAGTCCCATGTGTCGGTACGCACTTTGCCCGGTCTCACCGATCTGGCGCAAGGGCGCGTCCATGTTTCCGACTTGCACGAACTGGATATCGATGACCTGCTGGGCCGGGATGCCGTCGTGCCCGATGCGACACTGCTGGACAAGGACATCAAGGGCAAGACGGTCATGGTTACCGGTGCGGGGGGGTCGATCGGCAGTGAGCTCTGCCGTCAGATTACGAAGATTGGCCCACGGAGGCTTCTGCTCCTTGAGCAAAGCGAATTCGCGCTTTACCAGATTGATCGTGAGTTGCAGGAAACCAGTGTAGACGGTCCCGAAGTCATCCCGTTGCTCGGCTCGGCTTGCGATGCACGCCGCCTGCGAGAAATCATGGGCGTCCGCCGACCGGACACCATTTACCATGCTGCCGCCTACAAACATGTGCCACTGGTGGAGCACAACCCGGCGGAAGGCATTCGCAATAATGTGTTCGGCACGCTGACGTGCGCGCAGGTGGCACAGGAGTTGGGTGTGGCGGATTTCGTGCTCATCAGTACCGACAAGGCGGTGCGGCCGACGAACGTGATGGGCGCGAGCAAGCGGTTGGCCGAGATGGCGCTGCAGGCGCTGGCCGCACAGACCGTCGGAACGCAATTCACCATGGTGCGCTTCGGCAACGTGCTGGGCTCGTCCGGATCGGTGGTTCCCCTGTTCCGACAGCAGATCAGGGATGGGGGGCCGATCACGCTCACCGATCCCGACGTGACACGCTTCTTCATGACGATTCCCGAGGCGTCGCAATTGGTGATCCAGGCCGGCGCGATGGCGCATGGGGGCGACGTGTTCGTCCTCGACATGGGTGAGCCCGTGAAGATCGGCGATCTGGCGCGGCGCATGGTCGAGTTGTCCGGCCTGACGGTGCGAGACGCGGAGAACCCTGAAGGTGATATCGAGATCAAGGTGACCGGCCTGCGTCCGGGCGAAAAGCTCTACGAAGAACTGCTGATCGGCGAGGATCCCCAGCCGACGGCCCACCCGCGCATCATGAAGGCGCATGAAAAGTTCCTGGCTTGGCCCGAGCTTGAGCTGAAGCTGGCCGCACTCCAGTCAGCGCTGGATGCGAACGATGTGCCGGCGATGCGGCAACTGCTGATCGATACCGTGGTGGGCTATCAACCGGCAGGCGAAATCGTCGATTGGCTACACTGCGCCCGGTCCGCGGCGCCGCACTGAAAGTCAGTCCTGGCGGGACGGCACTAGGTCGCGGCCCAGTGCCCCGATTTCCCGCCCGCTTTCTCCAGTAGCCGCACTTCCTCGATGACCATGCCGCGATCCACTGCCTTGCACATGTCGTAGATGGTCAGCAGGCCGGCGCTGCAGGCGGTGAGCGCTTCCATCTCGACGCCGGTGCGGCCGAAGGTTTCTGCCGTCACGGTGCAGGTGACGCTGCTGGAGGCTTCATCCAGTTCGAATTCGGCCGCGACGCGCGTCAGCGCGATCGGGTGGCACAGGGGAATCAGGTCTGCGGTGCGCTTGGCGGCCTGGATCGCCGCGATGCGCGCGATGCCCAGTACGTCGCCCTTCTTCGCCGAGCCCGAGCGGATCAGTTCGAACGTCGCTGGCTGCATGCGGATGCGTCCCTGCGCACGCGCAAGCCGTGCCGTTTCGGCCTTGGCGCCGACATCGACCATGTGGGCCTGGCCGGCGGCATCGAAGTGGGTGAGCGGGCTATTTTCCTGTGACATTTTCTTGCATTTAGCGGAACGGAACCTACCGGTCGAGCCGGTATCATAGCCGTATGAAAGCGATCGTGTGGCTCTGGCTTGCACTCCTGTGGCCCGTCGGCCTGGCCCAGGCGGACGGCCTGCCCGACCTTGGCGAACTTGAGCGCAGCGGCCTGTCGGTGCAGGCCGAGCGGCGCCTGGGCGAGAAAATCATGCTGGATATCCGCCGCGATCCGGCTTATGTGCATGATCCCGAGATCGCCGATTACGTCAATCAACTGGGACAGAAGCTGGCGGGACAGGTCGAGGGTGCGCGCCAGCCCTTCGAGTTCTTCGTCGTGCGTGACGCGATGCTCAATGCGTTCGCCTTGCCCGGCGGTTTCGTCGGCGTGCATACCGGCCTGATCCTCTCGGCACGTTCCGAGTCGGAATTCGCCGGCGTGCTGGCCCATGAAATCTCGCACGTTACGCAGAGCCACCTGGCGCGGCTGTTCGGCACGCAAAGCCAGGCGCAGCTCGCCTCGCTGTTGTCGCTTGCAGTCGCCTTGCTGGCGGCGCGCAGCAACCCGGATGTGGCGGTGGGCGCGGCCATGGCGGGGCAAGCCGGGGCGATCCAGAACCAGTTGAACTATTCCCGTGACTTCGAACGCGAAGCCGATCGCCTGGGTCTCGACCTGATGGAGAAGTCCGGCTTCGACACGCGCGGGATGGGCAGCTTCTTCGAGCGCCTGCAGCAGTTCGGCCGCCTGTATGAAAACAATGCGCCGGGCTACCTGCGCACCCACCCGCTGACCACCGAGCGCATCACCGACATGGAGAACCGCATCGCCCAGCGGCCCTACAAGCAGGTGCCCGATAGCGTCGAGTTCGGCCTGGTGCGCGCCAAGATCAAGGCATTCGAGGGCACGCCCGGCGATGCGGTGGCCGATTTCGTCGCCCAGCTCAAGAGCGGCAAGTATGCACGCGAGACAGATGTGCGCTTCGGCTATGCGCATGCACTGCTGCGGGACAACAAGCTGGCACTGGCAGAAGCCGAATTGGCAACTTTGCGCCGATTGAAGCTCGAATCGCCCTTGCTCGACAATCTGGCGGCGCAGTTGCGAATCGGGCAGAAGGACACTGAGGGCGCCGTGAAGATTCTGCGTGCTGCGGTGCAGCGATATCCGCATGCGCGGGCGCTGACCTATGCGCTGATCGAGACGAAAGTCAGCGCTGGCGGGGCGGCAAATCTAAATGAAGCGATCACCCTGACGCGCAAGGAATTGCAGCTCACGCCCGGTGATGCACGCCTGCATGCCCTGCAGGCGAAGGCGTATGCCGCACAGGGCAAGCGTTTGCGCCAACATCGCGCCCAGGCCGAAGCCTACCTGGCCGAAGCCCAGCTCGATGCCGCAATCATGCAACTGGATCTGGCGCGCCAGGCGGGCGATGCCGATTTCTATGAGCAATCGGAAGTGGATGCGCGTCTGCGCGAACTGCGGCAGCGCAAACTGGAGGAATGCGCCGTCAACAATCGGGAAGGCGCAGGGACTGGCTGCCGGCCGCGGCAGTGAGCCGCGGCCAGACGATTTGACTTGCTTAAGCCTTATCCAGGCTCTGGTAGTAGTCCGAGAGGATTTTGGCAACTTCTGGGCGGGAAAACTCCGGCGGCGGCGCCTCGCCACGACCGAGCATCTCGCGGACCTTGGTGCCGGACAGCGTGATGAAATCTTCCTTGGTGTGGCCGGGGGCTTCGCGCATCATCACGACCTTGCCGAGCTTCTTCGACCAGGCAGTGTTGTCCGCCATGAACATCTCGATCTTCAGCGCGCCCTTGGGCACATCGTCGAAGATGGCCTGCGCATCGAAGGGGCCGTAATAGTCACCCACGCCCGCATGGTCACGGCCGATGATGAAGTGCGTGGCACCCATGTTCTGGCGGAAAACGGCATGCAGTACGGCTTCGCGCGGTCCGGCATAGAGCATGTCGAAGCCATAACCGGTGACGACCGCGCTATTGGGCTTGAAGTACAGCTCGACCATCTTGCGGATGCAGGCATCGCGCACCGGCGCCGGGATATCGCCCTTCTTCAGCTTGCCGAGCAACATGTGGATGACCAGGCCATCGGCACCCAGACGCTCCATGGCCATGTGGCAGAGCTCTTCGTGCGCGCGGTGCATCGGGTTGCGGGTTTGGAACGCAACCACCTTTTTCCAGCCGCGCTCGGTAATCTCGTTGCGGATTTCGACCGCAGTGCGGAAGGTGTCCGGGAATTCGGTCTGGAAATAGCTGAAGTTCAAGACCTTGATCGGGCCGGACACAACGAAGCGGCCGGCGGAATTGAAGGCTGCCACGCCGGGATGCTCCGGATCCGTCGTACGATAGACCTTCTCGGTCATGAGGCGCATCTGTTCCTCGCTGGCCTCCTCGATCGCTTCCACGTCCATGACGGCCAGAATCGGGTTCCCCTCGACGTTGGGGTCGCGCAGGGCAATGTGCTTGTGGCCCTTGATGGCACTGATGTCGCTGGTGAGATTCACGACGGGCACCGGCCAGAAGAGGCCGCTGGTGGTCTTCATGTGTTCCGCGGCACTGAGGGCGTCGGCCAGATTCATGTAGCCGGTCAGCGGGTTGAAGTAACCTGACCCCATCATCACCGCGTTGGCGGCGGCGGCCGAGGAGAGCATCATCGAAGGTAGCGACGCCGCCTTGTGCGTCAGCGCCTGATGCTCGGCTACGTCATATACGAACAGCGGATTCAGCTGCTCGGAACCATGTGGCTTAATCACTGTTGATCCTCCCGTTAATGATTGGTTTCGAAGCCCGCAAAATACAATAAGCCCCATGGCGTTTCGATCAATTATTCTTTTTCAACCGTGCCAATGACTAATTGGCGATGTCAAGGCCAAAGTGCGAAAAAAACAGGCGATTTGATCTCGATCAAACATTACGCAAAAAACAATTGGTGGGGCTTATTCCTCAATCAAAAATCGGGATTATGCTGGCGTTCGGATGGTGATAGCCTCCGATCGTTTCATAAGGTATTTGAAATCCCCGTGCTCCGCCGGAAGCGGATTCGCGATACGCCCCGGCCAAGGTAGGGCACGGAAATCAAATGGACCGCTGATGCACAATAACAGCGGATTGTTAGCTAGCAAGGAGAGGAAGTAATGCCTACATTTGTTCGTACTGAGAAATGCGACGGCTGCAAGGGTCAAGACAAGACCGCCTGCATGTACATCTGCCCGCATGACCTGATGAAGCTCGACAAGGATGGTTCCGACACGGGTAACGCCATGAAGGCCTACAACCAGGAACCGGATCAGTGCTGGGAGTGCTATTCCTGCGTCAAGATCTGCCCGCAGGGTGCCATCGAAGCCCGTCACTATGCTGACATCGTTCCGCTGGGCGGTTCCGTTCAGCCGATGCGCGGCTCCGACTCCATCATGTGGACCATCAAGTTCCGCAATGGCGTGGTCAAGCGCTTCAAGTTCCCGATCCGCACGACAGCCGAAGGTTCGATCGACCCGTTCGGTGGCAAGCCGGTGCCCAAACTGGCCGACATCGAGCAAACCGGCTCGTTCACGCGCGACGTCATGGGCGGCTTCCGTGCCGGCAACCCCGCCGAACTGATCCGCAAGTAATTCAACGAATCGAGGAAACTGAAAATGGCTGGAACATTTGACTCCCCTGAAATCGTCCAGGAAGAACTGGACATCCTCATCGTCGGTGGCGGCATGGCTGCATGCGGCACCGGCTACGAAGTCATGCGCTGGGCCGAAGTTGTCAAGGCCGAGACTGGCAAGGACCTCAAGATCAAGCTCGTTGACAAGGCTGCGCTCGACCGCTCCGGCGCCGTGGCGATGGGTCTGTCGGCGATCAACACCTACATCGGCGACAAGCAGGATCCCGCCGACTACGCGCGCATGATCTCCAACGACCTGATGGGCATCACCCGCGACGACCTGGCCTATGACCTCGGCCGCAACGTCGACGACTCCGTGCACCTGTTCGAAGAGTGGGGCCTGCCCATTTGGAAGACCGATGCCAGCGGTGTCCGTCACGACGGCGCCGACTCCATCAAGGAAGGCCTGCCGGCACTGAAGGACGGCGGTCAGCCGGTCCGTTCGGGCAAGTGGCAGATCATGATCAACGGCGAATCCTACAAGTGGATCGTCGCTGAAGCCGCCAAGAAGGCGCTGGGCATGGACCGCATCGAAGAGCGCATCTTCATCGTCAAGCTGGTCAACGACAAGAACGACCCGAGCCGCATCGCCGGTGCCGTCGGCTTCTCGACCCGCGACCACAAGGTTGTCGTGTACAAGGCCAAGGCGATTCTGCTGGCCGCCGGTGGCTGCGTGAACATCTTCCGTCCGCGCTCCGTCGGTGAAGGTACCGGCCGTGCCTGGTACCCGGTGTGGAACGCAGGTTCGACCTACGCGATGGCTGCCGAAGCTGGCGCCGAGCTGACCATGATGGAAAACCGCTTCGTGCCCGCCCGCTTCAAGGACGGTTACGGCCCGGTCGGCGCCTGGTTCCTGTTGTTCAAGGCCCGTGCAGCCAACGCCTACGGCGAAGACTACATGACCAAGAACAAGGACATGCTGAACGACTACCCGCCCTATGGCCAGGCCGCCGTTCCCGCATCCTGCCTGCGCAACCACCTGATGCTGAAGGAAATGAAGGAAGGTCGCGGCCCGATCTGGATGGACACCGTCACCGCGCTGGCCAAGCTGCGCGAGACCCTGTCGCCCAAGGAAGTGAAGCACCTCGAAGCCGAAGCCTGGGAAGACTTCCTGGACATGTGTATCGGCCAGTGCGGCATCTGGGTTGGCGAGAACATCGAGCCCGAGAAGAAGAACTCCGAGCTGATGCCGACCGAGCCCTACCTGCTCGG
>CAZTWA010000092.1:0-8403 GCA_964617225.1 uncultured Methyloversatilis sp.
GAGATCGACGTCGCCTCGGTCGAGAAGTACCCGTGGGAAGAGATCAAGCCGCAGGTCGACCACATCATTTTCCCCGATGGCAAGCGGATCATCCTGCTCGCCAAGGGCCGCCTCGTTAACCTCGGCTGCGCCACCGGCCATCCCAGCTACGTGATGTCCTCCTCGTTCGCCAACCAGACCATCGCGCAGATCGAACTGTTCACGCGCACGGCCGATTATCCGGTGGGCGTCTATACGCTGCCCAAGCACCTCGACGAAAAGGTGGCCCGGCTGCAATTGCGCAAGCTCAATGCCCAGCTGACGACGCTGACCGACCAGCAGGCCGCCTACATCGGTGTGCCGAAGGAAGGTCCGTACAAAGCCGAGCACTACCGCTACTAAGCCGCACCACATGAGCATGAACTCGTTTCATGCCCGCACGGCCAGGCCGAAATCAAAGCCTGCCGTGCGCACTGTTGCGCATGCTGGTGTACGGGCAGATGCGTTGCTCGTGCAGCGCGGGCTCGCGCCCTCGCGCACGGCAGCGCAACGGCTGATCGAGTCAGGCCGCGTGAGCCTCGAAGGCAGCACATTAACCAAACCCGCTCAGATGTTGGCCGACACAGCCGGACTCGTCGTGGCACCGGCAGACTCCGCCGAGTATGTCTCACGCGGTGGCCTCAAGCTCGCTGGCGCCCTGCGCCACTCTGGAATTGATCCGCGCGGATGCGACTGCCTGGACATCGGCCAATCGACCGGCGGTTTTACCGACTGCCTGCTGCAACACGGCGCGACTCGCGTGGTCGGCATCGATGTCGGCCACGACCAGTTGCACCCGAAACTCGCCGCTGATCCGCGTGTCGAGCATCACGAGGGCGTCAATGCCCGCCAGCTGGAAAAGTCAGTGCTGGCAGGACGGCAGTTCGACCTGATCGTCGCGGACGTATCCTTCATTTCGCTCACGCTGATCCTGCCGCAACTGCCTGCGCTGCTGGCGCAGCTCGGCGACCTGCTGCTGCTGGCCAAGCCGCAATTCGAAGTCGGCCCCGAGAATATCGGCAAGGGCGGCATCGTCACCGATACCGCGCTCTACGCCGGCGTGAAAGACAAACTCGCGGCCTGCTGCGCGATCCACCATCTCGCCGTCGTCAACTGGTTCGACAGCCCCATTACCGGCACCGACGGCAACCGTGAATTTTTCCTCCATGCAAGACATGGCCCATGCGCATGAATACTGAAATCTCATTTGAATTCTTCCCTCCGCAGACGACCGAAGGTCTCGACAAGCTGCGGACCACGCGCGCCCGGCTCGCGGAACTCGGCCCCACGTTTTTCTCCGTCACCTACGGTGCGGGCGGCTCGACGCGCGACCGCACCTTCGACATCATCATGGAGATCGCGGCCGAAGGTCTCACCCCAGCGCCACACCTCTCCTGCATCGGCTCGACCCGCGAGGGCATCCGGCAGATCCTCCACGACTATCGTGACCACGGCATCCGCCGGCTCGTCGCGCTGCGCGGCGACCTGCCTTCCGGCATGGCCGATGCCGGCGAGTTTCGCCACGCCAACGAGCTGGTCGAGTTCATCCGCAAGGAAACCGGCGACAGCTTCCGCATCGAGGTTGCCGCCTATCCGGAGTGGCATCCGCAGGCCAGCAGCCCGCACGAGGACCTGATCAACTTCAAGCGCAAGGTCGACGCCGGCGCGGACAGCGCGATCACGCAGTTCTTCTACAACGCCGATGCCTATGGCCACTTCGTCGAGGAAGCCCGTGCCCTTGGCGTGACGATCCCCATCGTCCCCGGCATCATGCCGATCGGCCGCTTTTCCAAGCTGTCGCGCTTTGCCGACAGTTGCGGTGCCGAAATCCCGCGCTGGATGCGCCGCAAATTCGAGGGTTACGGTGACGATGCCGATTCGATCCGTGCTTTCGGCCTCGACGTCGTGACCGAGCTATGCCAGCGGCTGATCGACCTCGGCGCGCCCGGCCTGCATTTCTATACCCTCAATCAGTCGGCGCTTTCACTGGAGATCGTCCGCCGTCTGGGGCTCGCGCGCTCGCGTCTCTGAAAGTCAGCGCTGGCGGGACGGCAGGGACTTCGCGTTCGACACGGTTGCGGCCGTTCTTCTTGGCGAGATAAAGCGCCGTGTCGGCGCGCCCGAACAGGGATGCCATCGTCGGCGTCTCCGCGCTGAATGCGGCGACACCAAAGCTTGCGGTGTAGGCATACCCCGGGTCATCCAGCGGCGGGGCGGCCTTGATCACCGCCAACCGCATGCGCTCTGCGGCCTGTACCGCCTCGTCCAGTTCCGTCCCCGGCATCAGGATCACGAACTCCTCGCCGCCCCAGCGACCGACGAGGTCGATGGTGCGCACCGACGCCGAGAGCGTTTGCGCAAAATGTTGCAACACCTTGTCGCCGATATGATGGCCATGGGCATCGTTGATCGCCTTGAAATGATCGATGTCGGCCATCACCAAGGCAAGCGGGGTCACGTAGCGCTTCGCCCGTTGCGCTTCCTGTTCGGCAGCCTCGTCGAAGGCCCGCCGGTTCGCCAGCCCCGTCAGGGCGTCGGTACGCGCGAGCAGCTCCGCATAATCCTTTTGCCGCCGCAGGGCGGCGTGCGCCGCATCGAGCGAGGCGAGTACGCCCCCGGCGATGCGCAGCGACAGCCAGCTCGCGAGCACCAAGCCGCCCAGCATGACGATCAGCGTGATCTGCAACATCTCGCGCTTGCGGGCGACCAATTCATCGCGTGATATTGCGACCCGGATGTAGCCCGTCGGGGACGCCTTGTTATTGCGTCCTCCCGGCCAAATGTCGTCGCTGTCGTCGAGCGCCAGGGATACCTGCTGGATCGGCGCCTGTACCAGCGTCACGTTGCCCTCGGTGCGGGTTTGCAGGGCGTCGGTCAACGGCAGATCCTGTCGAGGCAGATCGCCGGAACGGGCGATCACCTCGCCATAGCGATCAAGCACGAGAACGGACTTGATGGCCGGATCGCCCTGACGCGTGCCATCGGCAAGCATGTTCAATGTGGTGCGGCTGCCGCTAAATATCGCGTACTCGGCCGCCGCGCCGATCTGCCGCACGGTCGCCAGACCCCGCTGCTCGAAGCTGCGCTCCAGGTCATCCTGATAATGGTTCAGGAACACCAGTTCGAGGATCAGCACCATGAGGATGGCCGGCAAAACCGCACTCATCAGCAGGCGTCCGCGCATGCCCAGCAGGAACGTCATCGATCCCCCTCCAGGCGGCGCAGGTCGGTGACGATGAGATTGGGCGCGTCGATCCACAAGCCCAGGGACGCCGCCACGCGTTCATTCACGGCCACCTCGAATTCCCGCGGCTTCTGCGGTAGCGGCAGGCCGCGCCCGGACTGCCACTGGCGCAGCATTTCGGCAGCCCGCCGTGCAACCTGAGCGGGGGTCGAGTACACCGCCAGCACCGCTCCCGCCTTGACATAGGCCGGGGAAAAGGCCACCAGCGGCGTCCGCGCCCGATACATCGTCAACAGGATGTTTTGCAGGTTGGCGCTGCTGTAAATCAGCGGGTCGGGCAAGGCGAGGATCACGTCCGACTCCTCGATCGCCTGCTTCAGTGCCGGATAGACGTCTTCCGCCGCGTTGACCCATTGGGATTTCCGCACAGACAGTCCGCGGGCATGCGCTTCCTTGTCGAGCACATCGAGCACTTGCCGAGTCTGCACGCCCGCGAGCACGCCGATACGCTGATATTGTGGCAGCGCGCGCTTGATCAGGGCCAATTGCCGGCCAAGCGGCTGGTCGATCAAGGCCGCGGAGAAGGGTCGCCGCGCCAGTTGCGGATCGGCCTGACGGGCATCGAACACCGCCTGCGGCAGCATGATCGCCAGCACCGGTACCCGCGCCCAGGACTCATCCCGCCTCCCCAGCCGCTCCACCACGCCATCGAGTGCCGCCACCCCCACCGTCACGATCAGGTCTGGCACCGCATCCCTTGCACTGAACATCGCGCGCCAGTGGGCAATGTTCAGATCGATCTGCGTTGCCAATTCCTGTTTGAGTACCGCCGCGGCCTCGTCATACGCCCCGCCCTCCTCCGCCAAAGCGACCCAAACACGGGGCGCCGCGGCCACCTCTAATACCAAAGTCATATAGACCAGGCAAGCGAGGACGAGGTGACGGAGGAAACGCGGCATTTTCAGAACTCGATACGCAGCGTGCCGAACGCGCGGCGCTCGAACATGAAGTTCTTGCGCAGATGGTATTCCGGATAATCACCATCTGCCGCCTGGACCGCAACCGCGCCCTCGACGCGCGTACTGCCAATGCGGAAAAGCTTCGCCAAACGAGCATCAAGCCGATGTCTGCTCGGCATGGCATCGCTGGCGTTCGCCCAAGTCATCGCCCCCATGCTGTGATACATCAGGGTGAGATCTAAATTGAAGGGCAGCTTCTGGAACAACGCGATGGTCGTCGCATGCGTCGGTGGCAGATGGACGGTCTTATTTTGTTGACTATCGTCCCAGATAAACCGCTGGAAGTTCTGGTTCAGCCAGATTTCAGTGCTTTGCAGAGGCTTCCAGCGCAGTTGATATTCGAGACCGCGGGTCTTGAAACCGGTGCCGTTGATGAAATCAACCACTTCAGAACTACCCGTCAACGGATTGACATATCCGGGGAGGTTGCGGGTTCCATCGCTCACGAGATCCTTCATGTGTTCAACGTAAGCACGCACATCTATGGTCATTTGCCACTGCCGGAAATTGCCGAAATAGCCAAGTTCCTGGGAGAAAAGTTTCTCAGGCGCCATATTTCCGCTTGCTGCATAGGTTCGAACAAGATTGTTTGGCGGAGGCAATGGCAATTGATAGCGTACATCCGCCGCCAACTCAAACAAGGTTGGCAAGCGCGCGGATTCGGTCGCTCCCAAGCGCACAGTGTGGTCAGGCAAGACATGGAAGCTGGCCATCAGGCGTGGTGAAAAGTAGCTACCCACCCAGCTGTGCCCACCCCAGAAGCCACCCGCATTGATGAGCCACTGCGGGTGCGGCCGCCATTCAAGGTTGCCGAATAACCGTTCCTCATGAATAGACACTGAATCATCCCTGGCATACAACAGAGATGACCTGACCTCCTCATGTTTGTAGCCGGCACCCCACACGGCCCGCAGGCCAGGTGCGATACCCACCTGATGCTGCAGTTCCATGTTCAATCTGCGCCCACTTCCTGAAGAACCAATTGTCACGCTTGGAATGGCAGCATAGGCAAACTCATCACGCAGATTTTCTTCGTCGAAATTGGCGGTCAGCTTGATTTCGTCGGACGAGGACAACTGCTTCCGCCATTGGGCATGGAGGTAAGTTTCCCGGTAATCGGTTGTGCGCAGGGCATTGCCACCAATCGAATTGAACGGACTGCCCAACGGGAATCCATCGCCGGCAGCAATCTGGCTAACGCCCGCAGCCACCATCAACTCCTGATCAACCGCGGGTCGCAAATCACCGCGCAAGTGCATTTGACTTACGATCTTGTCATCATATGCATTGCGGTAGCCACTGTCACTACGGCGTCCCACGGACAACCGGAAACTCGCCGCTTCGTTGCCCCAACCGAAGCGCGCCATGTTGTCCTGAGTGCCACCCTCGCCGCCAGCAACCATCACTTCGGCACCGCGGGTATCCAACGTGTGGCGCGTAATGATGTTGATGACACCGAACACGGCATTGGCGCCGTAGGCCGCGGAGTTGGAACCTCGCAGCACCTCGATACGCTCGATATCCTCAAGCAGCACCCCCATCATGCCGCGGTGGGTGTCACCTTGGTAATAGCCAGAATACACCGGGCGTCCGTCGACCAGAATGAGGTTGCGAATGCCGAACTCATCGATCGGAGCGTGATATGCGGCAATTGGATTCGCACCATTGAAGCCACCGACCAGATAGCCGGGAACCAGCCGCAACACATCGGCCAACTCGCGGGCGCCAGAGCGGCGAATGGTTTCACGATCGATCACCGTCACTGCGCCCGGCGCCTCGTTGAGCGGCTGCGCGAGCCGGCTGACCGTAAGCACGGTAGGCAGTTCGGCAAAATAATCACGTTCGCTCAGCTCGATGGCGAGCGAGGTACTCATCCAGGCCAGGCCGAGCATCCCAACCCAAGCCCGCTTCAACAGGTTCTTGTTCATATGCTTGTTATTCGTGATGTGCGGCGCTGGCGAAACGAGTGTTTCAGTACCGTGAATCCGTCAGCACGCTCTCCCCTAAAGGTTTCCCCCAATGCCCGGCATTGATGTGCCCCGCCATGGCCGCGAAATCCGCCGCCGGGAGAGGACGCGCGAAATAATACCCCTGTCCGTAGCCGCAGCCCATTTCCCGCAGGAGGATGAGTTGCGCCTCATCCTCGACACCTTCGGCGACCACATGCAAGCTGAGGCTGCGCGCCATGGTAATGATGGCATTGACCAGGGCCCTGTCGCTGTTGTCGGCATGCAGATCGCGAATGAAGGATTTGTCGATCTTGACGGTGTCGAGTGGAAAGCGTTTCAGGTAGGACAGCGATGAGTAACCGGTCCCGAAATCGTCCAGATAGATGCGCAGCCCGGCGGCGCGCAGGCTTTCGATCCAGGTTTGCGCGACCGAGACGTTGCTCATCAGCACGCCTTCCGTGATTTCGAACACGATGGCATCCGGCGGCAGACCGTGGCGGCGCAGGATGTCGAGTACGACGACCGGCGGCAGATCATTGGGGATCTGGCGGACCGAGACGTTGACCGACACATAAATATCGAGCCCGCTGTTGCGCCATAACGCGGCATGCCGGCACGCCCCGTCTAGAACGACCAGGCCAATGGCACCGATCAGACCGATTTCCTCCGCCAGCGGCACGAAAACATCCGGCGGGACGAATCCCCGTTGCGGATGCGGCCAGCGCAACAGCGCCTCCGCGCCGACCAGCTTGCCCGTGGCCAAATCGATGATGGGCTGGAAAGCCAACTGCAATTCGCGGGCGGCAACCGCAGCGCGCAGATCATCCTCGAGGCGGCGGCGATGCTCCGCCGCCACCTGCAAGGCGGGATCGAAGAACTTGTAGATGCACCCCCCGGCTGCCCGTGCGCTGTTCAGTGCCAGTTCGGCGGCGCGCAACAACTGCTGGATATCGCTCCCATCATGCGGGTAAAGGGCAATGCCCATGCTGGTGCCCACCGTGAGCGGCGACCGCGCCGCTTCGGCCCGGATGGCGTAGGGCTGGGCCAGACGCCCGACCAGTTGATCGATCCGGGCGGCAATCGTCAGCCGATCGCTCGCGCCGGACAACACCAGCGCGAACTCGTCGCTGCCGATGCGGGCCACATAATCCCCGCCCGCCAGCATCTCCCGCAAGCGCGTGGCAACGCCCAGCAGGATTTCATCTCCCACCGGGAATCCGAGGGCATCGTTGATCTGCTTGAATCCGTCAAGGTCGATCATCACCAGGGCGAAGCGTTCGTTCTCTGGCGCAAGTTCAGCAAAGGCGCGGTGCAGGCCCGCGCGATTGGCGAATCCCGTCAGGGCGTCCGTGACCGCCAGCCGCTTGGCGGACAACTCTTCGTTCTTGCGCTGGGTGACGTCGGTCACCGTGCCCTGCACACTGCCGTCACCCAAGGGCATGACCGTCACATGCAGCCACCGCTCGTCGCCGCGACGTCCATAGATCAGGTAATCGTCACCCTGAGTACCGTGGCCGGATGTGTCATCCAGGCTGGCGCCGATCATCGCCAGCAGTTGTTCGGAGGCTTGCCAGTAGGAATCGGTGAGCCGACGCCGCGCGTTGCCCCGCTGTTTCGGCAACCAGGTCAGCTCAACGAAAGCACGGTTGAAGGAGTCGAGGTAGCCCTGGTGGTCGGCCACGAAGATGCCCGAACCCGCATTGTTGAACAGGTCCTGATACTTGAGCTGATCCACCTCCTGCTGGCGGCGCAGTGCACGTTCCTGGTCGAGCGTCTCGACCAGTCGGCCCGTCAGGTTGTTGATGTCATCGACGAGGCGTCCGACCTCCGTACGTTCATGCCCTTCGGGGATTTCGAGTCGGCCGCCACTGGCAGCATCGAGATGGTGCATTTGATCAGATGTCTTCTTGATCGGTCGCAGCACGAGGAAAAAGATGGCCGCGATCGTCGCAGCAATGACCAGCGCAATCTGCCCGGCCAGCAACATGCTGGTGAACAGGCTATTGCGCTGCATCCAGGCCTCGATCGCTTTCCAGTCGGCCTTCAGGGTGATCGAGCCGATCACTTCCTGTGGATTGAAGGGCGAACGCAACGTCCGGCTCACAGCCGGGATTTCGTCGCCGGTGGATGCCGTCTCGCCAGGACTGACTTTGGCCGGACCGCGCTCCGCGATCACCAGATCGCGCTGTCCTGCCCGGATCACGACATGCAGCACCTCGCTGTTGCGCAGCAG
>CAZTWA010000092.1:8503-9576 GCA_964617225.1 uncultured Methyloversatilis sp.
ACAGCTTCTGCCGTATCAACGACTACCGGCGGGCGGGTTTTCCCGGAGAACACCAGCCGCGCCCAGTAAGCATTGATTTCGGCAGGACTTTTATTGACCAGCCGGCGATAGAACCGCGCGCGGGACTCGCTGTCGAGCGGAAAGTCGACGGGTTCGGCCGCAATGCCCGACGCCAGGCGGCGGTATCGTCCCAGGTAGATATTGATGACCTCATCCTGCGTCAGCCGCTCGATTCCGCTGTGCGGATGGGCGATGAGCACCAGATCGGCATGCGCCGTCTGGGCCACCAGCACCAGCACACAAAAGAGCAGAAAACGCAGTTGGCGCATGATCAATAGATGAAGTCGAGCGTGACGCTCAGCACGTCGGTTTTGCCGTTCCATCCAGGATCGACATTGCGCAGCGAGAAAATCCTTGTGTCGTTAGTTGCCCTAACCCCATCCCACTGGAACTTGAGCGCCATGTCGCTACGCCAGTCCCAGCGCATGCCAAGGCTGTAGGTTGTCCGATCGACATGAATGGAATCAAAGAACTGCAGGTAACCCAGATTGAGGGGGTGCGTAGCGGGCAATCCGGTCGAAGGCGGTTCCCCCCGCTTCGTCTTCCATCGCGATACCCCGGCAAAAGGAGTCAGGGCACCCAGCCGATAACCGGCCAGCAGGTACCCCGCATGGGAATCCTCAACGATCTGCGTTTCGCTGGTGATCTTGTTGAGCATGCCCTGGACCAGCACCGGTCCCTGGTCATAGACGATGCCCAGGGAAAGGAAACGGGTGACTGTATCCTTGATACGCAACGCCTCTGCCGCAGCGATGGACTGGGGCGTACCGATGCTGCGCAGGGGATCCGATAAAAAAGCGGTGTTCATGTCCGCGGCGAAGCGGATGCTGGCCAGGTTGCCTCTGAACTGCCATGGACCTTCGACGTACTCGAGCACCACGCCACGCAGTGCGGGACCACTGGTATCCCAGACGCCCAGCGCACCCGCGCTTTTCTCGTGCGTCCAGCCCCCGAAGATCTTGCCGCGCAATACGCCGTTGCCCAACGGCATGGCGGCACTTGCGTCGGCCCCG
>CAZTWA010000093.1:0-9556 GCA_964617225.1 uncultured Methyloversatilis sp.
TCGATGCACATCGCCGACTTTTCGGTCGGCATGCTCGGCGCCAACGGCGTCGTCGCGGCGGGCATTCCCATCGCGGTCGGCGCGGCGCATTCCGCCAAGATCCGCGGCAGCGGCGCCATCGTCGCCTGCTTCTTCGGCGACGGCGCAATCAATCGCGGCCCCTTCCTCGAAGGGCTCAACTGGGCGCGGGTGTATGAGCTGCCGGTGCTGTTCGTTTGCGAGGACAACCGCTACTCGGCCACCACGGCCACGGGCACGATGACGGCCGGCGACGGTGCTGCAGCGCGTGCATTGAGCCTCGACATTCCCGCCGTCACGGTCGATGGGAACGACGTGCTGGCGGTGCATGAAGCCGCAGAAAAGCTGGTCGCCGAGATTCGCGCCGGCAGCGGCCCGCGCTTGCTGCATGCCCTGACCTACCGCGTGAAAGGCCACGTTTCGGTCGACCCCGCCGCCTACCGCCAGCAGAGCGAGGTCGAACGTGCGCTCGACAGCGACCCGCTCAAGATCGCGGCCGCGCGCCTTGCAGCGGAAGGCATTTCCGTCGCCGCCATCGATGACGAGGCGAAGGCGGAAATTGCTGTCGCCGTCGCGGCGGCCAGCGTTGCACCCTGGCCCGCGCCCGAACTGGCCTACACCGACATTCAGGACACGGGAGCCGGCCAATGGCTGTGATGACTTATGCACAAGCCGCCTGCCAGGCGCTCGCCACCGCCATGCGTGCCGATCCGAACATCGTCGCGCTTGGCGAAGACATCGGCCGCGGCGGCATCTTCGGCCAGTACGCTGGCCTGCAAAAGGAATTCGGCGCGCAGCGTGTCATCGACGCGCCGATCTCGGAAGCCGCAATCATGGGCGCGGCCGTCGGCATGGCGCTGACCGGTCTGCGCCCGGTCGTCGAAATGCGCGTCGCCGACTTTGCGCTTTGCGCCATCGACGAGATCGTCAACCAGGCGGCCAAGAACCGCTACATGTTCGGCGGACAAGGTCGCGTGCCGCTGGTCGCTCGCCTGCCCATCGGCATCTGGAATGCCTCGGCCGCCCAGCACTCGCAATCCTTCGAAGCCTGGTTCGCGCACATCCCCGGCCTCGTCGTCGTCGCTCCGTCCTCGCCCGCCGACAATCATGCACTGCTGACGGCCGCCATCGCCTGCGGCGATCCGGTCATTTACATGGAACACAAAATGCTCTGGGGCATGAGCGGCGAGGTCGATCCGACCGCTTCCATCGAGCTCGGCAAGGCAAACATCGTGCGCCCGGGCAACGACGTCACGCTCGTCACCTGGTCGAAGCAGGTCCATGTCGCGCTGGAAGCCGCGCAACGGGCCGCGCAACAGGGCCTGTCGGTCGAGGTAATCGACCTGCGGACATTGTGGCCCTGGGACCGTGACTGCGTGCTGGCCTCGGCTGCCCGCACGGGCCGCGCGCTGGTGACGCACGAAGCGGTACAGGCCGCCGGCTTCGGTGCGGAGATCGCCGCGACGATCGCCGAAGAACTGGCTATTCCCGTCAAACGCATCGGTGCGCCGCGCATCCCCGTTGGTTATGCCAATTCGCTGGAAACGGCCGCGCATGTCCCTGCCGAGCGGCTTGTCGAAGCCCTGTTCAAGCTCAAGCCATGCTAGTCTTCCATGCTTGGGAGATAGCCAAGAAGCTCCATTCAACCCACTCACTCACGAGGAGACCCCGATGCTGCGTAGAACCCTGTTGATGTCTTTGTCCGCCGTCGCGCTGGCAGCTGCCCTGCCCGCCGCCGCCCAGACGAAGTACGCCCCCGAATATCGCCTCTCGACCGTCGTCGGCACCGCCTTCCCCTGGGGCAAGGGCGGCGAAATCTGGGGCAACCTGGTGCGCGAGCGCACGCAGGGCCGCATCAACATCAAGCTCTACCCGGGCGTTTCCCTCGTCGCCGGCGACCAGACGCGTGAATTCACCGCGATCCGCCAGGGCGTCATCGACCTCGCGATCGGCTCGACCATCAACTGGTCCCCGCAGGTCAAGGAACTCAACCTGTTCTCGCTGCCCTTCCTGATGCCGGATTACGCCGCCATCGACGCACTGACGCAGGGCGAAGTCGGCAAGGACTTTTTCAAGATCCTCGAAAAGAACGGCGTCGTCCCGCTGGCCTGGGGCGAGAACGGCTACCGTGAAGTCACCAATTCCAAACACCCGATCCGCTCGCCGGACGACATGAAGGGCCTCAAGTTCCGTGTCGTCGGGTCGCCGATCTTCAACGAGACGTTCACCGCGCTCGGCGCCAATCCGACGCAGATGAGCTGGGCGGACGCGCAACCCGCGCTCGCTTCCGGTGCCGTCGATGGCCAGGAAAATCCGCTGACCATCTTCACCGCCGCCAAGCTGCACACCGTGGGGCAAAAGAACGTCACGCTGTGGGGCTACGTCGCCGATCCGCTGATCTTCGTCGTCAATAAGGAAGTCTGGGCCAGCTGGACGCCCGAAGATCAAAAGATCGTGCGCGAATCCGCCGTCGAAGCCGGCAAGCAGGTCATCCAGTTGGCCCGCAAGGGACTGATCGCGCCTGACCTGTCGATGATCTCGACCGTCGAAGGCCTGGGCGTGAATGTCGTCAGGCTCACCCCCCAGGAACGTGAAGCTTTCGTCAAGGCGACCCAGAAGGTTTACCAGAAGTGGTCCAAGACCATCGGCCAGCCGCTCGTGACCAAGGCCGAGAAGGCCATCGCCGCGCGCAAGTAAGCATGTTCCACGAACGTCGGCATCGGTGACCCGGTGCCGGCGCTGCCGGTTTTCCCCATGAACGAACCCTCCGATCCGGCCCGTCGGCCCGGTCCTGACCAGCCCCGCATTCCCGTCGGCTTCGAGGAATTCTTCGCCGCGCTGGCGATGGCGCTGATCTGCCTGATCACCTTCGCCAACGTGCTGGTGCGCTACTTCACCGACGAATCCTTCGCGTTTACGGAGGAGTTTTCGGTCTTCCTCATGGTCGTGCTGACCTTCTTCGGGGCGTCCGCCGCTTTTGCAAAGAACGTGCATATCCGGGTGAGCTTTATCGTCGACAAGCTCAAGCCGCGTCTTGCACACAAGATCGAGATCTTCGTCATGGGCGTTGGCCTCGTGCTGTTCGCCCTTATCGTCTGGTATGGCATCAAGCTCTTCATGGACGACTGGACCTACGAGACGACCTCGCCGGGCATCGGCATCCCGCAGTGGATCTACACGCTCTGGCTGCCGCTGCTCGCGGCGCTCATCACCCTGCGCATCGCCGGCCGCATCGTCCGCCTGCTGCGACACAAGGTTACCGAATGCTGACCGGCAGCCTGATCCTGTTCGTCGGCTTCGCCGTGCTGCTGCTGCTCGGCGCGCCGCTGGCGGTCGCCCTGGGCGCGGCCGGTACGGCGGTCATCCTGACCGAGGGACTCGGCGTGATGTCGGTGCCGACCACCGCCTATGCAGGCTTGGCGAAGTACCCGCTGCTGGCACTGCCGGTCTTCGTGCTGGCAGGCATGATCTTCGAGCGTGCCGGCGTGGCGCTCCGCATCGTCAATTTCACCGCCGCCCTCGTCGGCAACCGCCGCGGCGCACAGGGTGTCGTGGCGGTACTGGTCTGCATGTTCCTCGGCGGCATTTCGGGCTCCGGACCGGCCGATGCGGCGGCCGTGGCGATGGTGATGATCCCCGGCATGGCCAAGCAGGGCTACCCGCGTGCCTTTTCCGCCAGCCTGATCGCTGCCGCCGGCTCCACCGCGATCCTGATCCCGCCCTCGATCGCCTTCATCGTCTATAGCATCCTCGTGCCCGGGGCGAGCGTTCCGGCGCTGTTTGCCGGCGGCATGATTCCCGGCGTCCTCGCCGGACTGTCCCTGCTGATCCCGGTGTTCTATTTCTCGCTGCGCGAAGGCTGGGGCGCGGATGGCGAAAAAAGCACGGTCTCCGCCTGGCAAAGTTTCAAGGAAGCCAGTTGGGGCCTGCTGGCCCCGGTAATCATTCTCGGCGGGCTGCGCTCCGGCATGTTCACCCCAACCGAAGCCGCGGTCGTCGCCGTGTTCTATGGCCTGTTCGTCGGGGTGTTCGTCTATCGCTCGCTGTCGTGGCGCGATGTCTACGACGTGCTGGTCCTGTCGGCGGAAATCTCGGCGGTGGTGATGATCATCATCTCGCTCGCCGGCGTGTTCGCGCATGCGGGATCCACACTCGGGGCCTTCGACGCCTTCGCCAAGGCCCTGATCGGCTTCACCTCATCCGAAGGCCTGATGCTGGCGATGATCATGGTGATGCTGCTGATCGCCGGCATGCTGCTCGACGCGATCTCGATCTTCCTCATCTTCCTGCCGATCCTCCTGCCGATCGCGAACGCCTTCAACTGGGACCTCGTCTGGTTCGGCGTGCTGATGACCATGAACATGGCGATCGGCCAATTCACGCCACCGATGGCCGTCAATCTGATGGTCACGTCGCGCATCGCCGGCATTTCCATCGAATCCACGATCCCCTGGGTGATGTGGTTCGTCGTGGCCATGCTGCTCGCACTGATTCTGGTCGCGGCCGTGCCCCAACTCACGCTGTGGCTGCCGCAATCGCTGGGTTACTGAACCCCGCCGGAATCCGGACCGGCATGCGCCCTCTTTTCCTGATCGACTCGATCACCGAGATCACCCCCGCCATGTCGGGTGCGGTAATCGTCTCGGGATCGCATGGCGGTCGTTCGGTCAGCGTTTACGCGCTTGGCATCCAGCCCTATCCGCATGCCGTGTTCTTCAACGATGCCGGCATCGGCAAGGAAGGCGCCGGGATCGTCGCCCTCGATCACCTCGAGCAGGCGGGCGTGATCTGCGCCGCCTATGGCCATGACTCCGCACGCATCGGTGAAGCGCAGGATGGCTTGGCGCATGGCGTGATCACGGCAGCCAACCCCCGCGCACAGGCGGCTGGCATCCAGCCCGGCGTGTCCGTAACATCGGCGGTCGAGCGCCTTTGCCCGGAATAGGTCATCACCATGCCAAGCTTCAAGCCATTGACCAGCATCTACGAGCCTTCGGCCCTCCAGCAACTGCCGGATGGCCGCTTTCTCGTCGTCGAGGACGAAAAGCAGCATCCCTTCAGCCTGTTCACCTTGGGCCCCGATGGGCCGATTGACGTTCTGCCGGTCGAGCGGGAAGCTGATGAAGTGCTCGGCAAGCTCGACGATCTCGAAGGCCTGACGCTCGATGCGGCGGGCAACCTTTACGCGACAACCTCGCATTCGCGCGACGGGGATGGCGAAACGAAAAAGTCCCGCGAGAAACTTGTGCGCCTGCGCATCGACGGCCAGCGCATCGTTTCGGCCGCAGTCTGCCGTGATTTGAAAGCTGCACTGTGCGCGGCCCATGCGGTTCTGGCGCAGGCCGCCGAAGTGCTCGACGTCAAGCAGGACGGCGGATTGAACATCGAGGCGATCGAGATCGCTCCAGATTCCGGACAACTGCTGATCGGTTTCCGCAGCCCTTTGCAAGCCGGGCGTGCGCTGATTGCCCGCCTCGAGAATCCATCGGACGTGTTCGACAATGGCGCCGTGCCGCGCATCGCTGCCACGCTGGACACGCTTGATCTCGGCGGCCATGGCATCCGTGGCTTGGCGTGGCTGCCGTCACTTGGGGGTTATCTGCTCATCAGCGGCCCGGTCGCACGCGAAGCTGCGCAGTTCCGACTCTGGTTCTGGCGCGGTAGCCCAAATGAACCGGCACGGGTTGTCAGCGTCGAGGGTCTGCCCGGCTTCGAGCATGCCGAGGGCGTGAGTCCCGCCCTGATCGACGGCCAACCGCGCATCCTGATCGTCAGCGACGACGGCGATCGCGCGGCGGGTCGCTATGCCCGCTACTTGCTGCTCGACCCCGCCGACCTTCGCATCGGCTGAAAGTCAGCGCTGGCGAGACGGCATCAGGCGGGCAGGTTCCCTGCGCACAGTGCCGCCAGGTCGGCGGCGAGCGCCTCGACGGTCTCGGGCAGCGTATCCCACGCGCACATGAAGCGGCAGCCGCCGGCCCCGATGAAGCGGTAGAAGCGCCACCCGCGGTCGCGCAGCCCGGCTGCGACCGCTTCCGGCAACTCGACGAACACGGCATTTGCCTCGACCGGGAACAGGATCTTCATCCCCGGCAGGTCGCGGATGCGCGCTTGCAGCAGGCGCGCCATCGCGTTGGCATGGCGGGCGTTGCGCAACCAGACGTCGTTTTCCAAGAGCCCGAGCCATGGTGCCGAAATGAAGCGCATTTTCGAGCTGAGCTGGCCGGCCTGCTTGACGCGGTAGGCGAAATCCTCTGCCAGCGCCCTGTCGAAGAAGATCACGCTCTCGCCCACCGGCAGGCCGTTCTTGGTGCCGCCAAAACAGAGGACATCCACCCCGGCGCGCCAGGTAATGTCGGCCGGATGCACGCCCAGCGCCGCCACGGCATTGGCGAAACGCGCCCCGTCCATATGCACCTTGAGATGGTGTTTGCGGGCCAGGGCAGCGAGGTCGCGCACCTCATCCACCGTGTAGAGCGTCCCCACCTCGGTCGCCTGTGTCAGCGACAGCACCTTCGGCTTCGGATAATGGATGTCGGTCCGGCGCGTGATCAGCGCCTCGACCGCGGCCGGTGTCAGCTTGCCTTCTGCGCCCCGTGCGGTGAGAAGCTTGGAACCATTCGAGAAGAACTCGGGGCCGCCGCACTCGTCGGTTTCGATGTGCGCGAGTTCATGGCAGATCACCGAATGGTAGCTCTGGCACAGCGAGGCCAGCGCCAACGAATTCGCCGCCGTGCCGTTGAAGACGAAGAACACTTCGCAATCGGTCTGGAACAGCGTACGCATGGCATCGCACACCTGCTGTGTCCAGCGGTCGTCACCGTAGGCAAGTTCGTGGCCGCTGGCATTGGCGCGGAGGAAGTAATCCAGCGCTTCGGGACAGGTGCCCGCGTAGTTGTCGCTGGCGAACTGCTGGTTCATGGCGCCGGCCCCGCATCGCCGCACAAGGCCTTGCGGGCGCTGGCGTATTCGTCCTTGAGGCGGTTGACCAGATCGGCGACCGGCAGGATCTCGTCGATGTTGCCGACGCCCTGCCCGGCGCTCAGGATGTCGCGCCAGGCCTTGATGCCGTCCGTGTTGCCGAAGTCCATCGCGCTCTTGTCGCGCGTCGGCAGGTTGTCGGGGTCGAGTCCTGCAGCGACGATGCTCTGGCGCAGGTAGTTGCCGGGCACCCCGGTGAAATAAGGCGTATTGACGATATCCGCCGCCCGGGCCGCGAGCAGCGTCTGCTGGTAGGTCGTGCCGATGCCCGCCTCGCGCGTGGCAAGAAAACGCGTGCCGACGTAGGCGAAGTCCGCGCCCATCGCCTGTGCGGCGAGGATCGCGCCACCGCTGGTGATGGCGCCCGAGAGCGCGATCGGCCCGGCGTAGAACTTGCGCACCTCGGCAACGAAGGCGAACGGGCTGAGGTTGCCGCCGTGCCCGCCGGCACCGGCGCAGACGAGGATCAGGCCATCGACGCCCGCCTCGAGCGCTTTCTCCGCATGCCGCACGCTGATCACGTCGTGGAAGACCAGGCCGCCGTAGGCATGGACAGGCTTGACGATGTCGCCGGGCGCCCGCAGGCTGGTAATGATCAGCGGTACCCGGTGCTTCACGCACAGCGCCATGTCATGCTCCAGCCGCGCGTTCGACGGATGGATGATCTGGTTGACTGCAAAGGGTGCCGCCCCGGGCGTCTGCGCCAGCTCCGTGCGGATCTGCGTCAGCCACGCGTCGAGTTGTGCCTCGGGCCGGGCGTTCAATGCCGGGAATGCGCCGATCACGCCGCTGCGGCATTGCGCGACCACCAGCGCCGGGTTCGAAACGAGGAACATCGGCGCCCCAATGACGGGGAGCGTCAGGTGCGCGCCCAGCGTCGCCGGGATCGACATCAGCTATCCCTTAGCGCACGCCGCAGGATCTTGCCGACATTGGTCTTGGGCAGGTTGTCGCGAAACTCGACATGCTTCGGAATCTTGTAGCCGGTGAGCTGCCCGCGGCAGTGATCGATGATCGCATGCTCGGTCAACCCGGCATCGCGCCGCACGACATAAAGCTTGACGGCCTCGCCGCAGTGCTCGTCGGGCACGCCGATCGCGGCAACCTCGACCACCCCTGGATGTTGCGCGACTACTTCCTCGACTTCGTTCGGATAAACGTTGAAGCCCGAGACGAGGATCATGTCCTTTTTGCGATCGACGAGGAATACGTAGCCCTCCTGATCGACGTAGCCCATGTCGCCGGTGCGCAGGAATCCATCCGGCGTAAATACCAGCGCCGTTTCATCCGGACGCTGCCAATAGCCAGGCGTCACCTGCGGGCCACGCACGCAGATTTCGCCAACCTGGGTGAGGCTAACTTCCTTGCCGTTGTCATCGCGGATCGATACTTCGGTCGATGAGATGGGCAGGCCGATCGCGCCATTGAAAGCCTTCATGTCGAGCGGATTGATCGTCACCGCCGGCGCGGTTTCCGTCAGGCCATACGCCTGCAGCATCGGAATGCCGGTCGTCTTGAGCCAGCGTTCGGCCACGGGTGCCTGCACGGCCATGCCGCCCCCCAGTGTCACGCGCAACGGCGAGAAATCGAGCTTTGCGAAGTCCGGGTTATTCAGCAAGGCGTTGAATAGCGTGTTGACCCCGGTCACCACCGAGATCGGATATTTGCGCCATTCCTTGACGAAATTCGGGATGTCACGCGGATTGGCGATCAGCAGGTTGCGCGCGCCCATGCGCATCAGGGTCAGGCTGACGGTCAGCGCGAAGATGTGATACAGCGGCAGCGGCGTGACAATCAACTCCTCGCCATCGCGCAGCACCGGTGCGATCCACGCTGCGGCCTGCGTGACGTTTGAACAGATGTTGGCATGGGTCAGGACCGCGCCCTTCGAGATGCCGGTCGTGCCGCCGGTATATTGCAGGAAAGCCGTATCCTCATGTGCCAGCGGCACCGATGTGAAGCCATGGCCCTGCCCCGCCATCAGCGCCTGGTAGAAATTGATGGCCCCGGGCACATGCCACGGCGGCACCAGTTTCTTGACATGGCGTACCACGAAATTGACCAGCGCCCCCTTGGCCATGCCGAGCATCTCGCCCATCGGCGTCACGACAACATGCTTGACGGACGTGCGCGCGACGACCTGCTCCAGCGTATGGGCGAAGTTCTCGACGATGACGATGGCCTTGGCGCCCGAATCCTGCAACTGGTATTCGAGTTCGCGCGGGGTGTAGAGCGGATTGCAATTGACCACCACGCAACCGGCACGCAACGTACCAAATAAGGCGATCGGGTACTGCAGCAGGTTGGGCATCATCAGCGCAACGCGGTCGCCCTTCTTCAGCCCGAGCGACTGCAACCAGCCGGCGAATTCGCGGCTGCGCTGGTCGAGCTGGCGGTAGGTCAGGGTCGCCCCCATGCTGATGTAGGCGACCTGGTGGGCATACTTGGTGCAGGCCTCCTCGAACAGCGCCACCAGTGATGGCAGATTGTCGATGCCAATTTCGGCGGGTACGCCCTGCGGATAACTCTTCAGCCAGATCTTGTCCATGAGTCCCTC
>CAZTWA010000094.1:0-9504 GCA_964617225.1 uncultured Methyloversatilis sp.
CCGACCTGTCCTGGTCGCTGACCGGCGAGGAAGCCAAGCAGAACTACAAGAAGGGCGACGAAGTCGAGGCCTTGGTGCTGTCGATCGACGTCGAAAAAGAGCGCATCTCCCTCGGCATCAAGCAGATGGATGGCGATCCCTTCACCAGCTTCATCGCCACGCACGACAAGAACAGCCTGGTCAATGGCACCGTCAAGAGCGTGGATCAGCGCGGCGCGGTGATCGATCTGGGCGGCGACGTCGAGGGTTACCTGCGTGTCTCCGAGTTCTCGCGCGATCGTATCGAGGACCTCAGCCACCACCTCAAGGTTGGCGACAGCCTCGAGGCGATGATCATCAACGTGGACCGCAAGTCGCGTTCGATCAACCTCTCGATCAAGGCCAAGGACCAGGCCGAACAGACTGAGGCGATGCAGAAGCTGTCTGCGGATTCTGCCGCGGCCGCGACAGGCACCACGAACCTGGGTGCCCTGTTGAAAGCCAAGCTCAATCAGCAGTAAGTCAACGCGGAAAGACCCGTCATGACCAAGTCCGAGTTGATCGCTCGTCTGGCGCTGCGCTTTCCGCAGTTGGTCGCGAAGGATGCCGATCTGGCCGTGAAGATGATTCTCGATGCGATGTCCGACACCCTGGCCAAGGGGGACCGCATCGAGATTCGCGGCTTCGGCAGTTTTTCGCTCAACTATCGTCCTCCCCGCGTCGGCCGCAATCCGAAGTCCGGCGTGAAGGTGGAAGTGCCGGCCAAGCATGTGCCGCATTTCAAGGCCGGCAAGGAACTGCGCGAGCGTGTCGACCAGGTGGACAGCGAGTAGGTCACCCTGGCGATGAACGTGCTGCTCTGGTTGCTGCGCGGCATCCTGTTCGTCATCCTGCTCGGGCTGGCGATCAAGAACGGCGGCGACGTCGAGCTGCGTTTCTTTTTCGATGCCAGCTGGCAGGCGCCCCTGTCACTGGCCTTACTGGCGGCTCTGGCCAGCGGAGTCCTGCTGGGGCTGCTCGCGCTGTTGCCGCAGTTGATCCGGTTGCGGCGCCGGGTGGGCCAGTTGCAGCGCCAGGTCGATAGTCCAGCGGCGGATAAACCCGTAATAGATCCGGTTCCGCCGGAACTCTGAAGCGCGTGGAAATCGAACTCTGGTGGCTGCTCGTCCTGCCGTTGTTCTTCGGCTTCGGCTGGCTCGCGGCACGCATCGACATCCGGCATGTGGTCAGCGAGTCGCGCGCCCTGCCGCGTTCCTATTTCACGGGACTCAATTTCCTCCTCAATGAGCAGCCCGACCGGGCGATCGAAGCTTTTCTCGAAGCCGCCCGGATCGATCCGGAAACCGTCGAGCTGCATTTCGCCCTCGGTAGCCTGTTCCGTCGCCGTGGCGAAACCGATCGTGCGATCCGGGTGCACAAGCACCTGCTTGATCGTGATGCCTCGCTGTCCCAGCTGACCGAAGAGCAGCGCCTGCATGCCCTGGCCGAACTGGGCCAGGATTATCTGAAGGCCGGCCTGCTCGACCGGGCCGAAGAAATCTTCCTCAAGCTGCGCGGTACGCAGCGTGACGAGGAAGCCCTCCGCAACCTGCTCGAGATCTACCAGCAGGAAAAGGACTGGGAGAAGGCCATCGCCATCGCCGAGCAGATGCCCGGCCATGCGGAGCACCTGTGGCAGAAGCAGATCGCCGAGTTCCAGTGCGAACTGGCGGCTTCCGATTTGTTGAATGGCCGGCTGGATGCTGCTCGCCAGCGGCTGGATGCCGCGCTGGCCGCCAATCGCCGCTGCGTGCGGGCGACCCTGATGCGCGGCGAACTTGAGGCGAAAGTCGGCGCTGGCGCGACAGCAGCCGATGAATCCACCGCCCACCTCGAAAAGGCCCTGTCGATCTGGCAAGGCATCGAGCAGCAGAATCCGATCTACCTTTCGCTCGTTGCGGAAAAGATGATGGCAGCTTTCCGCGCGCTCGGCCGCGAGGCCGCCGGTATCGACCTGCTGCGCGGGTATCTGGAACGCCATGCCTCGCTCGACCTGCTCGATGCGGTGTTCCAGGCCGAACTCGCCGTGCGCGGGCCGGAATCTGCCTACGTGCTGGTGCGTGACGAATTGCGGCGCAACCAGACCCTGCTCGGCCTCGACAAGCTGCTTGAGGCGCAGATCCGCCTTGCGCCGCAGGAGAAGCGCGCGGACCTCGAACTGGTGAAGAACCTGATCCACAATCACACGCGGCGCGTGGCGCGCTATCGCTGCGAGGACTGCGGCTTCAAGGCCCGCCAGTTCCATTGGCGCTGCCCGGCCTGCGGCGGCTGGGAAACCTTCCCGCCCAAGCGCACCGAAGAATTCGATATCACGCCCTGATCCCGTATTGCAATGAAACTCCCGGATACCCGCAACGCCCGCATCCTCGTCGTCGGTGACGTCATGCTCGACCGCTACTGGTTCGGCGACGTGTCGCGCATCTCACCCGAGGCCCCCGTGCCGGTCGTCAAGGTCGAGCGTGTCGAAGAGCGTCCCGGCGGGGCGGCCAACGTGGCGCGCAACATTGCCGCGCTCGAAGCGCGCGTTGCGTTGTTGTCCGTGGTCGGTGCCGACGAGGCGGGACAGGCGCTGGCCAAGCTTCTTGACGAATCCGCCATCGATGCGAGCTTGCATGAAGACCCGCAGCTCAACACGACGGTCAAGCTGCGCGTGCTCGGTCGCCAACAGCAGCTGCTGCGCATCGACTTCGAGAACTGGCCGACCCACGAAGTGCTGCAGACCAAGCTCGCCGAGTTTCGCCAGCGCATCGCCGACTGCGATGTCGTGATCCTTTCCGATTACGGCAAGGGCGGCCTGACGCATATCGCCGAGATGATCCGCATCGCGCGCGAGCACAAGAAGCCGGTCCTCATCGATCCCAAGGGCGATGACTATGCACGTTATGCCGGCGCCAGCGTCATCACTCCGAACCGCGCCGAACTGCGCGAAGTGGTTGGCCGCTGGAGCAGCGAAGACGATTTGACGCAACGGGTCGACAAGTTGCGCGCCGACCTCGGGCTGGAGGCCGTGCTGCTGACGCGCTCGGAGGAGGGCATGACCCTGTTCGCCCGCGCAGGCACGACCCATGAACCGGCGCTGGCCCGCGAGGTTTATGATGTCAGCGGTGCCGGCGACACCGTGATCGCCACGCTGGCCGTGATGCTGGCGAGCGGTGCGGATCTGGCGGATGCGATGCGCTGGGCCAACCGGGCCGCCGGCGTCGTCGTCGGCAAGCTCGGCACCGCCACCTGTTCCATCGACGAATTGAAAGATTAAGAGGTAAGTCATGTACACCATCGTGACCGGCGCCTGCGGTTTTATCGGCGCAAACATCGTCAAGGCCCTGAACGACCGCGGCATCGACAATGTCATCGCCGTCGACAACCTGAAGAAGGCCGACAAATTCAAGAACCTCGTCGATTGCGAGGTTGCCGACTACCTCGACAAGCACGAGTTCATCGACAGGGTGGAAGCCGGACACTTCGACGGCGCGGTCGATGCGATCTTCCATGAAGGCGCCTGCTCGGACACGATGGAAACCGACGGCCGCTACATGATGGAGAACAACTACCGCTACACCTCGACGCTGCTGGACTTTTGCCTCGACCACGAAGTGCCCTACCTGTATGCCTCGAGCGCGGCGGTGTATGGCGGCGGCCGGATTTTCAGCGAGGCGCGCGAGCATGAAGGACCGCTCAACGTCTATGGCTACTCGAAGTTCCTCTTCGACCAGATCGTGCGTCGCCGCAGGGCCGAGTCCGCCTTTTCCTCGCAGGTCGTCGGCTTCCGCTATTTCAACGTCTATGGCCCGCGCGAGCAGCACAAGGGCCGCATGGCCTCGGTCGCCTTCCACCACTTCAACCAGTACCGCGCCACCGGCAAGGTCAAGCTCTTCGAGGGTTGCGACGGCTACGCCAACGGCGCGCAGAGCCGTGACTTCGTCTATATCGACGACGTGGTCAAGGTCAACATGTACTTCCTCGACCACCCTGAAAAGTCCGGCATCTTCAACCTCGGCACCGGCCGCGCCCAGCCCTTCAACGACATCGCGCATTCGACGGTGAATGCCTGCCGCGCGCTGGAAGGCAAGCCCGCGCTGTCCTTGCAGGAAATGGTCGCGCAAGGCATCGTCGAGTACGTCGACTTCCCTGAAGCGCTCAAGGGCAAGTACCAGAGCTTCACGCAGGCTGACATCTCGGCGCTGCGCACCGCCGGCTACACGGACGAGTTCAATACGGTCGCCGAAGGCGTGACGAAGTACGTACAGAAGCTCGCCGCCGCGTGATCCCCGTTCTCAGCTTCGACATCGAGAGCATCCCGGATGTCGCGGGGCTGCGGCAGCTGCACGACCTGCCGGACACGCTTGCCGATACCGAGGTGGCCGAGTTCGCGTTCCAGAAGCAGCGCGCGAAGAATGGTTCCGATTTCCTGCCGCTCCACCTGCAGCGCATCATCGTCATCTCCTGCGCGATGCGCAGCCATGGTGAAGATGGAGGATTCAAGGTCTGGTCGCTGGCCGAGCCGAAGTCGGGCGAAGGCGAGATCATCCAGCGCTTCTACGACGGCATCGGCAAGTACACCCCGCAGATCGTTTCGTGGAACGGTGGCGGCTTCGACCTGCCGGTGCTGCACTATCGCGGCCTGATCCACGGGGCGACGGCGCCGCGCTACTGGGACATGGGCGAGGACGATCGCGATTTCAAGTGGAACAACTACATCAGCCGCTATCACACGCGCCATCTCGACCTGATGGACCTGCTGGCCATGTATCAGCCGCGCGGCAATGCGCCGCTCGATGAACTGGCCAAGCTGATGGGCCTGCCCGGCAAGCTGGGCATGGACGGCAGCGCGGTGTGGGGCGCCTGGCTCGACGGCAAGATCGACGCGATCCGCGACTACTGCGAGACCGACGTCGTGAATACCTATCTCGTCTATCTGCGCTTCCAGCAGATGCGCGGCCAGTTGTCCCCCAAGGCGCATGATGCCGAGGTGGCCGTGGTGCGCGAACACCTGACCCAGCTCGACGCGCCGCACTGGCGCGAATTCATCGCCGCCTGGTCCGCCTAGCCTGATGAGCGGCGGGATGCCGTCCCGCCAGTTCTGACTTTCGCTTCAGGGACGTTCCGCGCTGACCGCGGCAGTCAGCGCGCGGAAGCCGGGATGCGCCGCCCAGTCCTCGAGTGTCACGGGCAGCTTGCGCTGCCAGTTCGGATGCTGGTCCTCCTGCGTGCCGGGCAGATTGGGCTGTTCCATCACTCCGTAGATGTCCTCGGGCTGGACGACCAGGATCTGCGACGGCGTGCGCGCGAGGTAGGCATGAACGGCCGCGACCAGGGTATCGGTCAGCTCCGGCAATGCGGCCGGCTCATTACTGGTGCCCTCCGGCAGCAAGCCCTCGCGTTCGAGCGCCCAGAGCAGGCGGCCACGGTCCCAGCCGCGCTCGACGATCAGGCGCTGGCGCAGCTCGTCGCTCGGGAACAGCATCAGCGCGGTGCGGATGTCGATGTCCTCGCCCCGCCAGAAGCCGCGCAGCGTCGGCAGGTCGTGGGTGCTGACCGCGACCAGCGCCTGGCGCGCCACGTCGGCGGGCAGACGAAATTGCCCATCCTCGTAGCGTTCGAAGATCAGCGGATGGTAGGACAGCACGCCACAGTCTGCCAGCCGCGGGCGGAAGCCCTCGGGCACGGTGCCGAGGTCCTCGCCGATGACGAGGCACTGGTTGCGCTGGCTTTCGAGCGCGACGATGCCCAGCAGGTCGTCGAAGGGGTAATGCACGTAGGCCCCTTCGGTGGCGGGCGTGTCGGCCGGCACCCAGAACACGCGCATCAGGCCCATGACGTGGTCGATGCGCAGGGCGCCCGCATGCCGCATGTTGGCCCGCAGGATGTCGATGAATGGCGCGTAGGCGGCGTTACGCAGACGATGCGGTACGAAGGGCGGCAAGCCCCAGTCCTGGCCCATCAGGTTGATCTCGTCCGGCGGCGCGCCGGCATAGGCCCCGCCATTGCCGATGGCGAGGATGTCCTGCAGATGCCAGGCTTCGGCACCGCCCGGGTTCGTGCCGACGGCAAGATCCTGGTAGATGCCGGCGGCCAGTTGGCTGTGGTCGGCGACCGCGGCGAGCTGCTGGTCAGCCAGCCACTGCAGCCACGCATGCCAGGTCACTGCCTCGGCGTGTTCGCGGGCGAAGGTGGCGACGGCTGCCGACGCCGGATCGCGGTAGGCTTCCGGCCAGACCGGCCAGCCCCAATGGTTGCCGTCGAGCTTGCGGAAGTGCGCCTGCAACGCTTCGTAACAGGCATGGCGCTCGAGCGATTCGCCCCGGGCGGTGCGCCAGGCGGCGAAGGCTTCTTGGCGCGGTCCCGTTGTCGTCTGGAACTGCGCGAAGAGCAGTTCGAGGATCTCGAACTTGGCCTGCGCCACGCCGGGATAGTCGACGAACTCGGCAGCGCGCAGGGCTTCGAGGCGTTGCTGAAAGTCAGTGCTGGCGAGACGGCGTCGTGCCGCGGCACAGTGCGCCAGTTCGGGCACGGTCTCGACGTCGATGTAAAGGACGTTGAGGAAAGCGCGCCCCGACGGGCTGTAGGGACTGATGTGCGCCGGGTTGTCGGGGAACAGCGCATGCAGCGGGTTGAGGCCGACGATGGCGCCGCCCGCCGCCGCGGTGAGTTCGATGAGTTGGCCAAGATCGGTGAAGTCGCCGATGCCCCAGTTGCGCTGCGAACGCACGCCGTAGAGCTGCACCGTCAGTCCCCAGATGCGACCGGTGTCTTCGATCGCGGGCGGCTGGAAGCAGCGCGGCGGCACGACGATCAGGGGCAGCGACAGTGCCTGCGCACCGCAGGAGAAGTCGATGCGGTGATAGCCCGTCGTGTCGACGGCGGGCAGGTCGAGCCGGCGGCGTGTCGTGGTGCCGTCGGCCGGCAGGTGGTCGGGATGGAACGTGCCGCTGCGGGTGCTGCCATCTTCCTGCACCAGCGTCCAGTGCCAGGGTGCATCGGCCGGCGCGAGCGCAAGGGAGATCTCGATGATCGCGGCGCAGGGCACGACCTTGACTGGGGGCAGGGGACGTTGCGCTTCGGCGGCCTGCAGTTCCGCCAGCAGCGCAGCCGGGTCGCGGGCCATGTCGAAGTGCATCGCGGCCAGCAGGTCGCGGCGCGTGAAGTCCGAGGTCGGGTGATGCTTGCCCCAGATGTCGACGTATTCGGTGCCGATGCCGCAGGCGGCGGCCAGTGCGGCCAAACGGGGGTCTTGGGTGCTCATTTTTTGCCTCCGTCCGGCATGTCGATTTCCACCTGCCGCAACAGGGCGAGGGTACGGCCCTCGAGCGGATAGAGGTCGTCACCGCCGAAGTGGCCATCGGTTTCCAGGCCGGCGTGGTAATGCGTGTCGAGTTCGGCCTGCCACACACAGCCTTCGCACAGGATGGGCAGGTGGAAGTCGATGCGCTCGTGGTGCGCGTTGAACAGCAGGATGAAATTGTCGTCGTGGATCGGGCGGCCGCGCTGGTCGACCTCGCCCAGGGCTTCGCCGGACAGATAGACGCCGAGGCTGCGCGCGAAGTCGTGCGCCCATTCCTCGTCGCTCATCTCGCTGCCATCGGGCTTGAACCAGTGGATGTCCTTGATGCCCGAGCCGCGGATCGGGCGGCCCTGGAAGAAATTGCGGCGGCGGAATACCGGGTGCGCGCGGCGCAGGCGGATCAGGCGCGCGACGAAGTCGAACAGCGCATGGTCGGCATCCGTCAGGTTCCAGTTCACCCAGCTGATCGTATTGTCCTGGCAGTAGGCGTTGTTGTTGCCGCGCTGGGTGCGGCCCATCTCGTCGCCGGCGAGCAGCATCGGCACGCCCTGCGAAAACAGCAGGGTAGCGAGCAGGTTGCGCTTCTGGCGGGCGCGCAGGGCGTTGATCTTGGCATCGCGCGTCTTGCCTTCCGCGCCGCAGTTCCACGCCAGGTTGTTGTCGGTGCCATCGCGGTTGTCCTCGCCGTTGGCCTCGTTGTGCTTCTCGTTGTAGCTGACCAGGTCGTGCAGCGTGAAGCCGTCGTGCGCAGTGATGTAATTCACGCTGGCGTAGGGGCGGCGCCCGTTGTGGGCATACAGGTCGCTCGATCCGGTGATGCGCGTGGCGAACTCGCCGATCAGGCCGCCGTCGCCCTTCCAGTAGGCGCGCATGCAGTCGCGGTAGCGGTCGTTCCATTCGGCCCAGCCGATCGGGAACTTGCCGACCTGGTAGCCGCCCTCGCCCAGGTCCCACGGCTCGGCGATCAGCTTGACGCGCGAGAGGATCGGGTCCTGGTGCAGGATGTCGAAGAAGGCGCCAAGGTGATCCACGGCATGTTGCTCGCGTCCGAGCGAGGCCGCGAGGTCGAAGCGGAAGCCGTCGACGTGCATCTCCTGCACCCAGTAGCGCAGCGAGTCCATTACCAGCTGGAGCACGCGCGGGTGCTGCAGGTTGAGCGTGTTGCCGCAGCCGGTGTAGTCCATGTAGTAGCGCGGATCGTCGCCCACCAGCCGGTAGTAGATGGCATTGTCGATGCCCTTGAAGCTCAGCGTCGGGCCGAGGTGGTTGCCTTCGGCCGTGTGGTTGTAGACCACGTCGAGAATGACCTCGATGCCCGCCGAGTGCAGCGTCTTGACCATCGTCTTGAACTCTTTCGCCGAACCGCTGGCGGAAAAGCGCTGCTCCGGCGCGAAGTAGCCGATCGAGTTGTAGCCCCAGTAGTTGCGCTTGCCCTGGTCGACGAGGTGGCGGTCATCGACGAAGGTATGCGTCGGCATGAGTTCGATGGAGGTAACGCCGAGGCGCTTGAGATGCTCGATCACCGGCGCGGTGGCCAACCCGGCGTAAGTGCCGCGCAGGGCCGGCGGCACGTCGGGGTGTTCGATGGTGAAGCCACGCACGTGCAGTTCGTAGATCACCATCTCGTGCCACGGCACGAGGGGTGGACGGTCGTTGCCCCACGAGAAGGCCGGGTCGGTGACGCGGCACTTGGGCATGTTCGGGGCGTTGTCCCGGCTGTCGATGGCCAGGTCGGCATTCGCGTCTGCCACCGGGTAGCCGAAATGCGCATCGCTCCAGTCGAGCGGGCCGACGATGTCGCGCGCGTAGGGGTCGATCAGCAGCTTGTTCGGATTGAAGCGATGCCCCTGCTCGGGCGCGTAGGGACCATGGACACGATAGCCATAAAGCAGCCCCGGGCGCGCTTCCGGCAGGTAGCAGTGCCAGATCAGGTCGGTCTGTTCGCGCAGGTTGATGCGCTGGACCTCGTTCTGGCCCGTCGGATCGAACAGGCACAGTTCGACACGCTCGGCATGCTCGGAAAACAGGGCGAAATTCACGCCCTCGCCATCCCAGGTGGCACCAAGCGGGTAGGGACGTCCCGGCCAGATGGCCGTCAGCGGCAGATTCTGTTTTTGCGTCATTGGGGCAGGCGACTCATACAGCGATGGGCCATTCTAACGGGCTGCGCCCGATCGTGCCGCCGTCTCGCCAGCGCTGACTTT
>CAZTWA010000095.1:0-9463 GCA_964617225.1 uncultured Methyloversatilis sp.
AACACACGGCTGTCGGCGCCCTTCCAGCGTTCGTCCGTATCTGGGAACATGCGCCCGATGTCGCCGAGCCCGGCACCCCCGAGAAGCGCATCGGTAATCGCGTGCAACAGTGCGTCGGCATCCGAATGCCCCAGCAGTCCGTGCGAATGCGGAATCGTCACGCCGCCGAGAATCAGCGGGCGCCCCGGCACCAGCGCATGCACGTCATGGCCCTGCCCCACCCTGATTTCCATCATTGCCCCCGGTTTGCCAGGATCCACCCGGCGAGTTGCAGATCGAGCGGATAAGTTACCTTCAAATTCGTCGCATCAGCGGAGACCAGTTTCGGATGCAGCCCCAAGGCTTCGATCGCACTCGCCTCATCCGTCACTGCAGGCGCATGCTCGAGCGCATCGAGCAGCAGGCCATGCCGGAACATCTGCGGCGTCTGGGCCTGCCAAAGACCTTCACGCACCACCGTGGCCGCAACGCGTTGCCCGTCCTGCGCACGCTTGAGCGTGTCAGCCACCGGCACCGCCAGCAAACCGCCGACCGGGTCATCTCCGATCTCGGCGATGAGCTTTTCTACATGTCCTGCGGTCAGGCAGCAACGCGCCGCGTCATGTACCAGTACCCAGTCCGAAGATGCCACGGTGCCCCGCATGGCCCGCAAGCCCTGGGTCACGCTTTCCGCCCGCGTCGCACCGCCGCAGCGGAAAACCGTCAGCCGGTCGGCCAACGCACTCCAGTCGAAGCGATCCCACAGCACGTCATCGGGTGCCAGCACGACGAAAACCTGCTCGATGGCTGGCACGCTGGCGAGGGTTTGCAAGGCATGCCAGATCAACGGCTTGCCGGCGATCGGCAAATACTGCTTGGGTGCTTCCGCACCCATACGGGAACCGCCACCCGCCGCAGGAATCAGGGCATAACAAGTCATGACGCGATTCTATAATGGGTTCATGGATACCTTCGAGCCGGCAGCTTATGCAAACATTCAGGCATTTGCGGTGAGTTTGGGGATTGGTTTGCTCATCGGCCTGGAACGCGAACGCAAACCCGACACCAAGGCCGGGTTGAGAACTTTTGGCCTGACCGCCCTGCTCGGTTGTCTGGCTGCGATGCTTGGCGAGAAAACGGGAAGCGGCTGGATCATCTCCGCCGGCTTGCTGATGGTGGCCAGCATGATGATCATCGCCCAGGCACGCGACCCGCTGGACAACGGTGATCCGGGCACGACGTCAGTCGTCGCCCTGATGGTTTGTTATGGATTGGGGGCGCTGGTCTGGTTCGGTCATGCAACGCTGGCCGTGATGCTGGCCATCACCGTCACCGTGCTGCTCTACTTCAAGGCCCAGTTGCAGGGCGTCACGCGCAGCCTGACTCACAAGGATCTCATCTCGATCCTGCAGTTCGGCGTGCTCTCGCTGGTCGTGCTGCCCATCCTGCCGAATCATGACTACGGTCCTTACAACGCACTCAACCCGCACCAGATCTGGTGGATGGTCGTATTGATCTCTGGTTTGTCGCTGGCCGGCTACGCGGCCTTGCGCATCGTCGGCAACCGGCATGGCGCACCGCTGCTCGGCTTCTTCGGCGGATTGGTGTCCTCCACTGCCACGACGATGGTTTTCGCGCGCGAGGCCCGCGAAGACGCCCAACTCACCACCACGGCGACGCTCGTCATCCTGATTGCCAATCTCGTCGTGACGATTCGTCTGGGCGTCGTCGCCATCGTGCTGGCACCGTCCCTATTCGTGCCGCTCGCCAGTGTGCTCGGAGGCGGGCTGGTCCTGGGCCTGATAGTCGCGCTGTTCCGCTGGCGCACGCTCACCGCGGCGGGCAACCTGCCCATGCCCGAAGTCAAGAACCCCACCGAGTTGCGCGCCGCGCTTTCCTTCGGCCTGCTCTACGGGGCTGTGCTGCTGCTCGCCGCCTGGTTGCAGGATATCGCCGGCAGCCAAGGGCTCTACCTCGTCGCGCTCGCTTCGGGCCTGACGGATGTCGATGCGATCACATTAACCACGCTGCGCCTGTTCAATCTCGAGACACTGTCGGCCTCGTCGGCGGTCATCGCCATCGGCTTGGCCCTCTTGTCCAACCTCGCCTTCAAGTCGGGGCTTGTCATCGTCATCGGCGGCAAGACGCTCGCGCGACAGCTATTGCCCGGACTCGCCGCAATCGGCGTAGGATTTATTGCAGGAATTGGCTTGCTGACTTGATTTCGCTGGATTCAGTCCCCTCCCCGGACAGAAAGGAGCGACCCATGGAACTACTCAGCACCCGGCCGGCGGCCGTTGCCGGCATGTTCTATCCCGGCGATGCCCGCACACTGGCCGGCGAAGTGGATGCCCTGCTGGCGACCGCGCAAGCGAACCGTGCCGTCTCGCCAGCGCTGACTTTCGAACAGCCGAAAGCGCTGATCGCGCCGCATGCCGGCTACATCTATTCCGGCCCGATCGCGGCGAGCGCCTATGCCCTGCTCGCGCCCTACGCGCAAACGATTCGCCGCGTCGTGCTGCTCGGCCCCTGCCACCGCGTCGCCGTGCGCGGCTTGGCCGTGCCGCACGCGCGCGCCTTCGCCACGCCGCTCGGCGAGATTCCGCTGGATCAGGACGCCATCGCCACCGCGCAGAAACTGCCGCAGGTCATCCGTCATGACGCTGCCCACGCCGAGGAACACTCACTCGAAGTGCAACTGCCCTTCCTGCAGGAAGTGCTGGACGACTTCACGCTGGTGCCGTTCGCAGTGGGTTATGCCACAGCCGACGAGGTCGCGGAAGTCCTCGACCTGTTGTGGGGCGGGCCGGAAACGCTGATCGTCATCAGCTCGGATCTGTCGCACTACCATCCCTACGCCGACGCACAGCGGCGCGACCGCCACACCACGGACGAGATCGCCCACCTGCGCCTGCTGGTCGATCACGAACAGGCCTGCGGCGCAACGCCGATCAACGGCCTGATCGAACTCGCGCAGCGGCGCGGTCTTCAGCCGCATCTCCTCGACCTGCGCAACTCCGGCGACACCGCCGGGGATCGCTCCAGGGTCGTCGGCTACGCCAGCTTCGCCTTCATGGAACCGGGCCATGGATAACGCCCTCGGCACAAGCCTGCTGATCCGCGCCCGCAACGCCATTGCAAGCGAATTCGGCCGCGCGGCATTGCCGGAGCCCGACCATCCTTCGCTGCACGAACCGGGCGCCACTTTCGTCACGCTGACGCAGCAGGGGGCTTTGCGCGGCTGCATCGGTTCGCTCGAAGCGCGCCGCCCGCTCGCCGAGGACGTGAAGGCCAATGCCCGCTTCGCCGCCTTCCACGACCCGCGCTTCAGCCCGCTCACCGAGAACGAACTCTCGCGCACCCGCGTCGAGGTCTCGCTGCTGACGCCGGCCGTGCCGATGATCTTCACCGACGAGGCCGATGCCCTCCGCCAGCTGCAGCCCGGCATCGACGGCATGATCTTCGAATGCTATGGCCGGCGCGGCACCTTCCTGCCGCAAGTGTGGGAAAGCCTGCCCGACCCGCACGAATTTTTCACCCATCTGAAGCAGAAGGCCGGTTTTTCTCCCGACTTCTGGTCGCCCGACGTGAAGCTCTACCGCTACGAGGTGCAGAAATGGAAAGAACCGGAGAACTCCTGAGCGGCAAACCCGCACGCTGGTGGCATCCGCTCGAGGATGGGCGCATCCAGTGCGACCTCTGCCCGCGCGACTGCAAGCTGCATGACGGCCAGCGCGCCGCCTGCTTCGTGCGCGCCAACCAGGGCGGACAGATGATCCTGACGACCTACGGGCGCAGTTCCGGGTTCTGCATCGACCCGATCGAGAAGAAGCCGCTCAACCACTTCTATCCCGGCTCGAGCATCCTGTCCTTCGGCACGGCCGGCTGCAACCTCGCCTGCAAGTTCTGCCAGAACTGGGACATCTCCAAGTCGCGTGACATGGACCGCCTGATGGACGAGGCCAGCCCGGACGCCATCGCCAAGGCCACGCAGAAATATGGCGCGCAAAGCGTCGCCTTCACCTACAACGACCCGGTGATCTTCGCCGAATACGCGATGGACACCGCCGATGCCTGTCACGCGCTGGGCATCAAGACGGTCGCCGTCACCGCCGGCTACATGCACCTCGCGCCGGCGCGCGAGTTCTACGCCAAGATGGACGCCGCCAATATCGACTTGAAAGCTTTTACCGATGAGTTCTACTTCAAGCTCTGCGTCGGCCATCTGCAGCCGATCCTCGACGTCATCGCCATGGTGCACCATGAGACCGACTGCTGGGTCGAACTGACCACACTGCTGATTCCCGGCCATAACGACAGCGATGCCGAGCTGAAGCAACTCGCCGACTGGTGCTTCAAGGAACTCGGTCCCGACGTGCCCTTGCACTTCTCGGCCTACCATCCCGATTACAAGCTCGACGCGCCCGCCACGCCACCGGAAACCCTGCAGCGGGCGCGCAAGATCGCCATGGATGCCGGCTTGCGCTACGTCTTCACCGGCAACGTGCATGACCGCGGCGGCGATGCCACCTATTGCCCCGGCTGCGGCAAGGCCGTGATCGAACGCGACTGGTACGAGATTCTCAACTACTCACTCGACGACACTGGCCACTGCAAGCATTGCGGCACGGCCATCGCCGGCCGCTTCGGCCACTTCGAAAGCGCCTTCGGCTCACGGCGCATCCCCGTCCATCTGGGGCGCTGAAAACTACCCCCGGCGCCAGGTTGTCCCGCCCGGACCGTCCTCGAGGATGATACCGGCGGCTTTCAATTCGTCGCGGATGCGGTCGGCCTCGGCGTAGTTCCTGGCTTTCTTTGCCGTATTGCGGGCGCTGACTTTCGCATCGATGTCCTCTGCGGTCAGGCCGTCGTTGTTCGCCGGGCCAGCCTGCAGGAATGCCACCGGATCACGCTGCAACAAGCCCAGCACGCCGGCGAGTCCCTTGAGCTGCGTTGCGAGCTTCGGTTCCTTGCTGCGGTTGAGGTCGTTGGCGATGTCGAACAGCACGGCTACCGCTTCGGGCGTGGCGAAATCGTCGTCCATCGCCTCGCGGAAGCGGCAGGCATAGGCTTCGTCCCAGTCGATCGCCGGCGCGACGTCGAAGCCTTTGAGCGCCGTGTAGAGCCGCGTCAGCGCAGCACGCGCGTCGTCCAAATGCCCATCCGAATAGTTCAGGGGGCTGCGGTAATGGGCGCGCAGGATGAAGAAGCGCACCACCTCGGGATCGTATTTCTTGAGGATGTCCCGGATGGTGAAGAAGTTGCCGAGCGATTTCGACATCTTTTCGTCATCGACGCGCACGAAGCCGTTGTGCATCCAGTAATTGACGAAGGTCTTGCCATGGGCGCCTTCACTCTGGGCGATCTCGTTCTCGTGGTGCGGAAACTGCAGGTCCTGCCCGCCGCCGTGGATGTCGAAATGGTCGCCGAGCAACTGCGAGCTCATCGCCGAGCACTCGATATGCCAGCCGGGCCGGCCTGTGCCCCACGCCGATTCCCACTTCACCTCGTCCGATTCCTCGGTCTTGGCGTGCTTCCACAGCACGAAGTCGAGCGGATCCTGCTTGCCTTCCATCACATCGACGCGCTCGCCGGCGCGCAGGTCCTCGAGCGACTTGCCGGACAGCTTGCCGTAGCCGGAAAACTTGCGCACCGAGTAGCAAACGTCACGGCTGGCCGCGAGATAGGCATAGCCGTTCTTTTCGAGCTGGCCGATCATGTCGAGCATCTGCGGCACGTATTCGGTGGCGCGCGGCTCGTGGTCGGGCCGCTGCACGCCCAGCGCATCCGCATCCTCGTGCATGGCCGCGATGAAGCGGTCGGTGAGCTGGCGCACCGTCTCCTTGTTTTCGGCGGCACGCTTGATGATCTTGTCGTCGATGTCCGTGATATTGCGCACGTAGGTGACCTGCAGACCGCTCGCCCGCAGCCAGCGCGTCACCATGTCGAACACCACCATGACACGGCCGTGGCCGAGGTGACAGTAATCGTAGACGGTCATGCCGCAGACGTAGAGCCGGACCTTGCCGGGCTCGATGGGGACGAATTCCTGGATGCTGCGGGTCAGCGAATTGTGGATTTTCAGCATGGGACGACTCTAACGATGCTCGCCGCCGCGCAGGAACGCCGGGCGAAAAGGTTAGAATCATACGTCGTTTATCCTGCCACGGAGAGTCCATGAAGCAACTGCTCGCACTGCTATCCACCCTGTTCTTCGCCCTGTCGGCCCAAGCCGCCAACCCGCAGGTCGAACTCAAGACAAATCAAGGCACCATCGTCATCGAACTCGCCGCCGACAAAGCGCCGAAGACGGTCGAAAACTTCCTGCAATACACGAAGGACGGCTTCTACAACGGCACGATCTTCCACCGCGTCATCGACGGCTTCATGATCCAGGGCGGCGGTTTCGAAGCCGGCATGAAGGAGAAGGCGACACGCGCGCCGGTCCCGAACGAAGCTAAGAACGGCCTGCGCAATGTCACCGGCACCCTCGCCATGGCACGCACGCGCGACCCGCACTCGGCGTCCGCTCAGTTCTTCATCAACCTCAAGGACAATGGGTTCCTCGACTATCCGGGCCAGGACGGCTGGGGCTATGCCGTGTTCGGCAAGGTCGTGCAAGGCATGGACGTCGTCCAGAAGATCGCCAAGGTCGGCACCGGCAACGCCGGCATGCACCAGAACGTTCCCCTCACCCCGATCGTCATCGAATCGGCCAAACTCATCACCAAGTAAGAAAGCGACAACATGATCAAGCTCACCACCAACCACGGTGTCATCACCCTCGAACTCGACGCCGAAAAGGCCCCCAAGACCGCCGCCAACTTCCTCGCCTACGTCGAAGCCGGCCATTACGACGGCACGATCTTCCACCGCGTCATTGACGGTTTCATGATCCAGGGCGGCGGCATGGGCGTCGGCATGAAAGAGAAGGCCACCAACGCGCCGATCGAGAACGAGGCGGGCAACGGCCTCAAGAACGACCGCGGCACCATCGCCATGGCGCGCACCAACGACCCGCACTCCGCCACCGCGCAGTTCTTCATCAACGTCAAGGACAACGGCTTCCTCAACCACACCGCGCCCTCCGGCCAGGGCTGGGGCTACTGCGTCTTCGGCAAGGTCGTCGAGGGCATGGACGTCGTCGACAAGATCAAAGGCGTCAAGACCGGCAACAAGGGCTTCCACCAGGACGTGCCGGTCGAGGACGTCATCATCGAGAAGGCTGAAGTCGTCGCCTGATCCGCGCCGCATGCCGTCCCGCCAGCGCTGACTTTCATGTCCGGCTCGAACGACTCGTCAGCGCTGTTCATCTCTGATCTGCACCTGTCCCCGCAAGCCGCGGGGACAGTGCATCTGCTTCTCAATTTCCTCGCCGGCCCGGCGCGCAATGCCGGCAGCCTGACCATCCTCGGCGACCTGTTCGACTACTGGGCAGGTGACGATGATCTCGCCGACCCGTTCAACGCCCGCATCGTCGCCGCGTTGCGCAACCTGTCCGACAGCGGCGTCCGGCTCGAATTCATGGCCGGCAATCGCGATTTCCTGATCGGCGAAGCCTTCGCCGCCGCGGCCGGGCTGACCCTGCTGCCCGATCCCGTCGTGCGTGACATCGGCGGCATCAAAACGCTGCTGACGCACGGCGATGCGCTGTGCACCGACGATGCCGACTACCAGCGGTTCCGTGCGCAGGTGCGCGCTCCGGCCTGGCGCACGACCTTCCTCGCCCGACCGCTGGCTGAACGCAAGCGCGAAATCGAAGCGCTGCGCGCGCGCAGCGAAGCCGAAAAGAAGATCAAGCCGATGGCGATCATGGACGTCAATGCCGGCGCCGTCGCGGCCATGCTCGCCGAGCACGGCGCACACGCCATGATCCACGGCCATACCCACCGACAAGGCTGCCACGCGCATGCCGTCGCGGGCGTGAGTTGCCCGCGCTGGGTGCTCGGCGATTGGCATGCCGATCGTGGCAATGCCCTCCTTTGCGATTCAACCGGCTGGAACTGGCTGGCGTTGGCTTGACCTGCGCTGACCGATCCCGATAATTCCCGTTTTCTCCACGTTTCAGGAAATCACCATGCCCCGCCTCGCTCTCCGTGCCCTCGCCGCAGCACTGTGCTGCTTTTCAGTCAACGCCATGGCCGACATCAAGATCGGCGTGATCGCCTCATCAACGGGCGTCACGGCCGTGGTCGGCATCCCGCAGAAGAACACCGCCGCCCTGCTGCCTGCCGAGATCGGCGGCCAGAAGGTCGAGTACATCGTGCTCGACGACGCTTCTGATCCAACGAATGCCGTCACCAACGTCAAGAAGCTGCTCAGCGAGCACAAGGTCGATGCGCTGATCGGCCCGACCACGACGCCCGCCGCGCTGGCGATGCTCGACTTCGTCGCCGAGGCGAAAGTGCCGCTCGTCACGACGGTCGGCTCGTCCGCCATCGTGCTGCCGATGGATGACAAGAAGAAGTGGGTGTTCAAGACCACGCAGAACGATGACCTGATCGCCGAGGCGGTCATCGAGCACATGGTCGCCGGCGGCCTCAAGACACTCGGCTTCATCGGCTTCAACGACCCCTACGGCGAGAACTGGTACAAGGTCTTCGCGCCGATGGCCGAGAAAGCCGGCCTGAAGATCGTCGCCAGCGAGCGCTTCACGCGCACCGACCAGTCGGTAGTCGGCCAGGCACTCAAGATCATCGCCGCCAAGCCCGATGCCGTCTTCATTGCTGCCACCGGCGGCCCGGCTGTGCTGCCGCAGGCCACGCTGCTCGAGAAAGGCTACAAGGGCAAGCTTTACCAGACCCACGGCGTCGCCACCAACGACTTCATCCGCATCGGCGGCGCGAAGGTCGAAGGCACGCTGATGGCCGGCGGCCCGATGCTGGTCGCCGACGACCTGCCGGCCAGCAACCCGGTCAAGGCGGTCGCGCAGGGCTACATCAAGACCTACGACGCGAAGTTCGGTGCCGGCACGACCTCGACCTTCGGCGCGAACACCTGGGATGCCGGCCTGCTGCTGCAGAAGGCGATCCCCGTTGCGCTAAAGAAGGCCCAACCGGGCAGCGCCGAATTCCGCGCCGCATTGCGCGACGCGCTGGAACAGACGAAGGAACTGGTCGGCGCGCAAGGCGTGTTCACCATGACGCCGCAGAACCACAACGGCATGGACGCCCGCGCCCGCGTCATGATGACCGTGAAGAACGGGCGCTGGACGCTGGCGCAGTAATCAGCGCTTTTTCGGCTTGCCGGCCGGCTTCGCGGCGAAACCGCCCATGCCGGTCGACTTGCGCTCGCCCCGGTCACGAAACGCGGGCTTCTTCGCATACGTGTCGCTGGCGCCATCCCGGGCATCGCGCCGGGGACGCGCTGCATAGTCAGACCCGGCGGGACGGCTGGGCCGGCCGGTATCCTCCCGCGGACGACGCTCGCGGACGAATTTGGGTTTATCGCCCTCGCCCGGGGCCGCAGGGCGAATCTTCAGCGG
>CAZTWA010000096.1:0-5648 GCA_964617225.1 uncultured Methyloversatilis sp.
ACCGCCGAGATCGCCGTGCAATCGGCACTAACCGGGCACCTGGTGCTCTCGACGGTGCACGCCAACCACGTCTTCGATGTGTTCAGCCGCTTCGCGCACCTGGGCATCGATCCCTATTCCCTGACGGCGGCGCTCAACGGTGTCTGGGCACAGCGCCTGCTGCGCACGGTCTGCCCGCACTGCGCCGAAGCCGTCGTTCCCACAACACGCGAACTCGCCGCGCTCGGCCTGCCACCGGAGGCCGCCACGGGCGGTTTCCGGCGTGGCCGAGGCTGTGGCAAGTGTCGCGACACCGGCTATCGGGGACGCCGGGCGGTTGCCGAGATCCTGGCACTCGACGACCGCCTGCGTACCCTGATAGCCCAACGGGCGCCGCTGGCCGACATCAAGGCCGAAGCCCGCCGCCAGGGCACGCGTAGCCTGCGCGATGCCGCCTTGCAACTGGCGCGCGCCGGCCTCACGACGCTCGAGGAGGTGGCACGTGTCACCCAGCAAGACTGAAGCCGCCATCCTGCACGTGACGCGCAGCGGTCCGCGACCGCTGGCGAAGGCGCCGCGCCCCGGCATGCCGCTCGACATCCTCGTGACCGACAGCGTCGCACGCTACTGGATAATCGAACGCCCGACCGGGCTTGCCAGCACGGCCGAACTGGACCTGCTGGCAGCGGAACGCTTTGCGTCGATCTACGGCGATGACCCGGCCGACTGGGCGATTCGCGTCGATCCGTCGCCGTGGACGGATCGCTGGCTGGCCTGCGCAATCCCTGCCCGCTATGCGACCGAATTGCCGCGAACAGCCGAGGCGGAAGGCTGGCGGGTACGCCAGGTGCAATCGCGCTACATCCGCGAATTCAACCGCTGCTGCCGCCATCTCGACGCGGACACGGCCTTCTGCGTCGCGGCGCGCGAATGCACGACCATCGGCCTGATCGTCGATGGCAAATGGCGCGGCATCCGCGTTCATCCGCCGCTGACCCACAGCACCGCCCGCTTCGATACCCTGCTGCAACGCGACTGCCGGCAGGCGGGACTGGCGTCCGATACGATCCGCCCTGTCGTCGTGGGATCGCTGCGCGAAAGGGCGCGCTAAGTCATGTTGCGCCCCCTGGCCATCGACTTCGCGCCCAAGCGCCAAGCCGTCAAGCCGACCCGCTGGCTCGCCAGCGGTGCGGGTGCCTTGCTGCTGGCGGTCGCCGGGTTCGCCTGGCTGCCCCCGGCCCCGGTCGAGGCCAGTCACATGGCAACCGCGACTCAGCGGGCCCTGCCCGACAGCGACCGGGCGCAGGCGGTCGATACGGCGATCCGCGAACTCAATCTCCCCTGGCTCGCCATCCTCGACGCTCTGAATGTCACGTTCGGCTCCAATGCCGACGCGGTGCTGCTGCAGGTGGACACCGATGCGCGACGTGCCGTCGTGCGACTCGAAGGCGAGGCGAACGATGCGGTCACGGTACAAGGCTACCCCGCACGCCTGCGCGCGCTCGAGCCGATTGCCGAAGCCACCCTCGTCGGCCAGGAAGTGCGCAACGACAAGCAGTCCCGGCCGGTCCGTTTCGTGATCGAGTTGCGGATGCGGGAGGGCGCATGAATCCGCGCCTGTTCGCCGAACTCCTCTGGCGCCGACACGGCTGGCCCGCCCTGCTGGCCCTGGCCGCTCTCGTCACGATCGCCTGCGGCGCATGGCTGGTGCTCGCGCCGGCCCCTGTGGACACGGGCGTGGTGCTGCCCACCGACGCTGGCCGGCAGCTCGACACCCATCACCGCGCCTTCCTTGCCGTGCTGATTCCCCGCACTGAACTCGAAGTCCGGCAGCGCGAGGTGCTCGAAGCGGCCGCGCGCCACAACCTCGTGCCGGGCCGCGTGGACTACGGCTATGAGAACAACGAGACCGGCCGTTTCGGCATCGCTTCATTGCAGTTGCCCCTGCAGGGCAGCTACGCCGACCTGCGTGCGTTCCTCGCCACGGTGCTGGCCGCGCAACCGGCACTGGCCCTGCGCGAACTCAACCTCCGGCGCGCCGACGACAGCCGCAGCATCGAAGCCCGGCTCCGTCTCGACTTCCATACGATGCCGCTGCCCGAGGCCGCCCAATGAAGGCCGGCCGACTGACCTGGCTACTGCTCGCGCTCGGTGCAACCGCCGCACTCGCGGCATTTGGCGATCCGCAGGACGGCACCGTGTCAGCCGCCGTACCGTTGGCGACCGCGGAAAGGCCTGCCGCGATCCGTGCGCTGCTGCCCCGGCAGTTCGCTCCCGCGCCCGTGGGCGATCCCTTCGCCATCGACCGGCCTGCCGACCCGGTGCCGGACGCCCCGGCCGAACGCTCGCGTGCCGTCTCGCCAGCGCTGACTTTCACCGTGCCGCTCAACTGGCGCGTGCTGGGCAAGCAGCGGTCCGACGACGAGGGCTGGACAGTCTTCCTGGCACGGGGCGATGAAACCAGCGTCGTGCGCGTGGGCGACACGCTGGACGAACGCTATCGCGTGCTGGCCATCGCTCCGCCGACACTGACGTTGCAGCACCTCAAGAACAAGACCAAACACACGCTCGACATCGGAGACGCCAGAGAATGAAACGCCTGTCCGCACTGCTTTTCCTCGTTGCCTTCCTCGCCGGTTGCGTAACGACCAACGGCCCGTATCAGGAGGGTCGCCAGCTAGCCGAACAGGGCCGGTTCGAAGAGGCGCTGCCGCGCTACGAAGCCGCGCTGCGCGAGGACCCGAACCGGGCCGAGCTGCGCCTCGCGGTCGCGAGCACGCGCGAACGCGTCGCCGGCCAGTGGCTGCAGCAGGCCGAACAGGTCGCCGCCAGCGGACGCCGCAACGATGCCGACCTGCTCATCGCCCGGGCCGTGACGCTGGACCCGACCAACGAGCGCGCCCGCAAGCTGGCCGATGGCGCGCGCCTCGAACGCCGGCGTGCTGATTGGCAGGTGGAGGCCGAGACGGCCTGGGCGCGCGGCGATGCCGATACCGCCCGTTCGCGGCTGCAGGCGATCCTCGCCGAAGCACCGCAGGACGCGACGGCACTGCGCCTGCGCGACGCGATCGATGCCAGCCAGTCGAGCCAGGTGCCGGCCGCACCCGATCCGAAGCTGGCCGCCGCGCTGGCAAAACCCGTCTCCATCGAATTCAAGGATGCCAGCCTGAAGCAGATCTTCGAGGTGCTGGCACGCACCTCGGGCATCAACTTCGTCTTCGACAAGGACGTGAATGCCAGCCAGCCAACGACGATCTACCTGCGCCGCGCGACCGTGAAGGACATCCTCGGCGCCGTGCTGGCGGCCCAGCAGCTCGAGCAGCGCATGCTCGACGCCGGCACCATCCTCGTCTATCCCAACACGCCGGCCAAGGCGCGCGACCACCAGTCGCTGACCATCAAGACCTTCTACCTGACCAACATGGATGCCAAGACCGCCGCCACCACGCTGCGCGCGATCCTCAAGGCGCGGGACATCGTCGCTGACGAAAAGCAGAACATGCTGGTCATGCGCGACACGCCCGAGGCGATCCGGCAGGCCGAGAAGCTGCTAGCGGTGCATGACCTGCCCGAGCCGGAAGTGATGCTCGAAGTCGAGATTCTCGAGGTCAAGCGCAGCCGCCTGTACGACCTCGGCATCCGCTGGCCCGACCTGCTGACGCTGACGCCGCTCGCCACGGTGGCGGGCGCCGCGCTGACGCTGGCCGACATCCAGAATGCCACCTCGCGCACGCTGGGCGCGACGATCACCCCGATGGCGCTCTCTGCCGGCAAGGGCGACACCGATGTGAATCTGCTCGCCAACCCGCGCATCCGCACACGCAACCGCGAAACGGCCAAGATCCTCATCGGCGACCGCGTGCCCAACATCACCACGACCGCGACCGCCACCGGCTTCGTCGCCGAGTCGGTCCAGTATGTCGATGTCGGCCTCAAGCTCGACGTGCAACCGACCATCTACCTCGACAACGAGGTGGCGATCCGCATCAACCTCGAGGTCAGCAACATCGTCGACCAGATCAAGACCAAGACCGGCACGCTCGCCTACCAGATCGGCACGCGCAACGCGTCGACCGTGCTGCGCCTCAAGGACGGCGAAAACCAGGTGCTGGCCGGCCTGATCAGCGATTCCGACCGCAGCACGGTCAACAAGGTGCCCGGGCTCGGCGACATCCCGGTCGTCGGGCGCCTGTTCAGCAGCCGTTCCGAGGATGGCCAGAAGACCGAGCTGATGCTGTCCATCACCCCGCGCCTGATGCGTGGCATGGCACGGCCCGCACTGGCGCGCACCGAATTCAACGCGGGGCCGGAGTCGAGCGTGCGCATCCAGGGACCCGATCTGGCCGCCTTCACCGAGGTGGTTCCCCCGTCGACCGCACCGGCCGATGGAGGACAACCGCGGTGAGGCACCTGGGGAGAAGGGGCGGCTTCACACTGATCGAGATCGCTGTCGTACTGGCGATCCTCGGCGTGCTGGCCAGCATCGTCACCCCGCTCGCCGAAGTGGCGGCGCAACGCGGGCGCGAGCAGGAGTTGCGTCGGGCGCTACGCGAGATCCGCGATGCCATCGATGCCTACAAGCTGGCGGCCGACGAGGGGCGCGTTCCCCGTGCCGCCGGGGCAAGCGGCTATCCGCCTTCGTTGCAGGTGCTGGTGGACGGCATCGGCGACGCGCGCAATCCGAAGCAGGCCAAGGTCTTTTTCCTGCGCCGCATTCCGCGCGACCCGATGCAACCCGACGCGAGTATCGACGCGGCCGCGACCTGGGGCAAGCGCAGCTATGCAAGCGAAGTCGACGACCCGAAAGCGGGCGAGGATGTCTACGACGTGTTCTCGCGCTCGACGATCGTCGGCCTGAACGGCGTCGAGTATCGCAAATGGTGAGCAAGTCGGCGCGGGGCTTCACGCTGATCGAACTGCTGGTGGTGCTGGCCGTGCTCGGCCTGCTGCTCTCGCTCGCCGCGCCGAAATACGTCCGCAGCGTCGATAACGCCAAGGAAGCGGTGCTTGCGGAAAACCTGCGCACCACGCGCGACGCCATCGACCGCTTTCGTGCCGACCGCGGCCGCTATCCCGCTTCCCTCGACGAACTGGTGGTGCGTCGCTACCTGCGCAGCCTGCCGATCGACCCGCTGGTCGGCAACGCGACGGCCTGGCGGATGGTCGCCGTGGCGCAGGAGGGCGAAGTCGGCATCATGGACCTCAGGAGCCGCGCACCGGGCGTGGGCCGCAACGGACAACCCTATGCGCAATGGTAGGCCACAGCATGGCTTCACCTATATCGGGCTGCTGATCGCCGTGGCCCTGATCGCGGCCGGATCGGCGGCCGCGCTCGGCGCCGGCGCGAATCTGCAATGGCGTGACAATGAGGCGGAACTGCTCGCCATCGGCCGCGAGTTTCGCCAGGCCTTGCAGGCCTATGCCGATGCCACGCCTGTCGGCCAACCCACGGCGCCGAAGGAACTGGCCGAACTGTTGCGCGATCCGCGCTACCTGGGCGTGCGCCGCCACCTGCGGCGCATCTATCCCGACCCGCTGACCGGCAAGAACGCGTGGGGCATCCAACGCTCACCTGATGGCCGGATCAGCGGCATCCACAGCCTGAGCCGCACGCCGACGCTCCGACACACGGGTTTCCCGACCGGGATGGAAGCCTTCGAGAAGGCCGA
>CAZTWA010000096.1:5748-9402 GCA_964617225.1 uncultured Methyloversatilis sp.
CGACGCTCCGACACACGGGTTTCCCGACCGGGATGGAAGCCTTCGAGAAGGCCGAGCGCCACGACGAGTGGCTGTTCGCCCTCACCCCGACTGCGCCGCCCGCAACGATGGCGAGCCCACGAGGAACGCAATAAGCGCGGCGCAGGCTGCTAGCCGGGCTTGCGCCGCAGCACCATCCGCGCTTCGGTCTGGATGACCTCCAGATGGCGCAACACGTTCTGGCCCAGCAGGGCCTCGGCTGGCATTCCGGCCAGCACGACGATGCGCACCTCGCGCACGGTGATGCCGCCTAGCGTGACGGTCTGCCCCGTCACTTCCTCGCCCTGCGTCATCCCGCCTGCCGTACCGATGGCGACGGTCTGCCCGCGCGGCAGGCCGAGCCGTCCCGCCAGCGCTGACTTTACCGAGACGGTGCTGGCGCCGGTATCGACGAGGAAGGTCACGGGCTGGCCATTGATCTGTCCCGCCACGTAGAAGTGCCCGTCGCGCGAGCGCGGGATGACGATCTCGCCGCCGCTTGCCCCGGTCGCCACCTTGGGCTGCAGCTCCGCGTCGATCACCACGTAGGCAATGCCGAACAGGGCGATCCAGACCAGCGCCGCGAGGTAGTGCTTGCCTGCCAGGTTCATTTCGGTTCCAGCCTCAGCAGACGGCCATTGTCGCTGTCGGTGAGCAGATAGACCAGGCCGTCGGGCCCGACGCGCACGTCGCGGATGCGGCCGAGCTTGCCTTCAAGCAGGCGTTCTTCGCGCAGTACGCGTTCGCCATCAAGTTCCAGGCGCACCAGCATTTCGCCGCGCAAGGCACCGACGAACAGGTTGCCGCGCCAGCCCGGAAAGCGGTCGCCGCCATAGAAGGCCATGCCCGAGGGCGCGATCGACGGCACCCAGACCCAGAGCGGCTGTGCCATGCCGGGCTTGTGCGTGCCTTCGCCGATTCTCGTACCGGTACCGTAATTGACGCCGAAGGTGATCACCGGCCAGCCGTAGTTTGCGCCGGCGCGCATCACGTTGATTTCGTCCCCGCCCTGCGGGCCGTGCTCGTGCGTCCACAGCAGCCCGGTATCCGGGTGCAGGGCCGCACCCTGCATGTTGCGGTTGCCCAGCGTGTATTTTTCCGGCAGGGCGCCGGCGCGATTCACGAAGGGATTGTCGACGGGCACGCGGCCGTCGTCGTGCAGCCGGATTACCGCTCCGGCGTGGTCGTCCAGCCGTTGCGCGCGCTGCATCTCGCCGCGATCGCCGAGCGTGATGTAGAGCAAGTGGTCGCGATCGAAGACGAAGCGGGAACCGAAATGAAATCCGGTCGACGTCTTGGGCTGCATGCGGAAGAGCACCTGCACATCGCGCAGCGCATGGCCCTCGAGCCGGGCGCGCAAGACTTCCGTACCCTGCCCGCCCGGGCCGGGGCCGGCATAGGACAGGTAGATCCAGCCGTTCCTGCGGTAGTCGGGATGCAGTGCGACATCGAGCAGCCCGCCCTGGCCGACGGCGGCGATCGGCGGCAATCCGCTGACCGCAATCGGATCGAGCGTGCCATCCGGTCCGACGATGCGCAGCCGGCCCGGGCGCTCGGTAACAAGCATGCGGCCGTCGGGAAGAAAGGCGAGGCCCCAGGGATGATCGAGTCCCGCGGTCAGCGTGACGACCCGGAAGTCATGGCGCTGGCTTTGAAACGTTTGCACCTCGCGGGCGTTCGCCGGCAGCACGAACGCGAGGCACAGCAGGACACATGCGAATACGGAGCGCATGGATTCAGTCTCCCGCACAGGGCAGCATCTCGACAACACCCTGCTCAGGCAATCCCGGCAGCCAGGCAGCGATGGATTGGCAGGTGTCCGCGCTGCAAACGACGTAGTCCGGCACATAGGGCGAATGCGTGAGCCGGATGCCCGGCAGCGGCGGCAACGCCGGCGTGTAGTGCCAGGCGCCCGCCTTCAGCACGGCGCCGGCGGGCGGCTCCATGCCCGCGCCCGTGCCGCGCACCCGCGCCTCGACAAGGCGCAGCGCATTGCCTTCGCGGCGGTAGTCTTCTTCCCAGCGGATTTTCTCGATCGAGTGTGTCCAGGCCAGCGTGACCGTGTTGCCGAGCTGCGTGACCAGCACGCCGGCGACCAGGCACACCCCAACACTTGCGCTCATGCCGTCTGGCCGGCGCCCCCGCGCGAACGGAACAGATGCCAGGCGATGAACGCGGCACACATCGCGAAGCCGATCTCGTCGGTCAGGGGCAGTGCGGCAACCAGCATGAAGGCGGCAGCGGCGGCGAAGAACCGTTCCCAGGCGGCGAGCGGCGTGCGCAGGTAGCCGATGGCCGCAGCGCCCCAGAGGGTGATCGCCAGCAACGCCTTGCCGACGATATAGGCCACCGCCATGGCCGAGGGATCGCCTTGCAGCATCAGTGCATTGTCATACACCGCCATGTAGGGCACGACGAAACCGGCGATGGCGATCTGCACCGCCTTGACGCCGATCTTCATCGCCGATTCCTTCGCGATGGAACTGGCGGCGAAGGCAGCCAGCGCCACGGGCGGCGTCAGGTCGGCCATGATGCCGAAGTAGAAGACGAACATGTGGCTGACGATCAGCGGCACGCCGAGCTTGAGCAGCGCGGGCGCGGCGATCGAACTCGTGATGATGTAGTTCGGGATGGTCGGGATGCCCATGCCGAGGACGAGACACACCAGCATGGTCAGCAGCAGCGACAGGAACAGGCTCGTCTCGCCGACCTTGAGGATGTAGCTGGCAAAGTTCGAGGCCGCGCCGGTGAGCGTCAGGATGCCGATGATCACGCCGACGATCGCGCAGGCCACGCCGACGGGCAGCGCCTGGCGTGCGCCGTCGATCAGGCTGTCGCGCAATTGCTTGAGCGTCTTCATGCCGCCCTTGACCGCGAAGCTCAGGAGGATCAGGGTGCCGATCACGGCCAGCACGGGATAGACGCCCCATTTCACCAGCGTCGCGCTGGCAAGGCCAACGGCGATCCAGAACACGAAGCGGAACGCCATCGAGGACAGCCGTGCGGCGATCGTCGCGCCGAGGATCAGGATCGCGGTGAGCGCCAGCCCCACCATGCCCGAGTACATGGGCGTGAAGCCATCAAACAGCATCCACACCAGTGCAACCAGCGGCAGCAGCAGGTACCACTGTTCGCGCATCGCGCGCCAGGGGTTGGGGCACTGGTCCTTCGGCAAGCCCAGCAGCTTCATGCGGCCGGCTTCGAGATGCACCATCCAGAAAGCGGTGACGTAGTAGAGGATCGCCGGTACCGCCGCCGCCTTGACGATGTCGGCGTAGGGCACATTGAGATTTTCGGCCATGATGAAGGCCACGGCGCCCATCACGGGGGGCATGATCTGGCCACCCATCGACGCGGTCGCCTCGACGGCGCCGGCGAACACGCCCGAATAGCCGAAGCGCTTCATCAGCGGAATCGTGAACTGGCCGACAGTCAGCACGTTGGCAACGCCCGAACCGGAAATCGTGCCCATCATGCCGCTCGAGATCACCGCCACCTTGGCGGGACCGCCCTTGCTGTGGCCGACGAGGCCGAGCGCGATGGCGTTGAACAACTGGATCATCCCGGCATGCTCGAGGAAAGTGCCGAACAGGATGAACAGGAAGATGTAGGTCGCCGACACCAGCGTCGGGATGC
>CAZTWA010000097.1:0-9382 GCA_964617225.1 uncultured Methyloversatilis sp.
GCGCCGACGATTTCCTTGGGCATCGCGCCCTGGTTCTTGCCCACTTCGATGCGATAGCGCACCAGCGGCGCATTGCCGAAATCGTGCTTCACAGCGGGCGCGCGCGGCTTGCGCTCTGCCTTTTCGTAAGCTGGTCGCTCGAAAGTTGGTGCTGGCGAGACGGCACCCGCCGGCTCGCCGCGTGACCAGGAGACGGCACCGGCCGGTTCAGCGCGCGGCATGGCGGCGGCCGGGGCGGAAAATGCCTCGACGCCGTCGGGCTGCAGGGGCCGTTCGCGCTGGGCCAGGAAGGCCAGTGCCGCGGCGATCTGGCGCGTCGCGAGGTTGTCCTCGCTTTCCATGCGCCGCACCACCTCGAAGAAGAAATCGAGATTTTCCTCGGCCAGCGTATCCATGATCTGCTGCTTGAACTGGGCGATGCGGCGCTCGGCCACCTCGCCGCGCGTCGGCAGCGCGATCGGCTCGATCGGCTGGCGCGTGGCGCGCTCGATCGCCTTGAGCATGCGCATTTCGCGCGGCGAGACGAACAGAATCGCCACCCCGGCACGCCCGGCACGGCCGGTACGGCCAATGCGATGCACGTAGGCCTCAGTGTCGTAGGGGACGTCGTAGTTGATGACGTGGCTGACGCGCGGCACGTCGATACCCCGTGCGGCAACGTCAGTGGCGATCACGATGTCGAGCGAGCCCGACTTGAGGCGCTCGATCACCTGTTCGCGCAGTCCCTGCGTCATGTCGCCATTGAGCGCCGCTGCCTCGTAGCCGCGCGCTTCCAGCCTTTCGGCCAATTCAACCGTCGCGATCTTGGTGCGCACGAAGATGATCGCCGCTTCGAAATCCTCTTCGACTTCGAGCATGCGCGTCAGCGCCTCGATCTTGTCGGCACCGCGCACTTGCCAGTATTTCTGCTTGATCGTCGACACGGTGGTGGTGGCGGAACGGATCTTCACCTGCTGCGGGTCGCGCAGGTAGCGCTGGGCGATGCGGCGGATCGGATCGGGCATGGTCGCCGAGAACAGCGCCGTCTGGCGCGTCGCCGGGGTGTGCTCGAGAATCCACTCGACGTCGTCGATGAAGCCCATGCGCAGCATTTCGTCGCCCTCGTCGAGCACCAGCGTGCGCAGGCCATCGAGCTTGAGGCTCTTTCTTTCGAGGTGGTCCATGATCCGGCCCGGCGTGCCGACGATGACATGGGCCCCACGCGACAGGGCGCGCAACTGGATCACCATGCTCTGGCCGCCGTAGATCGGCAGCACGTGGAAGCCGGGCATGTGGTGGGCGTATTTCTGGAAGGCTTCGGCCACCTGGATCGCGAGTTCGCGCGTCGGCGTGAGGACGAGGGCCTGCGGGGACTTGTTGGCGAGATCCAGGCGGGCCAGCAGCGGCAGCGCGAAGGCGGCCGTCTTGCCGGTACCGGTCTGGGCTTCGCCAAGCAGATCGCTTCCGGCGAGCAGATGCGGAATGCAGGCCGCCTGGATCGGCGACGGGTTTTCGTAGCCGACATCGGCCAAGGCGGAAAGGAGAGGGGCCGGCAACTGCAGGGCCGCGAAGGATTCGATGGTGTCTGTCATGGGATTCCTGCCGGGAGGCAGGTTAAAAAAGCGGCCAAAGCGGCCTGAAGAATGCGCATTATCGCAGAGATTACCCGCTAAGCCCGTAAGGCGCGGGATCGATGGCCGGATCACGTCCGGCGACCCGGTCAGCCAACAGGCGCCCCGAACCGACCGCCAGCGTCCAACCCAGCGTGCCGTGGCCGGTGTTGACATAGAGGTTGGCCACCCGCGTCGAGCCGATCAGGGGCACGTTGCTGGGCGTTGCCGGCCGCAGGCCGGTCCAGGGTTCCACCGCGTCACCACGAAAATCGAGCCCCGGGAAGATCTGTTTCACGCGGCGCACCAGCGGTTCGATGCGCGCGGGATTGATTTGGGTATCGTAACCGGTGAATTCTGCGGTACCCGCCACGCGCAGCCGGTTGCCGAGCCGGGAATACACCAGCTTGGCGCCATCGTCGGTCAGGCTGACGCTGGGGGCGGATGCGGCCGCTGCCAGCGGAATCGTGATCGAGTAGCCCTTGGCGGGATACACCGGGATGCGAATGCCCAGCGGACGCAGCAGCAGGGTCGAATAACTGCCCAAGGCGACGACGCAGGCCTCGGCGGCCAGACGCTCGCCATTTTCAAACCGGATTGCCGAAAAGTGGCCGCCCGTGGATTCAATGCCGGCCACCGCGCAATCGTAGCGAAAAGTCACGCCCTTTCCCCTGCAGCGCTCTGCCAGCGCAGCGGTAAAGCGCTGGGCATCGCCCGACTCGTCATCCACCGTCCAGGTACCGCCGACAATGGGAATGCGGGAATCCTTCAGGGCCGGCTCGATCGCGAGGCATTCGGCTCCCGACTTGACGACACGATCGCAACCGAACTGGCGCATGAACTCGGCTTGCGGCAACGCATGCTCGAATTCGGCGGGGTCGGTGTAGTAGTGCAGGATGCCCCGTTCGAGGCAGTCGTAGTCGAGCCCCAGGTCGTGCCGCAGGGCTTTGAGACGTGCGCGGCTATCCAAGGCCAAGGCGAGGATCGCGCGGATGTTGGCGCGCGTGCGGTCCGGCGTGCATTCGCGCAAAAAGCGCAGGCCCCAGCCCCACTGCGCGGCATCGGCGCGCAGTCGCCAGAGCAGGGGCGAATCCTCGCGACCGAGCCACTTGAGGATTTTCAGTGGCGTGTCAGGGTTCGCCCAGGGTTCGGCATGGCTCGTCGAGATCTGCCCGCCGTTGGCGAAGCTGGTTTCGCGCGCCGGGCCGGGCTGGCGATCGACCACGATGACCTCATGGCCATCCTCGACGAGGAACCAAGCCGAGGCGACACCGATCAAACCGGCACCCAGCACTACAATGCGCATGCCCAACCCACAGAGACGAAGAATGGATAACGATTATAAGCAGGCTAACTGGAAGGCCTCGCTCACGCCGGAGCAGTACCACGTGACGCGCGAGAAAGGCACGGAACGCCCCTTCACCGGTGAATACTGGAACTGCACCGATCCCGGCACCTATGTCTGCGTCTGCTGCGGCACCCCGCTGTTCGACGCCGACCACAAGTTCGACGCCGGTTGCGGCTGGCCGAGCTTCTGGCAGCCGAAAACCGCCGAAAACATCGCCGAGTCACGCGATACCAGCCACGGCATGCTCCGCACCGAGGTCATGTGCAAGCAGTGCGGCGCCCACCTCGGCCACGTCTTTCCCGACGGACCGCGCCCGACCGGTCTGCGCTACTGCATCAATTCGCTATCGTTGCGACTCTTGAAACTCGAACCCAAGTAAACTGCTCGACTATGAAATTTCTCTTCGACCTCTTTCCGGTCATCCTCTTCTTCGTTGCCTACAAGTTCGCCGACATCTACACCGCGACGGGCGTTGCCATCGCCGCGACCTTCGCGCAGATCGGCTGGGTGCATTTCCGTCATGGCAAGGTAGACAAGATGCTCTGGGTCAGCCTCGGGCTGATCGTCGTCTTCGGCGGCATGACGCTGCTGCTGCGCGATCCGACCTTCATCAAGTGGAAGCCGACCGTGCTCTACTGGCTTTTCGCCGTCGTGCTGCTCGGCTCGGCGCTGCTGTTCAAAAAGAATCTTATTCGCGCCATGATGGAGAAACAGGTGGCCCTGCCCGAGCGTGTCTGGAGCAACCTCAACCTCGCCTGGGCCGGCTTCTTCGCCTTCATGGGCATGTTGAACCTCTATGTCGCCTACAACTTCAGCGAATCCGACTGGGTGAATTTCAAGCTGTTCGGCGGCATGGGCCTCATGCTCGCCTTCATCGTCGCCCAAGGGCTGATGCTTGCCAAATACGTGGAAGAGAAGGAAACGCACTGATGCTGTACATGATCCAGGGCAACGATGCCCCCGGCACGCTGGACAAGCGCCTCGCCGTCCGCCCCGCCCACCTCGAGCGCCTGCAGGCGCTGCTTGCCGCCGGCCGGCTGATCCTCGCCGGCCCCTGCCCGGCCATCGACAGTCCTGACCCCGGCCCGGCCGGCTTCAGTGGCAGCTTGATCGTCGCCGAATTTCCCACGCTCGCCGACGCGCAGGCCTGGGCGGATGCCGACCCCTACGTCGCCGCCGGCGTCTATGCCAGCGTCGTCGTGAAGCCCTTCAAAAAAGTGTTGCCTGCCGCATGAGCACAGTCGACCTGATCCGCAACTGCCTCAGCACGCTCGAGCCGACCCAACTCGAGATTCAGGACGATAGCGCCAAGCATGCCGGCCATGCCGGCGCGAAGGAAGGCGGCCATTACGCCGTGCGCATCATCTCGCCCCGCTTCGCCGGCCTCTCGACCATGCAGCGGCACCGCCTGGTGTATGATGCCATCGGCGATTTGGCGCAACAGCGCATCCATGCCCTGAGCATCACGGCCAAGGCGCCCGAAGAGATTCAACCCTAACTTTTCTGACCCGGAATTCTCCATGAAACGTACCCTGATCTCGCTTGCACTGCTCGCCCTCACCACCACCTCCGCCTACGCCACCGACCCGGTCGCCAAGGTCAATGGCAAGGCCATCCCAGCCAACCGCGCGGAAGTCCTGATGGCCAACCAACTGGCCCAGGGCCAGGCCAAGACACCCGATCTGGAAAAGGCGGTCAAGGAAGAACTGGTGCGCCGCGAAGTGCTGGCGCAGGCGGCCGTCGCCAAGGGCATGGACAAGAAGTCCGACGTGCAGGCGCAGGTTGAACTGGCGCGCCAGGGCGTGCTGATCGGCGCCTACCTGAACGAATTCGCCCGTGGCGTCAAGATTACCGACGACGACGTCAAGAAGGAATACGACACCCTCAAGGGCGCCCTCGGCGACAAGGAATACAAGGCGCGCCACGTTCTCGTCGAGAAGGAAGATGAAGCCAAGACCATCATAGAGAAACTGAAGAAGGGCGAGAAGTTCGAGGAACTGGCCAAGGTTTCCAAGGATCCGGGCTCCAAGGACAAGGGTGGCGAACTCGGCTGGGCCAACAAGGCGAGCTACGTTCCCCCGTTCGCCGAAGCGATGACCAAGCTGGCCAAGGGCAAGTACACCGAAGCGCCCGTGCAAAGCAACTTCGGCTGGCACGTCATCCAGCTCGACGACGTGCGCGAACTGAAGGCGCCGAACTTCGAGGACGTCAAGCCGCAGATCGTCCAGCGCATGCGCCAGATGGCGGTCGAGAAGCACATCCTCGACCTGCGCGCCAAGGCCAAGGTCGAGTAAGCAAAAGTCAGCCCTGGCGGGACGGCATCACCGGCCCGCCATCCATCCCCGGAACGGCGCCGTGTTCAGTGCCTGGCGCAAGTGGCGGCAACAGCGGGCCGCCGATCAGCTGGAAATTGACGCGGCCCAATGGCAGGAAGCGGAATACGCCCTGCCATTCCTCGACCGCCTGACCGATCCCGAACGCCTGCGCCTGCGCGAACTGGCCCGCGTCTTCATCGCCGCAAAGGAATGGAGCGCCGCACCGGGCCTGCAACTGACAGCGCGCATCCAGCTTTCCATCGCCCTGCAGGCCTGCCTGCCGATCCTCAACCTCGGCCTCGACTGGTACCGCGGCTGGGTCGGCATCGTCGTGTATCCCGGCGACTTCGTCATCCCACGCCAGGTCGTCGATGCAGACGGCGTCGTCCATGAGTACGACGACCCGGTGCTCGGCGAAGCCTGGGAAGGCGGGCCGGTGCTGATCTCGTGGTTCGAGAATCTCGACGAGATCGGCGACGTCAGCATCGTGATCCACGAGTTTGCCCACAAACTCGACATGCGCAACGGTGAAACCGACGGCATGCCGGCCCTGCATGCCAACATGCGGCGCGAAGACTGGATCGCCGCCTTCCAGCCCGCCTATGCGGATTTCTGCCGCCGCATCGATGCCGGTGAGGAAACCGCCATCGATCCCTACGCCGCCGAGCATCCCTCCGAGTTCTTCGCCGTTGTCAGCGAAGTGTTCTTCGAAGCGCCCGAGTTGCTGTTCGACGCATACCCGGTGGTTTATGCGCAGTTGCGACTTTTCTACCGTCAGGACCCACTGCGACCTGCTGTAAATGTTGCATCGCAACAAACATAAGGTGAAAATACGCCAATTGGCAACCTACCTCGGGACACCTCCATGAGCACCGACGACCTCATCGACACGATCGAAAACCGCACTTACAACGAAATCAAGGTCGGCGACACGTCGACCCTCGCCCGCACGTTACGCCCCGAGGACATCCAGATGTTCGCCATCATCTCCGGCGACATGAACCCGACCCACGTCGATCCCGAATACGCGCGCTCGTCGCAGTTCCGCGAGGTGGTCGGCCACGGCATGTGGGGCGGCATGATTTTCTCGAACATCATCGGCACCCAGTTTCCCGGACCGGGCACCGTCTACGTGGATCAGAACCTCAACTTCGACCGCCCGGTGCGCGTCGGCGACACGCTGACCGCCACCGTGACCTGCCAGCGCAAGTTCGACCACAACCACCACATCCTGTTCGAGTGCAATTGCACCAATCAGGATGGCGAGCAGGTCATCCACGGCACGGCCGAGGTCGTCGCACCGACCGAGAAGATCAAGCGCGCGAAGGTCACGCTGCCGGAGATCAAGCTGTCGACCACCAAGTCGGCGCGCTACGAGCACCTGCTGGGCATCACGCAGGGCCTCTCGCCCATTCCGATGGCGGTGATTCACCCGTGTGACAGCGAATCGCTGAAAGGCGCCTTGCAGGCCCGGGATCGCGGCCTGATCGACCCGACGCTGGTCGGCCCGGAAGACAAGATCCGCAAGCTCGCCGAGGAGATGGGCCTGAATCTCTACGGCTGCCAATTCCTCGACGTGCCCCACAGCCATGCCGCCGCCGAGTCGGGCGTCGCGCTGGCACGTGAAGGCCTCGTCGAGGCGCTCATGAAGGGCAGCCTGCACACCGATGAACTGATGGGCGAAGTGGTCGACAAGGCCACCGGGCTGCGTACCGAGCGCCGCATCAGCCATGTCTTCGTGATGGACGTGCCGACCTACCCGCGGCCGCTGCTCATCACCGATGCCGCCGTCAACGTCGCACCCGACCTCGCCACCAAGGTCGACATCGTGCAAAACGCCATCGACCTCGCGCGCATGCTCCACATCACGGAACCGAAGGTGGCCATCCTCGCCGCCGTCGAAACCGTCAATCCCAAGATGCCGGCGACGCTCGACGCCGCCGCGCTCTGCAAGATGGCCGACCGCGGCCAGATCAAGGGCGGCGTGCTCGACGGCCCGCTGGCCTTCGACAACGCGATTTCCGTCGTCGCGGCACGCACCAAGGGCATCAAGTCCGTCGTCGCCGGCCAGGCTGACATCCTGCTGGTGCCGGACATCGAGTCGGGCAACATGCTGGCCAAGCAACTGGAGTACCTCGCTGATGCGCTCTCCGCCGGCATCGTGCTCGGCGCGCGAGTGCCGATCGTCCTCACCAGTCGTGCCGATTCGGCGCAGACACGCACCGCCTCCACCGCCATCGCCATGGTGATGGCCCACTGCAAGCGCGGCAAGTGCAAGTGAGGATGACATGGCTGACGCACTGCTGACCGTCAACGCGGGCTCGTCCTCGATCAAGTTCGCGCTGTTCGCCCACGCCAACCCCATTCCCGCAGCACCCGAACTCGTCGGCCAGATCGACGGCATCGGCACCACCCCGCACCTCAAGGCGAAGGATGCGCAAGGCCGCGTCCTCGACGACATCGACCTGCCCATCAATGGCACGGGCCAGCACCGTGCTGCCCTCGCCCACCTCGTGAAGTGGCTTGAAAGCCATGACGGCGGCAGCAAGATCGTCGCCGTCGGCCACCGCGTCGTGCATGGTGGCGAAAGCTATTCCCACCCGATCAAGATCAACGATGCGCACCTCACGCGGCTCAGGGAGTTCGTTCCGCTGGCGCCGCTGCACCAGCCGCACAACCTCGCCGGCATCGAGGCGATGCGCGCCGCGCTGCCCGGCGTGCCACAAATCGCCTGTTTCGACACCGCCTTCCACCGCACCCAGCCGGCCATCGCGCAACTCTTCGCGCTGCCGCGCCGCATCACCGCGCAGGGCGTGCGCCGCTACGGCTTCCACGGCCTCTCCTACGAATACATCGCCGACGTGCTGCCGCAGCATCTCACCGACAGTCGCGCCGAGGGTCGTGTCATCGTCGCCCACCTCGGCAACGGCGCCTCGATGTGCGGCATGGTCGGCCGCAAGAGCCAGGTCACGACGATGGGCTTCACCGCCGTCGAAGGCCTGATGATGGGCACGCGCACCGGCGCCCTCGATCCCGGCGTCCTGCTCTACCTGATGGACTACGACGGCATGGACGCCAAGAAGCTGACCAACCTGCTCTACAAGGAATCCGGCCTGCTCGGCGTCTCCGGCATCTCGCCCGACATGCGCGTGCTGCTGGCCTCCGACAAGGCCGAGGCGAAGGAAGCCGTCGACCTGTTCTGCTACCGCATCGTGCGCGAGATCGGCTCGCTTGCCGCCGCACTGGGCGGACTGGATGCGCTGGTATTCACCGGCGGCATCGGCGAACATGCCGCGCCTGTGCGCGAAATGGTGTGCGGCAAGCTCGGCTGGCTCGGCCTCGAATTCGATCCTGCGGCCAACGCCGGCAAGGCCGAATGCATCAGCACAGCGACCAGCCGCGTCGCCGCACTGGTACTGCCAACCAATGAGGAATGGATGCTCGCGCGGCATGCCGCCGAGTTGCTCGGGTGACGCAAGCAGCCAAGCACTCCCGCTTCGACGACATCCAGGGCATCCTTACTGGCGCGCTGATCGTCGCCCTCGGCATCAGCTTCTTCAAAAGCGCCGGACTCCTCACCGGCGGCGCCGTCGGCATCAGCTTCCTGATCCACTACGCCACCGGCGCAAACTTCGGCCTTACGCTGTTCCTCGTCAACCTGCCCTTCTACTGGCTGGCGCTCAAGCGCATGGGCAGTGAATTCACGCTCAAGACGCTGGCCACTGTGTGCCTCGTCGCGCTGGCCAGCGAACTGCTGCCGCAGGTTTTCACGATCGCCCGCATCGATCCGTTCTTCGCCGCCGTCGCCGGCGGGCTGCTGATCGGCGTCGGCATGGTGATCCTGTTCCGCCATCGCGCCAGCCTCGGCGGCATCAACGTACTGGTGCTCTGGCTGCAGGAACGCTTTGGCTGGCGCGCCGGCAAGCTGCAGATGGGCCTCGACGTCGCCATCCTGCTTTGTGGCGCCTTCATCGTCCCGCCACTGGTGCTGGTCGCCTCGGTGCTCGGCGCCGTGCTGCTCAACTTCGCACTCGCCGTCAACCACAAACCCGGCCGCTACATGGCGTTTTGAACGGCCACAGTGCCGTCTCGCCAGCACTGACTTCTACTGGCTGACGGCAACCGGCCAC
>CAZTWA010000098.1:0-9284 GCA_964617225.1 uncultured Methyloversatilis sp.
CGTCACGAATTGTGGCCACAGCACTTTAGTGACTGCCTTGACCGGCTTCCTTGATGCGGATCAAGGCGAAACAGCGTAAAGGCTTTTCAGAACAAGCCAATGTCCATTGCCCCCTTGGCTATACAGATCCTTTACAAGCGCGTTTCAATCCATGTCTTAACGCCTGCAAGGGCAACCGTCAGATTCTCGGGCTGGGTACCCCCAGCCTGCGCCATGTCGGGCCGGCCACCCCCCTTGCCACCCACTTGCTGGGCGACGCTGTTGATCAATTCGCCGGCCTTGAGCTTACCGGTCAGATCGGACGTCACGCCCGCAATCAGGCTCACCTTGCCGTCGGCAACGGCGGCCAGCACGATGGCGGCCGACTTGAGCTTATCCTTGAGTTTGTCCAGGGTCTCGCGCAGGGTCGGCACATCGGCGCCTTCGAGCGTCGCCGCCAATACCTTGATTCCCTTGACCTCCACCGCCTGCGCGGCGAGATCGTCACCTTGTGAGGAAGCCAACTTGGACTTGAGGCGCGCCAACTCCTTTTCCAGCGCGCGCAGCTGTTCCACGGTCTGGATGACTTTCTGGGCAACCTCCTGCGGCTGGGCCTTCAAGGCCGACGTGATTTCGGCCAGCGTCGCCTGCTGGGCATCCATCCAGCCGATCGCCACATCACCGCAGACTGCCTCGATACGGCGGACACCGGCGGCGACACCGCCTTCACCGGTCACCTTGAACAGGCCGATGTCGCCGGTGCGGGACACATGCGTGCCGCCGCAGAGTTCTTTCGACGAACCGATGGAGAGCACGCGCACCTCGTCACCGTACTTCTCGCCGAACAGCATCATCGCACCGGTCTTCTGCGCATCAGCGATCGGCATCACCTTCGCCTCGGTCGCGGCATTGGCGAGGATCTCGGCATTGACGAGTGCCTCGACCTTGCGGATCTCCGCCGCCGTCATGGGGGCATGGTGGGCGAAGTCGAACCGTGTCTTGTCGGGATCGACCTGCGAGCCTTTCTGCTGGACATGGTCGCCAAGCGTCTCGCGCAGCGCCTTGTGCATCAAATGGGTGGCCGAGTGGTGGCGCATGGTGCGCGCACGGGCAGCAATGTCGACTTTTGCCGTCACGCCGTTGCCGACTTTCAGCGTACCGGTCTTGACGACGCCGTGATGGCCGAACACGCTAGCCTGGATCTTCAGCGTGTCTTCGACGGCGAAGATGCCATGCACCGACTGCAGCACGCCGCGATCGCCGCACTGGCCGCCAGACTCGGCGTAGAAGGGTGTGTCGTCGAGCACGGCGACGCCCTGCTCCCCTTCCGCCAACTCATTGACGGGTGCGCCGTCCTTGTACAGCGCGAGCACGTTGCCCTTGGTTTCCAGCGTCGCATAGCCGTGGAAGATGGTCGCCGGACCATCGTAGTCGAGCGCCGTCGCCATCTTGAACTTGCCGGCGGCACGGGCCTGCTCCTTCTGGTGTGCCATGGCCTTGTCGAAGGCGGCGGCATCCACCGTCACGCCATGCTCGCGGCAGATGTCGGCGGTGAGGTCGAGGGGAAACCCGTAGGTGTCGTGCAGCTTGAAGGCGGTGTCGCCGTTGAAGACTTTCACGCCCTCTTTTTCCATCGCGGCAAGGTCGGCCTCGACAATGCTCATGCCGTGTTCGATGGTGGCGAAAAACCGCTCTTCCTCGAGCTTGAGCATCTCCATCACCTTGGACTGCGCCTGCGCCAGCTCGGGATAGGCCGCACCCATCTCGGCGACGAGGTCCGGGACCAGCTTGTGGAAGAACGGCGCGCGCACGCCGAGCTTGTAGCCATGGCGGATCGCGCGGCGGATGATGCGACGGAGGACGAAGCCGCGGCCTTCGTTGCCGGGGATCACGCCATCGGACAGCAGGAAGGAACAGGCGCGGATGTGATCGGCCAGCACGCGCAGCGACGGGCTGCCCGCATCTTCGCATTTCGTTTCACGCGCGGCGGCATTGACGAGCGCCTGCATCAGGTCGATCTCGTAGTTGCTATGCACATGCTGCAGCACCGCGGCGATGCGCTCGAGGCCCATGCCGGTATCAACCGAGGGCTTGGGCAGCGGATGCATCACACCGTGTTCGTCGCGGTTGAACTGCATGAACACGTTGTTCCAGATCTCGATGTAGCGATCGCCATCTTCCTCCGGCGAACCCGGCGGGCCGCCGGGAATCTCGGGGCCGTGGTCGTAGAAGATCTCGGTGCAGGGACCGCAGGGTCCCGTATCGCCCATCATCCAGAAGTTGTCCGACGCGTAGCGCGCGCCCTTGTTGTCGCCGATGCGGATGGTGCGCTCGACCGGCACGCCGATTTCTTTCGTCCAGATGTCGTAAGCCTCGTCGTCCTCGGCATACACGGTGACCCACAGCTTGTCCTTGGGCAGGCCATAAACCTCGGTGAGCAGTTCCCAGGCGTACTTGATCGCATCCTGCTTGAAATAGTCGCCGAAGCTGAAGTTGCCGAGCATCTCGAAGAAGGTGTGGTGGCGCGCGGTATAGCCGACGTTCTCGAGGTCATTGTGCTTGCCGCCGGCGCGCACGCATTTCTGTGAGGTCGTCGCCCGGTTGTAGGGCCGCTTGTCGAAGCCGAGGAAGACGTCCTTGAACTGGTTCATGCCGGCGTTGGTGAACAGCAGCGTCGGGTCGTCGAACGGCACCAGCGACGACGAGGCGACGATCTGGTGACCCTTGGACTCGAAGAACCTGAGGAACTTTTCGCGAATCTCCGCACAATTCATAGCGCTTTGCATGGCGTTGCCCGAACAAGCATGAAGAAGCGGTGAATTCTACGCGAAGCAGGCAACAAAAAGCCCGCCCGGAGTCTCTCGGGGCGGGCCTCGGAGGTTAGCGGTCGCGGGTCAGCGACGCACCTGGCGATCGTGCTTCTGACGGTAAATGCGCTTGCTCTCGACGTTCTGCGCCTGCTGGACGCGGGCGCGTTCGCGGGCAGTCACGACGCCGTCGGACTTGGCGCGGTTTTCCAGGTTATCGACGCGCTGCTGGCCCCGCTCCAGACGGTTGGTTTCGCGCTGGTTCAACTGGCCGGACGCCACGCCCTGATCGATGCGTTGCTCCTGGTTCATCTGCCGCTGGTCGATGCCCGGCGTGGCGGCCTGGGCGAAGGCGGGAAGGGTAACGGCGGCAGACAAGGTCGTAATTGCGGCGGCGATGATCAGGCGGGTTTTCATTGGTCTCTCCTTAGTTGTCGGCATGGGACATCCCATGGACGCCATTACCGCAAGAATTTGTAAGCGGGCAATATTCGATTTGCAAGCAATTGTTTCTCCGCGGCTCACCAGAGATCGGGGCGGTCGGTGAAGATGCCTGCCGCGCCGAGCCCGAACAGGCGATCCGCCGTGGCCCGGTCATTCACCGTCCAGGCCGCCCAGGGAATGCCGGCATCCCGCAAGCGGGCGGCATCACCGGCCGCCACGCGCGCCGCATCCAGATGCACGGCCACGGCATTCAACTGGGCAAGCTGCGCTTCCCAGTCCATCGGTAATGTGTCGCACAGCAAGGCGAAGGGCGCGTCCGCCAATTCATGCCGTCCTGCCAGCGCTGACTTTTGCGAAAAGGAGGAAATCACCCCATTGCCGTTCCAGTGCGTGGCCAGCCATTGGCCGACAACGCTGCCGGTTTCAGTTTCATGCCCGGCAGCCGGCTTGAGTTCGATATTCGTCCAGACCGCATGCGTGCGGCAAAATGCCATCGCCTCAGCCAGTGTCGGCACGTCGGGATCACAGGCACGGATCTGCGCCAGTGTTTGTTCGTCGACCCGCCCCGTACAGCGGGTCGTGCGGTCGAGCGTCTCGTCATGCATCAGGATCGGCACCCGATCGGCGGTCAGCATGACGTCGAATTCCACCGCCTGGCACCCGAGCCGGACCGCGGCGTCCAGTCCGGCCAGCGAGTTTTCCATCGCCAGCACCCCGCCGCATCGATGGGCGATGATGCGGGGATAGGCGGTCACGGCTTCCCGGGATTCGACAAGATCGGCGCTGCGCGCATCACGGCGGAATCGAGCGCGGCCTTCGGGGGCTTCTGGTTGCCCCAGACGAACTCGACTTCCTCATTGAGGATATTGCGGATGCGGCTGCGGCCGAAGCCGTTCCGGGTGCGCTGCGAATCCCGCTTCGGCATCGACAGCCGCGCATCGGCCTGGGCGAGCAGCACCGGATTGCCCCCGGTTTCGCGCAAGGCCAGCACCGCAGCGGACGACATCGGCAGGAAACCGGTGGCGCGCACCCATTCGCGCTGGACATCGGGCTTCATCAGGAAGGCGATGAAGCGCGCGATGACCTGCTGTTCGGGCTTCTTATCGGCGGCTAGGACCCAGAGCGCCGCACCGTCCGGCAGCACATGCGTCGGCCGGACACCATAAACGTCATCGTAATACGGCAACTCGGCGATGCCGAACTGAAAATCCGGCTTTTGCCGTGCCAGCCGCGCATAGAGCACCGACTCGCCGGTCAGCATCGCACACTCGCCCGTGGCGAAGCGGTCATCACCTTCGCGTCCGGGACCCGAGTAGATGAAGTAGAAGCTCTTCTGCCAACTGGTCAGCAGGGCCATGTGCTTTACATTCACCATGTTGTTGAGCGCCAACTGGTCCTGCTTGCCGTTCTTCACTACCAGCGGTTCGTTGTGCTGGGCCGCAACGTTTTCGACATGCACCCAGGCAAAACGCGAACTGGTCAGCGGGCACTTCGATCCACTGTCGCGCAGTTTGCCCGCCACCTCCTGCAGTTCCCACCAGGTTTTCGGCGGCACTGCAGGATCAAGGCCGGCCTTGGCCATGGCAGTCTTGTTGTAGAACAGCACGGGCAGCGACATCGCAAGCGGCAGTGCCTGCATCCGGCCGGCGAGGTCATCGACCGTATCGATCATCTGCGGATAGAAATGCTTCGCATCGAAATTCTGCTTGCCTGTGGCCATGACCTGATGGAGGGGGCGGAAACGTGGCCGGGTATCGAACATCGCCATGGCATCGTCCTGGTCGAACAGCGCGAGATGCGGCAGTTGACCCTTGTCCGCGACCCCCTGGACATCCTCGAGCTGGATGCGGCCGCCACCTGCCTTGAGCTTGGCCTCCTCGTCGTTGAACCGCAGTGCCAGCGTGGCGAGCACGTCGAGCGGGGCACCGGACAGCCCATGGCGCAGCACGATTTGTTCGGGCTCCGGGGGCGGCGCCGGGGCCTTGGCCGATTTCGGGGCGGCCTGGACCAGGCCGAGGGACGCAAGCAGCAGGACTACGGCCAGAAGGGCTTGGGAACGCTTCATCGAAAGGACCTTGCAAGGGAAGAGGGCGGTAGTGTAACGCCACAACAGCGCCGCGTTCCTGCCGTCTATTCCACCTTCAAGGACCGCCGTCTTTTGCCGTAAACTCCAGCGGGTACATTAACTTTCCACTCGCCATGCCCCCAGCCGTTCGCCTGTTGCGCCTCCTGCCGTTCTGCGTCCTCCTGCTTGCCGGGTGCGAGCAGCTCGGCATCGAGGACCCCGCCAAGGTTGCCGAAGCCCGGGAAGCCGAAGGCCGTGCCGTCGGTGGCGCCTGCCGTCACAGCGGCCGGGCGCTGGAGGACTGTTACAAGCTGAACTCCAAGGCCTCCAAGGCTGCCATCTACGCCGGTTGGCGCGACATGGACACGTATATGCGCGAGAACAACATCGCCGTCGTGCCCAGCGGATCGACCGCCGCCAGCAAGAAGGCGCCCCCGAGCGAGGCCGCCCCGGCCGAAACCGCGCCGAAGGCCGGTCCCACCCACAGCGCCGCCGAGCCCCAGCAGCTTCCGGCGCCGCCGGCCGGCCGGCGGTCGACCTGACGACCCTCCGGTCAATCTGCCGTAGAATCGCGGAGCGTCCTGCCGGTTGGACGCGCTTGCTGGCATTCCAGTCTTTTCGAATCCCGCCTGCCTGAGCCGGCCGATCCTTTACGAGGTGAATGGGCACGCGACATCGAACCACCGGAGTCCCACTGTGAAATTTACCGACCTCGGGCTGGCGCCCGAAATCCTCAAGGCCGTGCAAGACGCCGGCTATACCGAACCCACCCCGATCCAGGCGCAGGCCATCCCGATCGTTCTCGCCGGCCACGACATGATGGGCGGCGCCCAGACCGGCACCGGCAAGACGGCAGGATTCACCCTGCCGCTGCTGCACAAGCTCGCCCGCCACGCCAACACCTCGTCCTCGCCGGCGCGGCACCCGGTGCGGGCACTGATCCTCACCCCGACGCGCGAACTGGCGATGCAGGTGGAGGAATCGGTCAAGACCTACAGCAAATACCTCGGCCTGCGCTCGGTCTGCATCTACGGCGGCGTCGACATGCGCGCGCAGATCGCCGAACTGAAGGAAGGCCGCGAGATCGTCGTCGCCACGCCCGGCCGGCTGCTCGACCACGTCGAACAGAAGACCGTGAGTTTCAACTTCGTCGAATTCCTCGTCCTGGACGAAGCCGACCGCATGCTCGACATGGGCTTCATCCCCGACATCAAGCGCATCCTCAAGCTGCTGCCGACCACGCGCCAGAGCCTGCTGTTCTCGGCCACCTTCTCGGAAGAAATCAAGAAGCTGGCCGACGCGATGCTCAAGTCGCCGCAGCTCATCGAGGTCGCGCGCCGCAACCAGGTGTCGGAAACCATCACTCACCGCGTGCACCCGGTCGCGTCCGACCGCAAGCGCTACCTGCTCAAGCAGATGCTCGACGACCCCGCGATGACGCAGGTGCTGGTGTTCGTCGGCACCAAGTTCGGGACGTCGCGACTGGCCACCTGGCTCGAACGCGAAGGCATCAATGCCACCGCGATCCACGGTGACAAGAGCCAGCAGGACCGCACCAAGGCGCTCGAAGCCTTCAAGTCGGGCGCGGCGCGCGTGCTGGTTGCCACCGACGTCGCCGCGCGCGGCCTGGACATCGACGACCTGCCCCACGTCATCAACTACGAACTGCCGCGCGTCGCCGAAGACTACGTGCATCGCATCGGTCGCACCGGCCGCGCGGGCAAGAAGGGCGAAGCCACCTCGCTGGTCGCCCCCGAGGAAAAGCCGCGCCTTACGGAAATCGAGAAGCTGACCAAGTTCAAGATCGAGCAGGTCATCGTGCCCGGTTTCGAGCCCGGCTCTGCCGCACCGCCCGAAGAACGCGAACGAGGGGAAAGAACCGGCCGCGGCCACAAGCACGAGCCGCGCACCGGTCGCGGCCCGAAAACGCCCATCGACCATCTGCCCGAACCGGCGGCCCATTTGCCCAAGTTGCCCCGCGTGCCCAAGCAGCCGATGATCGCAGCCGACGGCTTCGACTTCTCGAAGCCCTACGCGCCGCAGGAAGGCAGCATCGAGGCGAACCCCGCCAGCGAAGAAAAGTCAGCCCCGGCGGAACGGCACGCCGAGCGGCATCCGCGCCGCCCGCTACGTCCCGTCGCTGCCCTGCTCGGCGGCATCGGCAAGAAATAAGGAGACAGTCATGAAGCTCGTTCGCTACGGCGCCAAAGGGCGTGAAAAACCCGGCCTCATCGATGCGCAGGGCAAGCTGCGCGATCTGTCCGGCCACTGTGCCACCATCGGCTGGGATGAACTCTCGCCCACCGGCCTGAAGCGCCTGCGTGCCATTGACCCGGGGACACTGCCGCTGGTCAAAGGCAAGCCGCGCTTCGGCGTGCCGTTCACCGGCATCAGCAAGATCATCGGCGTCGGTCTCAACTATCGCCTGCATGCGCTGGAAACCGGCGCGGCCATCCCGACCGAACCGGTGCTGTTCATGAAAGCCACTACCGCGATCAACGGCCCCTTCGACCCGATCCGCCTGCCGCGCGGCTCGGTCAATACCGACTGGGAGGCGGAACTCGGCCTCGTCATCGGCAAGCAGGCGCGCTACGTGAGTGCGGACAAGGCACTCGGCTATCTCGCCGGCTACGTCACCTTCCACGACGTGTCCGAACGTGACTTCCAGAAGAATCGCGGCGGCAGCTGGGACAAGGGCAAGGGCTGCGACAGCTTCGCGCCGATCGGTCCCTGGCTCGTCACCCGCGACGAAATCCGCGATCCGCAACAGCTGCGCGTCTGGTGCGAAGTCAATGGCGCGAAGCGCCAGGACAGCAATACCGCCGACATGATCTTCCCGGTCGCGCAACTGATCAGCTACATCTCGCAGTTCATGACCCTGAATCCCGGCGACGTGATCTGCACCGGCACCCCCAGTGGCGTCGGCATGGGCATGCAGCCGCCGCAGTACCTCAAGGCGGGCGACGTCGTGCGCCTCGGCGTCGAAGGTCTCGGCGAGCAGTGTCAGAAAGTGGTCGCCGGCTGAACCGCTGAGCGGGCATTTCCTGCATGACGCACGCCGTCCATGCGAGCCTCACCGCTCACCCCGACAATCCGCGGGGGAGTGTGAGCCGGGTCGGCGTCACGCTGCTGCAGAAACCGGATGGCAGCCTGACGCTCGCCTATGCGATCCACGGTCCCGGCAGTTTCATGCGCATTCCTTCGGCCGACAACCCGGCGCCTCCCGATGCGCTCTGGCGCACCACCTGCTGCGAACTGTTCATCGGCATGGGTGACGGCATGGGCTACCGCGAGTTCAACTTCTCGCCCTCGGGCCAGTGGGCGGCTTACGATTTCAGCGACTACCGGGCCAAGGCCCCTACCCCGTCCGGCCTGCCTGTCCCGCGCATCCGCTCGGGCTACCAGGAAAACCGCCTGCGGCTCGATGCTTCCCTCCCGCCCGGTGCTCTGCCAGCCGGGGCATGCCTGCCCTGCGCACTCGCCGTGATCGTCGAGGCGCATGACGGTCAGCTGGGTTACTGGGCACTCGCCCACCCGGCAGGCCGACCCGACTTCCATCACCGCAGTGGCTTCACCCTTTGCCTTGACACCACCGCTTCCCCATGAAATTTGGCATCGAGCGCCTGCTCGCCTCCGCTGAACTGCGCCGCCCCCTCGCTGGCCGGCGGGTCGCCCTGCTGGCCCATCCGGCCTCGACCACCCGCGACCTGACCCACAGCCTCGACGCCCTCGCCACCCTGCCGGACATCCGGCTGACGGCCGCCTTCGGCCCGCAGCATGGCCTGCGCGGCGACAAGCAGGACAACATGATCGAGTCGCCCGACTTCGTCGATCCCGCGCTCGGCATCCCGGTCTTCAGCCTCTACGGTGAAGTACGCCGGCCCACCGCCGCGATGCTGGACACGTTCGACGTGCTGCTCGTCGACCTGCAGGACCTCGGCTGCCGCATCTACACCTTCATCACCACGCTGCGCTACGTGCTCGAAGCC
>CAZTWA010000099.1:0-7029 GCA_964617225.1 uncultured Methyloversatilis sp.
TAATTGAGACCAATTTCCGCGAAGAGACCGAGACCGACCTGTTCGGCGAACAGGCCGTGCTCTGTGGTGGCCTGGTTGAACTAATCAAGGCCGGCTACGAGACGCTGACCGACGCCGGCTACGCGCCCGAGATGGCCTACTTCGAGTGCCTGCACGAAGTGAAGCTGATTGTTGACCTGATCTTCCAGGGCGGCATCGCCAACATGAACTACTCGATCTCCAACAATGCGGAATATGGCGAGTATGTCACTGGCCCGCGCGTCATCGGCCCCGAGGCCCGTGCCGCGATGAAGGAGGCGCTGGCCAACATCCAGAACGGCGAGTATGCCAAACGCTTCATCCTGGAGGGGCGCACCAACTATCCCGAGATGACCGCCCGCCGTCGCCTGACGGCCGATCATTCGATCGAGCAGGTTGGCGCCAAGCTGCGTGACATGATGCCCTGGATCAATGCCAAGGCGCTGGTCGACAAGTCGAAGAACTGATTTGGCTCACTATCCGCACCCCATTATCGCCCGGGAAGGTTGGCCCTTCCTGGGCGGTTCCGTTGCTCTGGCCCTGTTGGTGACGTTCGGCGGTGGTGGTCTGGCTTGGTCGATTCCGTTCTGGTTGATCGCGCTATTCGTTCTGCAGTTCTTCCGTGATCCGCCGCGCGAGGTGCCGGGCGATGCGAAAAGCGTGCTGTCGCCGGCCGACGGCCGCATCGTCGTCATCGAACCAGCGCAGGATCCGTGGCTGAACCGCGAGACGCTGAAGATCAGCGTCTTCATGAATGTCTTCAACGTCCATTCGAATCGCAGCCCAATTGACTGTGAAGTCCTGGGGCGCTGGTATCACCCTGGCAAATTCATCAATGCGGATCTCGACAAGGCGTCGACCGAAAACGAGCGCAATGCCTTGCATCTGCGCACGGCCGAGGGTGTGGATATCACCTGCGTGCAGGTGGCGGGACTGATCGCGCGCCGCATCCTCTGTTATGTCGAACCCGGGCGCAAGCTCGCGCGCGGGGAGCGTTATGGCTTCATCCGCTTTGGTTCGCGCGTCGATCTCTATCTGCCGAAGGACGTACGCGTCAAGGTCGCCGTCGGCCAGAAGGTGAGCGCGACGTCGACCATCCTGGCTGAACTGCCTTAGGCACCGGGGCCGGCTGCGGGGCTACAATGGCCCCGTTGCCTACCCCGCTTATTCCGTCATGCCCGAGTATCGCCCCCGCAAGACCTTGTTCAATCCGGAACTGCGCCGGCGGGGCATCTATATCCTGCCGAACCTGTTCACCACGGCGGCGCTGTTCTCGGGTTTCTTCGCCATCGTGCAGGCGATGAACGGCAAGTTCGAAGTCGCGGCGGTGGCAATCTTCATCGCCATGGTATTCGACGGCCTCGATGGCCGCGTTGCGCGCCTGACGCACACGCAAAGCGCTTTCGGTGCGGAATACGATTCGCTGTCCGACATGGTCTCGTTCGGCGCCGCGCCAGCGCTGGTGGTCTACGTCTGGGCATTGAAGGACATGGGCAAGCTCGGCTGGATCGCGGCCTTCATCTACTGCGCGGGTGCCGCGCTGCGACTGGCGCGCTTCAACACCAACATCGAAGTGGTCGACAAACGTTATTTCCAGGGCCTGCCCAGCCCGGCTGCGGCTGCGTTGGTCGCGGGCCTGGTGTGGGTGCTGATCGACAACGAGTGGACGGGCTTCGAGGCACGCTGGTATGCGTTTGCGCTGACCATCTTCGCCGGCGTGTCGATGGTGACCAATCTGCGTTTCTGGTCCGGGAAAAGTCTGAACCTGCGGAAGAGCGTACCCTTCATGGTGGTGGTGGCCTTTGCTTTGGGTTTCGCGCTGGTCTCCAGTTACCCTCCCGGGGTGCTGTTTGCGTTGTTCCTCGTGTATGCGTTGTCTGGCTACGTCATAGCCCTGATCGATTGGGGCAATAGGCGCAAAAAACTTGCACGCGGCGAATAGTTTGTTATATTTGCCCCATGACTGCGACGACGCTTTTCCTTTCTGCCGCTTTCCTCAGCCTCACCGCCCTGCTGGTGGCGCGCGATCTGCTGCGCACCAAGCTGCGTCCGCTGCTGCGCCGCGCGCGCTAAATACCCCACCCCCACAATTTGAGTACCGTTTCCCGTTGCCTGCCGGCAGCGGGCTGCAATTATCATCAGGCATTCCCATCGGAGCATGAAAATGAGCAAACCCCAGTTGTTGATTTTCGATACCACCTTGCGCGACGGCGAGCAAAGTCCCGGCGCGGCAATGACGCGCGAAGAAAAGATGCGCATCGCCCGCCAGCTCGAAAAGATGCGCGTGGACATCATCGAGGCCGGTTTCGCCGCTGCGAGCCCAGGCGATTTCGAGGCGATCCACGCGATTGCCGAGGTCATCAAGGAATCCACCGTCTGCTCGCTGGCACGTGCCAACGAGAAGGATGTGCGACGCGCCGGCGAGGCGATCAAGCCGGCGGCGCGCGGGCGCATCCACACCTTCATCGCCACCTCGCCCATCCACATGGAGAAGAAGCTGCGCATGAAGCCCGACGAGGTCGTCGAGGCCGCCGTGAAGGCGGTGAAGTGGGCACTCGAATACACGGATGACGTCGAGTTCTCCGCCGAGGATGCCGTGCGCTCCGACTTCGATTTCCTCTGCCGTGTCTTCGATGCCGTGATCAAGGCGGGCGCCAAGACCATCAACGTGCCGGATACCGTCGGCTACAGCATTCCGGTGCAGTGGGGCGAGCGTATGCGCGCGCTCATCGAGCACGTGCCGAATTCCGACAAGGTGATCTGGTCGACCCATTGCCACAACGACCTCGGCATGGCTTCGGCCAATTCGCTGGCCGCCGTGCTGAACGGCGCGCGGCAGGTCGAATGCACGATCAATGGCCTCGGCGAGCGCGCCGGCAATGCCTCCCTCGAAGAGATCGTCATGGCGGTGCGTACCCGCAAGGACCTCTTCCCGGTCGAAACGCATATCGATACCAGCCAGATCGTGCCGGCCTCGCGGCTCGTTTCGCAGATCACCGGCTACGTCGTGCAGCCCAACAAGGCCATCGTCGGTGCCAATGCGTTCGCGCACGAGTCGGGCATCCACCAGGATGGCGTGCTCAAGCACCGCGAAACCTACGAAATCATGCGCGCCGAGGATGTCGGCTGGAACGCCAACAAGATTTCCCTCGGCAAGCTGTCCGGCCGCAATGCCTTCAAGACCAAGCTGGCCGAACTCGGCATCCAGTTGGCGAGCGAAGAAGCCCTGAATACGGCTTTTGCGCGCTTCAAGGAACTCGCCGACAAGAAGCGCGAAATCTTCGACGAAGACCTGCATGCCATCGTCTCCGACGAAATGGGTCCGCCCGAGGTCGAGCACTACAAGCTGGTGGCCTCGAAGTTCCATTCGGAAACCGGCGAAGAGCCGAGCGCGGAACTGACGCTTGCCGTGGGCGGCAGCGAGAAGCATGCGCACGCAACGGGGAGCGGCCCGGTCGATGCGACCTTCCGCGCCATTGAAAGCGTCGCGGGCAGCGGTTCCGACCTCCTGCTTTACCTCGTGAATGCGATTACGACCGGCACCGACGCGCAAGGCGAGGTGACCGTCCGCCTGTCGAAGGGCGGGCGCATCGTGAACGGGCAGGGGGCGGACACCGACATCATCGTCGCGTCAGCGAAGGCTTACCTCAACGCGCTCAACAAACTGCACGCCGGGCCAGAACGCGTCAATCCCCAGCTGTAGTTGTTGCCTTGAGTTTCGAGGGTGCCGTCAGCCGCGCGTAGGTCAGCGCGGCGACGAAGAAGGCGACGCTCAATACCACTTCGATCACGGCGAGGACTTGCATCAGGCCGTGATCGGACGTGGCACGCGTCAGGCCTTCGAGCAGATAGAGTTGGATCAGCAGGCTCGACCCCTGGTAGGCATAGCGCCGCCCGTGCAGAATGCCGAACAGCGGCAGCAGCAACGGGAGGGCCTTCAGGGCCAGCCAGGAGCCGCCGGGGCGCAGCGGCGCGAGCCACAGTTCCCATGCCAGGCAGAGTGCGATCAAGGCGATCAGGCTGACGCTGGCGACGAGGCGGGAGGTGCGCATGCGCTGAAAGTCAGCGCTCGCGGGACGGCATGGCGCCGGATCGGTGTCCATCGCGGGGCGGCGCGCATCGGGCATGAAAGCAATTTCCTTGGCTAGAATCGCCGCGATTATATGGTCCTCGCCCCTTTCCATCTCGTCGTCAACGTCGTGCGGCGCTTTCGCGCCGAACGCTATGCCCAGACGGCGGCAGCCCTGTCCTTTGCAACCCTGCTGGGCCTGGTCCCCATGCTGGTGGTCGGCGCCGCCTTGATCGCGGCACTGCCTTTCGGTATCGAGCTGAGCGCCGCGCTCGAGGCGTTCCTGCGTGCGACGCTGCTGCCGGAAAAGGCCGGCGACGTGATCGCCAAGTATCTCGGGCAGTTCGCACATCGCGCCGGGCGGGTGACCTGGATCGGCTTGGCCGCGCTGGCCTTCACGGCGCTGCTGCAGATGCTCACCATCGAGCGCGCCTTCGATGCAATCTGGAAAGTGAAGCAGCAGCGGCCCTGGCTCAAGCGCCTCGGCCTGCACCTGCTCACCTTGCTGATCGGACCGCTGGTCTTCGGCGGGGCGCTCGCCAGCACGACCTTCCTCGCCACGGCGTCCCTCGGCTTCGTCGATGAGCCGCGCTGGGTGCGCATCGCCTTCTCCGAAACCCTGCCGCTGGCTTTCCTTGCCCTCTTGTTCGGCCTGCTGTACTGGGCGCTGCCGAACCGGCTGGTGTCGCGCTGGCATGCCGGGGTAGCGGGTGGGCTGGCGGCGCTGGCCTTCGTGGGCATGCAACGCCTGTTTGCGCTCTACATCGTGAAGTTTCCGACCTACACGTTGATTTATGGCGCCTTCGCTGCCGTGCCGATCTTCCTGCTGTGGCTCTACCTGTCATGGTCGGTGATCCTCGTCGGCGCCCTCGTCACGGCGGAGTTGCCGGCGGCGACGCGAAAGTGAACAGGTAGAATTGGCCCATGCGTAGCGTCTTTCGACTCATCATGATCTGGCTGGCCGCCGTGACGCTGGTGCACGCCGCGCCCGGGGATGCCTTCTTCGACGCGTCGCTCGGCGACTATGCGGCGGAATTGAAGGCTGCGCAGCAGCAGGGCAAGCAGGGCGTGCTGCTGGTGGTTGAGAGCGAAGCCTGCCCCTATTGCAAGCGCATGCGCGAACAGGTGCTCAGCCAGACCGAGGTGCAGCAGTATTTCCGCCGGCACTTCAACAGCTATAGCGTCGATATGAATGGCAGCGTGCCGGTGACCGGGCTCGATGGCCGGGAAATGACCGAGAAGGCTTTCGTGCGTACGCTGAAGGTGCGCGGCACGCCGACTTTCCTTTTCTTCGCCGCCGATGGCCGTGAGATGGCCCGTTATAACGGCGCCACGCGCGACGCGGCCACCTTCCTGGCGCTGGGCCGCTATGTGGCGGAAGGCCACTGGCGGAAAACGACTTTCGATCAATATCAAAAATAATTCCGGAGTACGTCATGATTTCCGACAAGCCGATTCCCGCCGATGAACGCCTGATCGTCGCCCTAGACGTGCCGCGTGCCGACGAGGCGAAAGCCTTCGTCGAGCAGCTCGGCGATGCCGCGAAGTTCTACAAGATCGGTCTCGAACTGTTCATGGCCGGCGGGTATTTCGAACTGCTCGACTGGCTGGTCAAGCACGACAAGAAGGTCTTCGTCGATCTCAAGTTCTTCGACGTGCCGGAAACCGTGCGCTCCGCCGTGCGTGCGCTGGCGGCCAGCGGGGCGACCTTCGCCACCGTGCATGGCAACCAGGCGATCATGGAAGCGGCGGCGCGCGACAAGGGCGCGCTGAAGATCCTTGCCGTCACCGTGCTGACGAGCCTTGATCGCGGCGACCTCGATGACCTCGGTTTCACCTGCGATGTCGAGAAACTCGTCCTGTCGCGCGCCCGGCGTGCGCTGGAAACGGGCGTTGATGGCATCGTCTCGTCCGGACTCGAAGCGCCGCTGATCCGCAGCGAACTGGGCCAGAAACTGCTCGTCGTCACGCCCGGCATTCGCCCGGTCGAGAACAAGCCGGCGGACGACCAGAAGCGCACCGTCGATGTGGCGCAGGCTTTCCGCAACGGTGCCGATTACATCGTGGTCGGGCGGCCGATCCGGCAGGCCGCCGATCCGCGCGCCGCCGCGCAGGCCGTGCAGCGGACCATCGCCGAGGTTTTCGCCCAACCCCAGTAAAAGTCAGCGCTGGCGGGACGGCATGCGGGCCGATTGACCGGAGCGGCGTGGATCGCTACAATTATCCGATCAAAATCATCAACTATTGATCAGGAAGCCGATATGAACAAGGAACAGATTAACGAGACCGTCACCCACAACCCCGTCGTGCTCTTCATGAAGGGCACGAAGCAGTTTCCCCGCTGCGGGTTTTCCGATCGCTCCGCAAAAATCCTCAAGCTCTGCAATGTCGATTTCGTCGACGTGAATGTGCTGGCCGACGAGGAAACCGTGCCGGCGCTGCGCGACTATGCCAACTGGCCGACCATTCCGGTGCTGTACATCCGCGGCGAATTCATCGGCGGCTGCGACATCATGACCGAGATGTACCAGGCGGGCGAGCTCCAGCAGAAGCTGGGCGACCTGATGAAGGCCGCCGCGTAATCAGCGCTTCAGTTCGGCGACGAGCTGCTCGATCATGCGGCGTGCCTGGTTGAGGTAGCCGGCGCCGAACAGGTTGTAGTGGTTGAGGATGTGATAGAGGTTGTAGAGCGTCTTGCGCGTCTCAAAACCCGCATCCAGCGGCCACGTGGCACGGTAAGCTGCATAGAAGGACTCGGGAAAGCCGCCGAACAGTTCGGCCATCGCCAGGTCGGCCTCACGGTCGCCACGATGCACCGCCGGGTCGAAAATCACCGGCGTGCCATCCGGCAACTGGGCCGCGTTGCCCGACCATAAATCCCCGTGCAGCAGGCTCGGCAGCGGCCGGTAATCGAGGAAGAACGCGCCGAGATTCCCGACGAT
>CAZTWA010000099.1:7129-9263 GCA_964617225.1 uncultured Methyloversatilis sp.
CACAGTTCGAGGTGTTCGAGGACAAGAAAGGCCTGTTGTGCCGTCCTGCCAGCGCTGACTTTGCGCGGCACGCGGATTGTCCCGGCGGCATCGAGCGCCGCGAGCCCGTCCGCTTCGGCTTCGAACATGGGCAGCGCCTCGACCGTGTTGGTCTTGACGAAATAATGCGTGTCGCCGTCGCCGACGCGCCAGGCCTGATGGATGCAGCCCCCGCCGACCGGTTCGGCCGTTTTGATACGCGCTGCCGATCCGGTTGCGACGATGGCGCCGGTGATGGCGGCGACGAGTTCCGGTGCCAGCACGTTCAGGCGTGGGCGAGGAGGACGTTGGTGCGCGACAGCCGCGCCGACAGGACGAGCAGGAAGCCCTGGTAGAAATGCATGCGGCAGGCATCGGAAGCCTGCCGCAGCGACTGGCCGTTGATGACGACGAAGCACGTGTCGCTCAACGCGACGACGTCGGCGACACGCCGCGGATGGCGACGGTCGATCACGGCGATTTCGCCGATGACTTCACCGGCCCCAAGTTGGCCGAGCGGCCGGTCTTCCTTGCTGATCTGCACCGTGCCTTCGATCAGGAACAGCAGGTAGTCGCCGGGATCGCCGTCGCGCATCAGGCGCGTGCCAGTCACGGCGAGTTCCCAGCGCGCAAAGCGCACGATCTCCCAGATCTCGACATCCGAGAATTCGTCGAAGAAATGCATGCTGCGCAGCGTCTCGAACTTTTCGCTGTCGGGAACTTCCTGCTGCCGCGCCATGAGCCCCTGGTTGCGGAAGGCCTGGGCGAGGTCGTGGGCGAACTCCTGCCACGTCATGTAACGGTCCTCGAGTTCCTTCTGCATCGCGCGGCGCACGATCGCGTCCAGCGCCGGCGGCAGGTCGCTGCGAAACGCCGATGGCAGCGGCGGGTCGATGTTGCAGATCTGGTAGATCATGCCGTAGTTGCTGCTGGCCTGGAAAGGCAGGCGTCCGGTCAGCAACTGGAACATCACCACGCCGAGCGAATAGATGTCAGTCTGGTGATTGAGCACTTCCTCGCGCAACTGCTGTGGCGACATGAAGGCCGGCGAACCGACGCCGGAGACCTGCGTCTGGGTCTGCTCGCCGCTGGTCTGGATGCAGGCACCAAAATCCGAGATCTTGATCTCGCCATCCGGATATCCTGTGGGGCCCGGCGTCTGGGCGAGCAGGATATTCGCCGGCTTGATGTCACGGTGTGTGATGCCGAGGCGATTCGCATATTCCAGCGCGTGCGTGCATTTGAAGATGATCTCGACGACGCGTTCCAGGGGCAGCAGGCTTTCCGGCGAGCAATAGGGTTCCAGCGTGCCCCCCGGCACATACTCCATGACGATGTAGCTTTCGTCTTCGCCGATCACCGCATCGAAGATCTGCACGATGTGCGGATGAATCAACTTGCCGGCCAGCGAGGCCTCGTTCATCAGAAGATGGCGAAACTGCTTGCCGCGCTTGTTGTCCTTGAGGATTTCTGGAAATACGCGCTTGACCGCGACTTCGCGTTCCGTGAATGGGTCGAAGCACAAGAAGACGGAAGCGGTCGCGCCCTCGCCGAGCTGGCGGAATATCTCGTACTTGCCGCCGATCGTTTCCATGCGCCGTCAGAGCGCGGCGCGCAGGCGCGCGATGGCGGCCCTGACCTGATTCGGCGCGGTGCCGCCGACATGATCGCGTGCGGCGAGCGAGCCGGCCACGGTCAGCACGGCGGAAACATCTGCCGTTATCAATGGCGAGAACGCCTGCAGTTCGGCGAGCGAGAGGTCGGCCAGATCGCAGCCCTTCGTCTCGGCAGCGCGCACGGCGCGGGCGACGGCTTCATGGGCATCGCGGAAGGGCAGGCCCTTCTTGACCAGATAGTCGGCAAGGTCAGTCGCGGTCGCATAGCCCTGCTTGAGTGCGGCGGCCATTGCTTCAGGTTTTACGCGGATGCCCGGTGCCATGTCGGCGAAGATGCGCAGCGTATCGACCAGTGTGTCGGCCGTGTCGAACAGCGGTTCCTTGTCTTCCTGGTTGTCCTTGTTGTAGGCGAGCGGCTGGCCCTTCATCAGGGTCAGCAGGCCCATCAGGTGGCCGAAGACGCGGCCGGTCTTGCCGCGCGCCAGTTCGGGCACGTCCGG
>CAZTWA010000100.1:0-9243 GCA_964617225.1 uncultured Methyloversatilis sp.
ACTTGGTCGACACCGTCGTGCCTTCGACCAGCGGCAGCAGGTCGCGCTGCACGCCCTGGCGCGAGACATCTGCCCCCTGCGTCTCGCTGCGCGAGGCGATCTTGTCCATTTCATCGAGGAAGACGATGCCGTTCTGCTCGACGTTCCTCAAGGCGGCCGCCTTGACCTCCTCGTCGTTGATGAGCCGCGCCGCCTCCTCGTCCGCCAGCGCCTTCAGCGCGTCGGCGATCTTCATGCGGCGGGATTTCTTCTTGCCGCCCCCCAGGCTCTGGAACATGCCCTGCAACTGCTGGCTCAGGTCTTCCATGCCGGGCGGCGTCAGGATTTCCATGCTCGCGGCCGGCGTGGCCACCTCGACGTCGATTTCCTTGTCATCGAGCTCGCCCTCGCGCAGCTTCTTGCGAAACTTCTGGCGCGTCGTGTTTTCCTCGGCCGGCGCTGTCTCGCCAAAACCGGTTCTCGCTGGCGGCAGTAGCACATCGAGGACGCGATCCTCCGCCGCATCCAGCGCGCGGTCGCGCACCTGCTTCATCGCGCGTTCGCGCTCGTCCTTGACCGCCGTCTCGGCCAAGTCGCGGATGATGGTATCGACGTCGCGGCCGACATAGCCGACCTCGGTGAATTTGGTCGCCTCGACCTTGATGAAGGGGGCATTGGCCAGGCGCGCCAGCCGGCGGGCGATCTCGGTCTTGCCGACGCCGGTCGGCCCGATCATCAGGATGTTCTTCGGCGTGATTTCCGAGCGCAGCGGCTCGGCCACCTGCGCACGCCGCCAGCGGTTGCGCAGCGCGATCGCCACCGCGCGCTTGGCGCGGGCCTGCCCGACAATGTGCTTGTCGAGTTCCGAGACGATCTCGGCCGGGGTCATCTGGCTGGTCATCTGGGTCATTCCAGCACCTCGATGACGTGGTTCTGGTTGGTATAGATGCACAGGTCGCCGGCAATCTCCAGCGACTTCTTGATGATCTCGACGGGGGTCAGGTCGCTGTTCTCCAGCAGTGCCCGTGCGGCGGCTTGGGCATAAGCGCCGCCGCTGCCGATGGCGACGATGCCGAGTTCCGGTTCCAGCACGTCGCCGTTGCCGGTGATGATCAGCGAATTCTCGCGGTCGGCGACGGCCAGCATGGCCTCGAGCCGACGCAGCATGCGATCGGTGCGCCAGTCCTTGGCCAATTCGACGGCCGAACGCAGCAGGTTGCCCTGATGCTTCTCGAGCTTGGCCTCGAAGCGCTCGAAGAGCGTGAAGGCATCGGCCGTCCCGCCGGCGAAACCCGCGAGGATCTTCTCGCCATAGAGCCGCCGGACCTTGCGCGCGCTCGCCTTGACCACGATGTTGCCCAGCGTGACCTGCCCGTCACCGCCAAGGGCGACGACATTGCCACGCCGTACCGAGAGGATGGTTGTGCCGTGATACTGCTCCATGACCAGCTTTCAAGGGTGAAACGGAGCGGCGATTCTACTCCGTGCGCCAGCAGCGAAAGTCAGCGCCGGCGGGACGGCACTAGGCGTTTGTGCGGCCCGCGCAACGTGCGCAGGTGCCGCGCACGTCCAATTCGACCTCGGCGAGCCGAAAGCCGCGCGGCAACTTCGGCGGCGGCGGTGGCGGCGCCTTGAGGCAGAACACCCCCCCGCAGTCGGTGCAGCGGAAATGCACATGACTTTCATGCTCGCGCTGGCTGCCTGCCGCGGAAAAACGGAATACGCCGCGCGGATCGACTGCCTTCAGCGCCAACCCGCATCCCACGAGCGAATCGAGGATGCGGTAGAGCGTCACGCGATCGACCGTGCCCGGCAGCCCGCTTTCCACATCCGCATGGGACAGCGGCTGGCGGGCCGCCTGCAGCAACTCGAGCACGCGCATACGCCCGGCCGTCACCTTGACGCCCGCGACACGCAACTGCGCGGATAGGTGTTCGGAAATGGTCGTGTCCGTCATGCGCCAATCTAAGCATGGCCTGCCAGCAAATGCAACATTGTTGCGTTTAATGGCGGGGTATGGTCCAATGCCGTTCTCTTTCGGCGCCGCTCATGAACCTCCCCCTCCTCCTGCAAATCGCGCTTGCCTGCCTGCTCGGCGGGCTGCTCAGTGTCACCGCGGCCGCCCTGGTGATGTTTGGCTTGCCGAAAAAATGGCTCAGCTTCACCGTCAGCTTTTCCACCGGCCTGCTGCTCGCCACCGCGACGCTGCACCTGCTGCCCGAAGCGCTGGAAAGCGGCCTCACGCCCCACGAGGTGTTCCCGCTGTTGCTGGCCGGCATCCTCGCCTTTTTCGCGCTCGAGAAATTCGCCCTGTGGCGCCACGCCCACGGCGGCACCGGCGACACCGACGCCCACGGCGGCGACGAACACTGCGACGACCATACCCATAGCCACCACCACCTGCATGGCACCTCGGGCACGCAGGGCGAAACCGTGTCGATCCTTGTCGGCGACGGCTTCCACAACTTCACCGACGGCCTGCTGATCGCCGCCGCCTTCCTCGCCGACCCCGCCCTCGGCTGGGCCACCACGGTGGCCATCATCGCCCACGAGGTGCCGCAGGAAGCCGGCGACTTCGCCATCCTGCTCGCGGCCGGCTGGCAACGCACACGCGCGCTGTTCTGGAACGGCGTGTCGAGCCTGACCGCGCTGGCCGGCGGCATCATCGGCTATTTCGCCCTGGAACGCGCGCTCGACTGGGTACCCCACATTCTCACCATCGCCGCCGCCAGCTTCCTCTACATCGCCGTCGCCGACCTCATGCCGCGCCTCAAGCGCGAGCAGCGCGGTATCGGCTGGCATGGCCTGCTGCTCGCCGCCGGCATTGCGGTGGTGGTTTTCGGCCGGGCCGGCGGACATTGAATCGTCCGAACGCTGAGCCCTGCCCGTGTGGCAGCCAGCGGGCGCTGTCCGCCTGTTGCGGTCCCTGTCTCGATGGCCAGGTTGCGGCACCGACGGCCGAGGCGCTGATGCGGTCGCGCTACACGGCCTACGTTCTGTTGAATGAACCCTACCTGCGGGCGACCTGGCATGCCTCCACCCGCCCGGACGCGCTGCAGCTGGACGCCGAACCACGGTCCCGCTGGATCGGCCTCGCGATCAAGCGCCGTGAAACGCAAGGAGATGATCGTGCCATCGTGGAATTCATCGCCCGCTACAAGATCAACGGCCGCGCCTTCAAGCTGCACGAAACCAGCCGCTTCGTGCGCGAAGACGGGCGCTGGTTCTACGTCGATGGCGACGTGGCAGGCTAGCGCGATGCCGTCCTGCCCGGGCTGACTTTCAGTCCACCTGCACCAGCAGGCCCTTGAGGTATTCGCCTTCGGGAAAGGCGAGGTCGACCGGATGGTCGGCGGCACCCTGCAGGCGCCTGACGATACGGGCGGTCCGGCCGGCATCGCAGGCCGCGCCGGCGACGATCTTCTGGAACAACTCGATGCCGATGCCGCCCGAGCACGAGTAGGTCATGAGCAAACCACCGGGAGCCAACAGCCGGAAGCCGAGCAGGTTGATGTCCTTGTAGGCACGACTGGCGCGTTCGGCATGGCTGGCCGAGGGTGCGAACTTGGGCGGGTCGAGCACGATCATGTCGAAGGTCTCACCCGCTGCCTTGAGCTTGCGCAGTTCATCGAAAACATTGGCGCAGCGCCATTCCGCGCGCGCGGCGTCGCGCTGCGGATTGAGCGCGAGATTCTGCGCCGCGCGGTCGAGCGCGGGCTGCGAACTGTCGATGGACAGCACACTCGCGGCACCGCCAGCCAAGGCTTGCAGAGAAAATCCGCCGGTGTAGCAAAAGCAGTTGAGCACGCGCTTCCCGGTAGAGAGCGCCGCGAGCATCCGCCGATTGTCGCGCTGGTCGAGGTAGAACCCTGTCTTGTGGCCGGCGACGATGTCCACGGCCATCTTCACGCCATGCTCCTCGATCGTGATCTCGCCCACAGGTGCTTCGCCATGCAGCCAGCCGGTCGCCGGCTCCAGCCCTTCGAGGCCGCGCACTTCGGAGTCGGAACGCTCATAGATGCGCGCGCAGTCGGTGGCCTTCACCAACCCATCGACGAGGGCGGCACGCCACTTCTCGGCGCCGGCGCTGGTGAGTTGCACGACGACGGTATCGCCATACTGGTCGGCGATTACGCCGGGCAGACCGTCGGATTCGGCGTGGATCAGCCGCAATCCCTGCTGGCCAACTAGATCCGGTAGCGCGGCACGCCGCGCAACGGCTTCGGCGACGCGGCGCTTGAAGAAGGCATGGTCGATGGTCTGCGTGGGATCGAAGCTCCAGACCCGCGCGCGGATCTTCGAGCGCGGGCTGAAGGCCGCCTTGGCCAGCGGCTTGCCACGGTCATCGACGATCGTCACGGTGTCGCCCGGCCGCGCATGCCCGCCGAGATGCGCGACGGCGGTATCGAATACCCACGGATGCCGCTTGAACAGCGAGCGTTCCTTGCCGGGGTGGAGGATCAGTTCGGCCATGGTCGGAATCGGAATGAAAGTCAGAACGGGCGGGACGGCATCACTTCTGCTTCGCGCGCGGATGCGCCGCATCATAGACCTTCGCGAGATGCTGGAAGTCGAGATGCGTGTAGATCTGCGTCGTCGCGATGCTGGCGTGGCCGAGCATCTCCTGCACGGCGCGCAGGTCGCCGGACGATTGCAGCACGTGGCTGGCGAAGGAGTGGCGCAGCATGTGCGGATGCACGTTCAACCCCAGACCGCTTTTCTTTGCCCACTGCGCGAGGCGCAGTTCGATGGCACGGGGCGTGAGGCGCTTGCCGCGCTGCCCGACGAAGAGCGCCGGCTCATCCTGCGCCGCGAGGCGGGTGCGCTGTGCGAGCCAGGCATCGAGCGCCTGCCGCGCCTGGGCGCCGACCGGAACGGTGCGCGTCTTGCCGCGCTTGCCGGTCACCGTGACTTCGGCGCCTGCGAGATCGAGCTTGCCATCGAGATCCAGCGCAGCCAGCTCGGACAGGCGCAAGCCCGACGAATAGAACAGCTCGAACATCGCATGGTCGCGTACCCCCAGTACACCATCATCCGGCATCGCGAGCAGCGCCGCCGTCTGTTCGATGGCGAGCGCCTTGGGCAGCGCGCGCGGCCGCTTGGGGGCACGCAGGCCCACGCAGGGATCGGCAGCCAGTTCGCCGCGCCGTGCCAGCCAGCGGTAGTAGGAACGCCACGCGGACAGCGTACGGGCGACGGAACGTGCGGCCAGTCCCTGGCCATGCAGGCGCATCGCCTGCCGGCGCAGGTCGTGGGATTGCAGCGTGGCGAGCGGCCGTGTTCCTGCACCCGCCTGCAGCACGGCGAGGTCGCGGCGGTAGGCCGCCACGGTATGGTCGCTGGCGCGCCGCTGGTGCGCGAGTTCGGCGAGGAACTGCTGGACCGAGGGATCAGGCTCGGTGACCGACGCGTCGGTCATGCCGGCTATCCGCCGAGGGTGCGGACGAGCACCGCGGACGCCAGTTCGCCGATGCGTTCGAGGTAGAGCGTGCCCATCTCGGGATAGAAACGCTCCGGTTCCTCGCTGCCCAGCGCCAGCAGGCCGAAGGTAGTGTTGCCGTTGCGCAGCGCGACGATGGCGACCGAGCGCACGTGGGCGCCATCCTCGCCGAACCAGGCGACGACGTCCGGGCCGCTGCCGGCGCCGCAGTAGGGGCGTTTCTGAGTGGTGGCAAATTCGCGCGCTGCCGCGCTGAGCGGCTGAAATTCAAGCGAATCGGGGTCGCCGGGCACGTCCCAGAGCCGCACCGCGACATGGGGGATGGAAAAACTCCCGCCCAGATGGGCGTACAGCACCAGCAGCGCGCTGGCGGCATCGGTGGAACCGGTCAGCGCGACGGCCAGCCGCTGCGTCTTGTTCGACAGCGCATCATTCTCCTCGCCAAAGCGCAGCAGCTCGGCCAGCCGGCTTTCGAGCCGTTTCACCTGGTCGCGCAGCGTGCCGATCTGGCGTTCGGTAATGGAGATGGCCCGGCCGCCATGCGGATCGGGAATGCTGATCTGCGCGAGGGTTTCGGCATACTGGTTGAAGAAATCCGGATGATCCTTCAGGTATTGGGCGACATCCTTGGCAGCAATGGTCATTTGATTTCCTCGGGTAAGTCAATTTCGCCAGTGAATACGGTAACGGCCGGGCCGGTCATCAGCACCGGCGTGCCCAAGCCGTGCCAGGCGATCTGCAGGTCGCCGCCCCGCATCGCCACACGCACGGGCGTATCGAGCAGGCCGCGCCGGATGCCGGCCACCACGGCAGCACAGGCGCCCGTCCCGCAGGCCAGCGTCTCGCCCGTGCCGCGCTCGAAGACGCGCAAGCGAATGGTGTGCCGATCGACGACTTCCATGAAGCCGGCATTGACGCGCTTGGGGAAGCGCGGATGCGCCTCGATCAACGGGCCGTCGCGCGCGACCGGCGCGATGTCGACATTCTCGACGACCTGCACGGCATGCGGATTGCCCATCGACACCGCGGTGATCGCCGCGCTGCGGCCCGCGAATTCGAGCGTCTGGACGAGTTCGTCGCTCATTTCGTCATCTACGGTCAGGAAAGGGATGTCGGCCGGCGCGAAGCGCGGCACGCCCATGTCGACCGTGACCTGGCCGTTGTCCTCCAAGCGGGGAGAGATCAGGCCCGACTCGGTTTCGACGCGGATCTCTCGCTTGGCCGTCAATCCCTGTTCATGCACGAAACGCACGAAGCAGCGCGCACCGTTGCCGCACTGCTCGACTTCGCCGCCATCGGCGTTGAAGATGCGGTAGCGGAAATCGGCCGCCGCATCGCGCGGCGACTCGACGACGAGGATCTGGTCGCAGCCGATGCCGAAATGGCGGTCGGCCAGCCACTTCGCCTGCGCCGGCGAGGGTACGAAAGACTGACGGATGGCATCAAGCACGACGAAGTCGTTGCCCAGCCCATGCATCTTGGTAAAGCGGATTTTCATAACCGTTGGATATTACGCCGTCACGCCCGTGCCGACTTTTGGCAAATGAGGGGAATTAAGCCGTCAATACAACCGCTTCTGTCCTGGCGGCCGCGTTTTGAAGCGCTTGTGCAGCCAGTAGTACTGTTCGGGCATGCGCAGCACCTGCTGTTCGATGAAGGCGTTCATGCGCCGTGTATCGGCCTCGATGTCCGTTCCCGGAAAATCGGTCCAGGCCGCGCCGATCTCGATGACATATCCGTCATTTTCCATGTGCGCGATTACGGGCAACACGCGCGCGCCCGTGAGCCGCGCGAGGCGCGACAGGCCGGTGATCGTCGCCGCCGGGACCCCGAAGAAGGGCACGAAGATCGTGTCGCGCGCACCATAGTCCATGTCCGGCAGGTAGAAGAACGGGTAACCCTCCTTGATCGCCTTGATGCCGCGCCGCGTGCCGTCCTGGCGCGACAGCATGATCGACCGGCCGAACCGGGCCCGCCCTCTGTAGAGCGCGGCGTTGAACACCGGGTTTTTCTGGTTGGCATAGATGCCGGACATGTCGTAGTCCATCGACAGGCGTGTCCAGGCGGTGTCGAGGCCGACGAAATGTGGCACCAGCAGGATCAGCGGAGTGTCGCGCAATTGCTCGAACCGCTCGCCACCTTCGACGCGCACCAGGCGGCGGATGCGCTGCGGCGACGCCCACCAGAGCACGCCACGCTCGAGAACGCTGCGGCCGAAGGCCTCGAAGTGCCGTCTCGCCAGCGCTGACTTTTGTGCATCGTCCAGCTGCGGGAAGCAGAGTCCCAGGTTGGTCAGCGCGACGTGGCGCCGCTCGCGGCCGAAGCGAAAGAGCAGCCGGCCGAACAGCCGACCGCAGGCGGCCAGCAACGGCAGCGGTAGCCAGTGCAGCAGCCACATGGCGAACAGGGCAAGTCGGGTCATGGTGGGGATGCTCCGGCGGGCACCTTGTAGCGGTTGTAACCCCACAGGTATTGCTCGGGACACCGGCGGACGACGCGCTCGATCTCGCGATTGATGCCCGTCGGCGTGGTCACATCTCCCTCAGGCGCCAGCAGGTGCATGTGATATCCGGCGCCGTAATGCAGCCGCTCGGCATAGGCAAGGATCACCGTCGTACCGGTTTGGGCCAGCCGCGCTGCCAGCGTCATCGTGTAGGCCGGCCGGCCGAAGAAGGGCGCCCATTCGCCCTCGCCCACGCCCGGCGCCTGGTCGGGCAGCATGCCGACCGCCTCACCGGTCTTGAGCGCCTTGATCAGCTTGCGCACTCCGCCCAGGTCGGCCGGCGCCAGCTTGAGGTTGGCTCCCCGCCCCTGCTCGATGATCGGTGCCAGCCAGTCCTGCTTGGGACGGCGGTACAGCACGGTCATGGGTCGGTGGGCCGCGTAATACTGTGCGGTGATTTCGAAACAGCCGAGATGTGGTGTCAGGAAGAGGATGCCGCGCCCGGCCTGCCAGGCCTGTTCGACCAACTCCCAGCCAGTCACCTTGACGACCCGGCCAACGACCTCCGCCTGCGGGCGCAACCAGAGCTTCGGCAGTTCGAGCAGGGTCTTGCCGGCTTCGGCAATCGCTGCGCCGCGTACGCGCTCCAATCCGGCCTGCGCGGTATTTTCGCGGAGATGACGACGATAGGTCGGCGACAGGCCATAGGCCAGCCAGCCCAGCAAGGCGCCGAGGTTGTGCAGTACGGGCAGTGGCAGCCAGGACAGGAAACGGAACAAGAAACCCATGAGGTTCGCGTGGTTGGACGAAGTCTGAAAAAGCGTTATTATCCGCGACCTCCGCCGAGTTAAGGTGCCGACCTCCCAAGGTTCGTTCCAGGACAACTTGCAGGGCGGGTCCGGTTCAGCCGGGAAAAATACTGCTAAAGCGTCGCCTGCTCCGATCCCCCGAGCTGGTCTGACGACCAAACAGCGGGGAAGTAAAAAAGGAGCAAGCATGTCGAACCAATTCCTCTTCACTTCGGAATCCGTTTCGGAAGGCCACCCGGACAAGGTCGCCGACCAGATCTCGGATGCGATTCTCGACGCGATCCTGTCGCAGGATCCGACTTCGCGCGTCGCCGCCGAGACCTTGTGCAATACCGGTCTCGTCGTTCTCGCCGGCGAAATCACCACGAACGCCAACGTCGATTACATCGGCGTCGCGCGCAACACCATCAAGCGCATCGGCTACGACAATACCGAGTTCGGCATCGACTACAAGGGTTGCGCAGTGCTGGTCGCGTATGACAAGCAGAGCCCCGACATCGCCCAGGGCGTCAATAAAGCCTACGACAACAACCTCGACCAGGGCGCCGGCGACCAGGGCCTGATGTTCGGCT
>CAZTWA010000101.1:0-9240 GCA_964617225.1 uncultured Methyloversatilis sp.
ACCACGCTCTTCAGGTCGCGGTCGAGGTTCTTCAGCGCCGAGCGGTCATCGGCCGAGACGTGCTGCGGCGGGATCCGCGCGATCTTGGCGACGATCTCCTCGATCTCCTGCTTGCCGATCAGCTTCTTCTGCTTCGACTTCGGCAGGATGCGCTGCGCGGCACCGGCTTCGTCGATGACATCGATGGCCTTGTCCGGCAGGTGGCGATCGGTGATGAACTTGGCCGCCAGTTCGGCGGCGTTGGTGATCGCCGCGGCCGAGTACTTGATGCCGTGGTGTTCCTCGAAGCGCGTCTTGAGGCCGCGCAGGATCGAAACGGTTTCCTCGACGCTGGGCTCGTTGACGTCGATCTTCTGGAAGCGGCGCGACAGCGCATGGTCCTTCTCGAACACGCCGCGGAACTCGTTGTAGGTTGTCGCGCCGATGCACTTCACCGTGCCGGAAGAGAGCGCCGGCTTGAGCAGGTTCGAAGCGTCGAGGGTGCCGCCGGAAGCGGCGCCTGCACCGATCAACGTGTGGATCTCGTCGATGAACAGGATTGCATTCGGGTTGTCGGCGAGTTGCTTGAGCACCCCCTTGAGGCGCTGCTCGAAATCGCCGCGATACTTGGTGCCGGCGAGCAGCGCGCCCATGTCCAGCGCGTAAATGGTGGCATTGGCGAGGATCTCCGGTACGCGGTTCTCGATGACGCGGCGCGCGAGGCCTTCGGCAATCGCCGTTTTGCCGACGCCGGCTTCGCCGACCAGCAGCGGGTTATTCTTGCGGCGGCGGCAGAGCGTCTGGATCACGCGCTCGAGTTCCTTCTCGCGGCCGATCAGCGGGTCGATCTTCCCGGTCAGCGCCATCTGGTTGAGGTTCTGTGTGAAGTTCTCGAGGGCGCCCGCCTGCTGCTGTGCTTCGGCTTCCTGTTCGTTGCCTTCCTCGGGCTTGCCGGTCGGGGCCGGCGTCTTGGTGATGCCGTGGGAAATGTAGTTCACCACGTCGAGCCGCGAGATGTTCTGCTTCTGGAGGAAGTACACGGCATGCGAATCCTTCTCGCCGAAGATCGCGACGAGCACGTTCGCGCCATTGACCTCCTTCTTGCCGGAGGACTGCACATGCAGGATGGCGCGCTGGATGACGCGCTGGAAGCCCAGCGTCGGTTGCGTGTCGATCTCGCCGTCACCCGGCACAGTCGGTGTGTGCTGGTCGATGAAGCCGGCCACATCGCGGCGCAGTTCCTCGATGTTGGCGGCGCAGGCGCGCAGGACATCGGCGGCGGACGGGTTGTCGAGCAGCGCGAGCAGCAGGTGCTCGACGGTGATGAATTCGTGGCGCTTCTGGCGCGCCTCGACGAAGGCCATGTGCAGGCTGACTTCGAGTTCCTGGGCGATCATTCCGGTCCTGTCCTTTCAGTTCTCTTCCATCACGCAGGCCAGCGGATGCTGGTGGCGGCGCGCGAACGCGCCAACCTGCTCAACCTTCGTGGCCGCGAGGTCGCGCGGGAACACGCCGCAAACCCCCCGTCCCTGTTGGTGCACCTTCAACATCACCACCGTCGCCTGCTCGCGATTCATGCGAAAAAACTTCTCGAGCACGACGACGACGAAATCCATCGGGGTGTAGTCGTCGTTGAGCAGCATCACCTTGTAGAGCGGTGGTGGCTTGATCTGCTGCCGTTCCGGTTCGAGGGCGACACCGTCGGTGGGGTTTGCTTGCTTCCTTGTGGCCATGAAAATAATTCTAATGCGAATCGTCGCCCGGACAACCGCGAGGCCATCAGGGGAAAAGCGGGGATAAAACGCTGCCTAGTCCGGGTTAGTCATCTTTCCCGCATGGCCTGAACATGCTGTCGTGCAGCATTGAAAGTTCTTGACGGCACTGGGAAAACTGCGTAAAAGGCGGCCGTGTTTGGTTCAAGCTCCACCTCAGTGTTACTCGGGCAACCGAGCGAGTGTCTGCGCAGTTCGTTTCAGCTTTCTGATTCGCCGCCTTGGCTCTCTCCCGCTGTCGAGAACTTGCAACACAAACATGTCGCTGGTCATGCAGTTGGTGACCGGATATATGTCACGTTTTATGAAAGAGGTTTTATGGCAACGGGTACCGTCAAGTGGTTCAACGACTCCAAGGGTTTTGGTTTCATCACCCCGGATGATGGCAGTGAAGATCTGTTCGCACACTTCTCCGCTATCAACATGCAAGGTTTCAAGACCCTGAAAGAGGGCGAAAAGGTCAGCTTCGAAGTCGTGCAGGGCCCCAAGGGCAAGCAGGCGTCGAACATTCAGAAGGCCTAATCACTTAGTGCCGTCTTGCCAGCGCCGACTTTTATGGCGCTGAAACAAAAAGCCCGCCAACCGGCGGGCTTTTTGTTGGTGCGGCGTCCTTACATCCGGGCGATCATCGCCTGGCCGAATTCGGAGCACTTCACTTCAGTCGCGCCTTCCATCGAGCGGGCGAAGTCATAGGTGACCTTTTTGTCGGCGATGGCGGCCTCCATGGATTTGATGATGAGGTCGGCAGCTTCCTTCCAGCCGAGGTGGCGCAGCATCATTTCGGCGGAGAGGATCAGCGACCCCGGGTTGACCATGTCCTTGCCGGCATACTTCGGTGCCGTGCCGTGGGTGGCCTCGAACACCGCGTAGTGGTCAGAGATGTTGGCGCCCGGCGCGATGCCGATGCCGCCCACCTGTGCGGCGAGTGCGTCGGAGATGTAGTCGCCGTTGAGGTTGAGCGTGGCGATGACATCGGATTCCTGTGGACGCAGCAGGATCTGCTGCAGGAAGGCGTCGGCGATGACATCCTTGACGACGATCTCGCGGCCGGTGTTGGGGTTCTTGAACGAGCACCACGGGCCGCCGTCGATCAACTGGGCGCCGAACTCGTTGCGTGCCAGCGCATAGCCCCAGTCGCGGAAGGCGCCTTCGGTGAACTTCATGATGTTGCCCTTGTGCACCAGTGTCACGCTCTTGCGGTCATTGGCCACCGCGTACTTGAGCGCGGCGCGCACGAGGCGCTCGGTGCCTTCCTTCGAAACGGGCTTGATGCCGATGCCCGAGGTGGCCGGGAAGCGGATCTTCTTGACGCCCATCTCGTCCTGCAGGAACTTGATGACCTTCTTCGCGTTGTCGGACTCGGCCGCCCACTCGATGCCGGCATAGATGTCCTCGGTGTTCTCGCGGTAGATCACCATGTCGGTCTTGGTCGGGTCCTTGAGCGGCGAGGGCACGCCCTTGAAATAGCGCACGGGACGCACGCACTGGTAGAGGTCGAGTTCCTGGCGCAGCGCGACGTTGAGCGAGCGGATGCCGCCACCGACCGGCGTGGTCATCGGCCCCTTGATCGACACCGAGTATTCCTTCAGTGCGTCGAAGGTTTCCTTGGGCAGCCACTCGTCGGGCCCGTACAGGCGGGTCGATTTCTCGCCCGCATACACTTCCATCCAGGCAATCTTTTTCTTGCCGCCGTAAGCCTTGGCGACCGCGGCATCGACGACAGCCATCATCACCGGCGTGATGTCGACACCGATGCCGTCGCCTTCGATGAAGGGGATGATCGGGTTGTCCGGCGTAGGCTGGCCGGCAACGATTTTCTGACCTGCGGGAACCTTGATGTGCGACTGAGTCATGACTTCTCCACGGACGGTTGTTGTTGGTTGGAATGGCATGTTGTGCTGGCCATTATCCACGAATGACGTGCGGGGGGCTAGTTGCCCGGTGCTAGAATCGCCTCGCCCTGAAGCCAAATAACCCAATATAAACATGAATCTATCAGTGAATCTGGTGGCCGATGCCGAGCTTCCCACCGCCGCGCAGGCCTTGCTGATCGCCCAGACGCTGATGGCGGGATTCAACAAGCACTACCGCCTGTTCCGCGAAAGCTCGGCGGCGGCGAAAGCGCGATTCGAGCAGGGTGACTGGCAGGCCGTTCAGCAGGCGGTGAAGGAGCGCATCCATTTCTACGACGATCGCGTCGCCGAAACCGTCGAGCACCTGCATCGCGAACTCAAGGCCGAGACCGTAGACGACGATGTCTGGCGCCAGGCCAAGCTCTATTACATCGGCCTGCTGACCAACCACGGCCAGCCGGAACTGGCCGAGACTTTCTTCAACTCGGTGTTCTGCCGCATCCTCCACCGTACCTATTTCCACAACGACTTCATTTTCGTGCGGCCGGCGATATCGACGGAATACATCGAGTCCGACCCGCCGGCCTACCGGTGCTACTATCCGCGCGAAACGGACTGGCGCGATGCCCTGCGGCAGATCTTCCGCGACTTCGCCTGGCAGCGCGAATTCGCCGATCTCGAGCGCGATGTCGGCTTGATCGGCGGGGCGGTGCGCGAGTATTTTCCTGACCTGCCGGCGCGCGAGGCCAACTTCCAGATCCAGGTGCTGTCCGCCGCCTTCTATCGCAACAAGGCGGCCTATGTCATCGGCAAGGTCGTTAATGGCGCAATCGAGTATCCCTTTGCCGTCCCCGTGCTGCACGACGCGCAGGGCCGGTTGTACGTCGATACGATCGTGCTCGACCCGGTGGGCATCGGCCTGTTGTTTTCGCTGTCGCGCGCCTACTTCATGGTCGACATGCCGGTGCCGGCCAACACCGTGCAGTTCCTGCGCAGCCTGATGCCGAACAAGCCGCGTGCCGAGATCTATTCGATGCTGGGCCTCGGCAAGCAGGGCAAGACCTCCTTCTACCGTGGGCTGTTTTCCCACCTGCACCATTCCGCCGACCAGTTCGTCGTTGCGCCCGGCATCCGCGGCCTGGTCATGCTGGTGTTCACGCTGCCGTCCTACCCGTATGTCTTCAAGGCGATCAAGGACCGCTTCGGATCGAGCAAGGACGTCGATCATGCCACGGTCAAGCGCAAGTACCAGCTCGTCAAGCAGGTCGACCGGGTTGGTCGCATGGCCGACACGCTGGAGTTCTCGCAGGTCGCGTTGCCGAAGGACCGCTTCGCGCCTGAACTGATCGAGGAGCTGCGGCGCGAAATCCCCTCGCTGCTCGAGGAAGATGGTGATGACCTGATCATCCGCCACCTCTACATCGAGCGACGCATGGAGCCGCTCAACCTCTACCTCGAACGCGCCGTGAAGGCCGGCCGCGACGATCGCGTCGAGGAGGTGGTGATCGAGTACGGCAACGCGATCCGCGAACTCGCCATCGCCAACATCTTCCCCGGCGACCTGCTGTGGAAGAACTTCGGCGTGACGCGCTACGGCCGCGTCGTGTTCTACGACTACGACGAGATCGAGTACATGACCGACTGCAATTTCCGGCGCATTCCGCCCGCCCCGAACGAGGAGGCCGAGATGTCCAGCGAGCCGTGGTACTCGGTCGGCCGGAACGACATCTTCCCCGAGGAGTTCGCCACCTTCCTGCTCGGCACGCCGCAGATCCGCACAGCGTTCATGAAACACCATGCCGACCTGCTTGATCCCGCCTTCTGGCAACAGGCCCAGCACGAGATTCGCAACGGCACCATCCGCGACTTCTTTCCCTATCCCGAGTCGCTCCGCTTCTGCAACCGTTACCCGGAGAACCTCTCATCATGAACAAGCGTTTCCTGGTCGGCCTGCTGCTCCTGCTGGGCGGCACCGCACTCGCTCAGTCGTTACCGCTGATGGAGTTGAGCGCCGGCTTTCATCGCATCGAGGCCGAAGTGGCGGCGAACAACGCGGCACGCATGCAGGGATTGATGCAGCGCAAGTCGATGGCCGTGCAGCACGGCATGCTGTTCGTCTTCGATCGCGATGACCAGCATTGCATGTGGATGCGCAACACCTATCTGCCCCTGTCCGTGGCGTTTCTGGACGAGAAGGGCCGCATCCTCAACATTGAGGACATGCAACCCCAGACCGAGGACAACCATTGCGCCGCGCAGCCGGCGCGCTATGCCCTCGAGATGAACATCGGCTGGTTCGCCCAGCGCGGTGTCAAGCGCGGCGACCGCATTGGCGGCATCGAGAAGGCCCCGCGCGCGTTCTAGCCGGCGCCGGGTGCCGTCCCGCCAGCGCTGACTTTCGGTAGTTTAGCTCTTGACGCAGTTGCGCCCAGCGGCCTTGGCGGCGTAGAGCCGGGCATCGATGCGCTGGAGCAGGGTATCGGTGGTTTCTTCAGGTTGGCTGGTGCCGACGCCAAATGAGGCGGTTATCACCTGCTCCGGAAACGTCGTGACAAGGCGCGTGGATTCCAGGCCGGCACGCAGGCGTTCGGCGCAATATGCGGCCTCAGGAAGCTGGGTGTTGGGCAGAATGCACAGAAACTCTTCGCCCCCCCAACGGCCGAAGATGTCGATATCTCGCAAATCTTCTTCCAACTGCCGCGTCAGACCGGTCAGAACGTGGTCACCGACCTGATGGCCAAAGGTATCGTTGATTAACTTGAAATGGTCGATATCGAGAATGATGACCGAAAAACTGATGCCATATCGAGCCATTACCTGAAAGTGACGTTCGAGTTCGTCCATCAGGTGACGACGATTGAATGCGCCGGTCAGCGGATCATGGCGCGCGAGGTCGTTGAGACGCTCATTGGCCACATGGAGCGAACGGTTCGTCGCTTCGAGTTTCTCGGCTTCTTCCTGAAGTTGGCGGTGTAACCCCGCCTCACGCAACTGGCTCGACCTTGCTTCATTCAGAGCGGCCTCGCGTTCAAAACCCTGCTTGAGTGCCTGGCGCGTCAGACGGTAAACGTTGTGCGACGCCACCACCAGCAGTGTGGCGTAAACCGCAACGCCAATCAGCAGGGCCAGTCGGGCTTCTGGAAGCACGTGTGCCGTTGTGCTCAGATACATGGTAACCATCAGGATGAAAGGCGCGAGAAAACCGAGATAGACGGCAAGCACGACGCTGAATGCATTCACGGTGATTCCCAGCACCGCGGCTACCGTGGCGAACTTGAACATGAACAGGAAGTCGAGTTGCCCGGAATCAAGCAAAAACATCATGGCGCCCCAGCCAATGCCATACACAATGCTGAGGGCAATGCGCAGCTTGCGGCGGGACAGGACAGTGCTTTCCGTAACGGCCGACATCAGGGCTTTGCGCGCAAGGAAAATGCGCACGAGCAGGATGATTGACAGAAAGCCGCTCCAGGCGATCAGGTTGACCAAAGGTATGGCCCCATGGTGTACCCAGGCGACCGTCAGGATTGCCGGATAAGCTACCGCTGCGGAAACGATCTCCCGCTGCGAGAGCTCCTTTAGCTGTGCCAAAGCCAATGCACTGCTGTTCACCAGCGGGGAATGGGAAAGCGTCATGCTTGAGGTGATCGTAAATACTGCTCTGCAATATTACATCCAATAGGGATTTGGACAGAAGAAGTGATAGTCTCGGCTACCCGGTTCCAATATATCAACAGGAGTTACCCATGCCCGGCCTGCTGCCCAACGTCGATCCTGACGGATTGCTCGAATATTCGGTCGTCTATACCGACCGTGCGCTCAACCACATGTCCGCTGCCTTCCAGGGCACGATGCGCGACATCTCACGCATCCTCAAGACGGTCTATCGCGCCGAGGCGGCCATCGTCGTGCCGGGCAGCGGCACGTTTGGCATGGAAGCGGTGGCGCGCCAGTTCGCCACCGGGCGCAAGTGCCTTGTCATCCGCAACGGCTGGTTCAGCTATCGCTGGAGCCAGATCTTCGACATGGGAGCGATTCCATCCTCCACGACGGTACTCAAGGCGCGCCGCATCGCCGCAGCCCCGCAATCGCCCTTCGCGCCGGCGCCGATTGACGAAGTCGTCGCGACGATTCAACAAGAAAAACCCGACATGGTGTTTGCGCCGCATGTCGAAACCTCCTCCGGCATGCTGCTGCCCGATGATTATCTGCGCGCCGTCGCGGCTGCAGTTCATGCCCATGGCGGGCTGTTCGTGCTTGACTGCGTGGCCTCGGGTACCTTGTGGATCGACATGGCGGGTCTCGGCATCGACATCCTCGTCACCGCGCCGCAGAAGGGGTGGAGCGGGCCGCCCTGTGGCGCGCTGGTCTGCCTCGGTGCCGAAGCGCTGAAACGCATCGATGCGACGACCAGCACCAGCTTTGCCGCCGACCTCAAGAAGTGGCTGCAGATCATGCAGGCCTACGAGACGGGCGGCCATGCCTACCACGCGACGCCACCGACCGACGCCCTGGTCGCGCTGCTCAAGGTGATGCGCGAAGCCGAGGACTACGGATTCGAGAAACTGCGTGCGGCCCAGACCGAGCTGGGCACCAAGGTGCGCAGCCTGCTCGCCCAACACGGCTTCCGCAGCGTGGCCGCACCGGGCTTCGAGGCGCCGGGCGTCGTCGTCAGCTATACGGACGATCCGGAAATCCAATCCGGGAAGAAGTTCATCGCCCAAGGGCTGCAAACTGCAGCCGGGGTGCCACTGCAATGCGACGAACCCGCCGACTTCCGTACCTTCCGCATCGGCCTCTTCGGGCTCGACAAGCTCTATGCGGTCGATCGCACCGTGGCAACGCTGGCGACTGCCCTTGAGCGCGTGTTGGGAAGATAAAATAAGGCCAGCTTATGCAAGCATAGATATGTTTGCTTTTGTTGGTGCACTGCGGTAGTCTGTGCGCGCTTCATGCAAAATTTACTGAGGGAAATGAAATGCCAGACTACGAAACCGAAATTGAAGTCACCCACTGGTTCGATATCGATTCGCAGATCCGTCTGCTGGCCAAGTCCGAAGCGGCGCGGATGGAAGATGAGAAAAACAAGAAGAACTACGTGGTCATGCTGACGGCGGACCATTCGGATGGCGGCAAGCGCGCCACGCTGGCGCTTTCCGCCGCCTGTGCGGCAATCGCCATGGACTTGAATGCCATCGTGTTCCTGATCGGGGATGGCTCGTACTGGGCCTATGAGGGTGCCTGCGACGACGTGATGTCCAAGGGCTTTCCGCCGCTGGCCGAACTGATGGATACCTTCCTCGAACTCGGCGGCAACATCTATATCTGCGCGACCTGCGACCAGGTCTGCAGCGTTCCGGATGAAGTCGGGGCCGTCAAGAACCGCCATCCCGCTATCCAGCCCCGTGGTCTGGCCGCCATCCTGACCCATATGGTCGGCGGGACGTCCGTCACGTTTTGATGTCGTCTACCCGGATGTCCGACCATGGCGCGCCGGTCAGGCGCGCCAGCGCGTCGGGTGTCAGCGGAAACACCGAAAACGGCGTGCCCGCCGCCGCCCAGATCCGGGCAAAGCGCTGCAAATCCGCATCGATAAGAATCTTCAGCGGCTGCGCATGGCCGAGCGGCGCGACGCC
>CAZTWA010000102.1:0-9218 GCA_964617225.1 uncultured Methyloversatilis sp.
TATGGCAAGATGCGCATGATCGCCGAGGACCTCGCGGGAAAAGTCCATGCCGCGCTGGCCAAGGCCGAGTACCGCAGCCACGTGACGCTGGGTGCGCGGTACCGCGAGCCGGTGCTCGGCAGGCGGCCGGTCACTGCCGGCTCGCTCACGAACAGCGTCATCGCCATGCCCGGCAGCATGAACAGCGCGGTGATGGCGAAGACCTGGCCCCAGGGCAGGTGATCGGCGAGGATCAGCGACAGCGAGCCGGGAATCAGCCCGGCGATGCGGTAGGCATTGACATGCACCGAGTTGCCGAGGCCCAGCTCGACATCCGCCAGCAACTCGCGGCGATAGGCGTCGAGCGCGATGTCCTGGGTCGCCGAGACGAAGGCCAGCAGCGCCGCCAGCACCACGATGATCTGCAGGTCGGACTGCGGCGCGAACAGGCCGAGCGCGGCGATCAGCCCCAGCAGCGCCACCTGGGTGACGAACATCCAGCCGCGCCGCCGGCCCAGCCACGGCAGGGCATAGCGATCGAGGAAGGGCGACCAGAGGAACTTCCACGTGTACGGCAGCTGGATCAGCGCGAACAGGCCGATGGCCTTGAGGCTGATGCCTTCGGTGCGCAGCCAGGCCGGCACCAGGTTGAGCAGCAGGTAGAGCGGCATGCCGGACGCGAATCCGGTGAACACGCAGATCAGCATGCGGCGGGTGAGGAGGGCGGCGAGCCAGTTGGGCATAGTCGAACGATGCTAGCAGTCGTGCGCCGCGGCTGATCCATAATGACGGACATCGAAGTCCCGCTTATTCCGCCGCCGTCATGACTTTCGGTTTCCCTCTCCGTTACATCGACCCCGTCTACCGTCCTCCGAGCGAGGCGGATTCGCTGATCCTGCCTGTCACGGACGGCTGCTCGTGGAACCACTGCACCTTCTGCGAGATGTACACCGCGCCGCAGAAGAAATTCCGGGCGCGCGACGAGGCCGAGACGCTCGACAGCATCCGCGCATGCGGCGCAACCCTGGGCAGCGAAGTCCGGCGCGTGTTCCTCGCCGATGGTGACGCGCTGGTGCTGCCGACGCGCCGCCTGCTGGCGGTGCTGCAGGCCATCCGCACACATTTACCGGCCGTGCATCGCGTCTCCAGCTACTGCCTGCCGCGCAACCTGCGCAAGAAATCGGTGGATGAACTCAAGGAACTCGCCGACGCGGGCTTGAAACTGGTTTATGTCGGCGCCGAATCGGGCGACGACGTCGTACTCGAGAAGGTGAACAAGGGCGAAACTTTCGCGACCACGTGCGACGCGCTGCTGAAACTCGGCGAAGCGGGAGTCGGGCGCTCGGTGATGATCCTCAACGGCCTCGGCGGCAAGTTGCACTGGCAGCCCCACGCGGAACACTCCGCGCGTCTCGTCAATGTCACGCAGCCCGAATATCTCGCCACGCTGGTGGTCAGCTTCCCGCAGGGCGAAGACCGTCTGCGCGCCGGCTTCCCTGGCTGGGAACCCCTTTCGCCGCATGAACTGTTCGTCGAGATGGAATGCTTCCTCGACCATCTCGATCTCAGGCGCACCGTCTTCCGCAGCGACCACGCGTCCAACTGGCTCGTGCTCAAGGGCACGCTCGGCGCCGACAAGGCGAAGCTGCTGGACCACGTCCGCGCCGCGATCGCCGATCCGCAAACCGCCCGCCTCCGTCCCGCTTGGGCACGGGGGTTATAATGGCCTCCCTTATGCGCGCCCGTAGCTCAGCTGGATAGAGTACTGCCCTCCGAAGGCAGGGGTCGGACGTTCGAATCGTCTCGGGCGCGCCAATCAATCACTCGCGATTCACCGCTGCCAATGCACGCGCAGCAGGTTTTCTCCCTCGTTGTAATGGAAGTCCAGATCACCCTGATGGGCATGATGCACCGCCTCGCCCAGATCGCGCGCGAGGTGGATATCGGTCGTTGTGACCAGTACGCCCTCCGGCACATCTTCGATGGCGACGATGCGGGCCAAGGGATGCTCGCCCTTTTCGCGTTCTTCCCGATGGCGTAGCAGTTTCACAATTTCGTCGCGATGCGTGGCGAAATAATCGCCCCCCAACTGGACAAATCCGGCGGGATAACGATCCGCGATGCGCTGGCAGGCGGGGCAAGCCACTTCATGCGCACCCGCTGGCCGTTCCGCCCACTGCCACCGTCCGTTGTGAAACACGGCGCCGCATTTCGTGCATACCGTCGGTTCGGCGAGTTTGCCGCGCTGTTTGTAGGTGTCATGCACACGCTCCGGGCGTAACTGGTCACGCCTGACCGGGTGGAATCCCGGCATGGGTTGAGTCAATTTCATGATTGCCTCCTTTGCATTGAGGGGTCGCGACCTTCACTCCCTACTTCCCCTCGCTCATTCACTGTCCAATTCCAATATAGACCCTGTGGGCCGGCAGGTTGCCGATGCGTGTGGCGGCGCCTATGCTGGAATGACTGACATGCCAATCCACAACGCCAACATCGCCGCGATCTTCAACGAGATTGCCGATCTGCTTGAGATCGAGGAGGCCAATCCGTTCCGAATCCGTGCTTACCGCAACGCCGCGCGCATCCTGAGTGAATTGGGCGATGACGTGCGGGATCGGCTGGCCCGCGGCGAAGACCTGACCCGGCTTCCCGGGATCGGCGACGACCTCGCCGGCAAGATTCGTGAAATCGTCGAGACCGGGCGCTGTCAGGCGCTTGAGAGGCTGCGCGGCGAATTGCCGCTGGCCGTCACCGAGTTGCTCCATGTTCCCGGTCTGGGACCGAAGCGGGCACGCGCCCTGTGGCATGAACTCGACGTCCAGACGACCGAACAGCTCACGCAGGCGGCCCAGGCGGGCCGCATTCGTGCCCTGCCGGGTTTCGGCGCCAAGACCGAGGCGAATATCCTGCAGTCCGTCCAGGCGCACCTGTCGAAGCAGCGGCGGTTTCCGCTGGCCACCGCGCACCAGAGTGCGAAGCCGTTGCTGACCTGGCTCGCCAAGGCACGCGGCGTAGCCCACATCGAGATCGCCGGCAGCTACCGGCGCCAGCGCGATACCGTCGGCGACCTCGACATCCTCGTCATTTCGCCGGGCGACAGTGATGTCATTGCCCGCCTGGCCGCCTATCCGACCGTCGCCAAGGCGCTCTCAAAAGGGCCGCAGCGGGCAAGCGTGGTCCTTGACAACGGGCTGCAGGTCGATCTGCGCGTGGTCCCCCCGGCGTCCTATGGCGCGGCGCTGTGCTACTTCACCGGTTCGAAGGCCCACAACATCGCGCTGCGCCGGATCGCACAAGCCAGCGGGCTGAAACTCAACGAGTACGGCGTCTTTCGCGGCCGCGAACAAATTGCCGGTGACAGCGAGGAATCGGTGTACCGCGCCCTCGGCCTGGCATGGATTCCCCCCGAGCAGCGCGAGGATCGCGGCGAGATCGAGGCCGCCCGGTTAGCGGAATCGCGCCGCTGATGGCCGGGGAAGGCTACGCGACCAAAGTCAGCGCTGGCGGGACGGCATCCGCCTGCCAAGCCAGCCGCGCACCGGTAATCGTGTTCGGGGCCTTCGACCGCCACAACTTCGGCGACCTGCTGTTTCCGCATATCGCAGCTGCTTTGATGCCGGATCGTGAACTGATCCCCGCCGGACTCGCCGAACGCGACCTCACAGCCTGCGGCGGCCATCGTGTTGCCGCGCTCGCGGACCTGGCCAAGCAAATGAGCGATGTTCCGGTCGAAATCCTCCATGTCGGCGGCGAACTGCTGACCTGCGATGCCTGGCAAGCCGCGGTGATGCTCACTCCACCCGAGGAGGCACAGGCGCTCATTGCGAAGTTCGCGGACGCCCCCGCCGCGCAGCGGGAATGGGTGCACGCGCAACTGGGCCTGCCGGATCGGGCGCCCTATGTGGTCTCGCGCTATCTCTTTCCCTGCGCCACGCGCATCGTCTTTACCGCGGTCGGCGGGGTCGGACTCTTCGAAAGCGACCCCGACCTGCGCGATGAAGTACTGGCCAAGCTCGCCGCTGCCGATGCCGTGAGCGTGCGCGACGCGCAAACCCGGGCCCAACTCGACGCCGCAGGCATATACGCCACGCTGGTGCCGGATCCGGCGGCCATGGTCGCCGAATTGTTCGGCGACCATATCGACCGACAGGCCCGCCGCGACGAAGTCGCACAGCTTCGCTCATCTTTCCCTCGCGGCTTCATCGCCGTTCAGTTCAGCGCCGATTTCGGGGATGACGCCACGCTGAACGCTCTTGCCGCACAGCTGGGCCGGGTGACGTACGAAACCGGGCTCGGGATCGCGCTCTTTCGCGCCGGTGCGGCAACCTGGCACGACGACGATGCCGTCTACCGTCGACTCGCCGCGCACATGCATGCAGGCACGACCGCGCTGTTCACATCCCTGGATCTTTGGGACATCTGCGCGCTGATCGCTGCGAGTCGCGGCTATTGCGGCAGCAGTCTCCACGGCCGCATCGTCGCGATGGCTTACGGCCTGCCGCGCGTCAATCTGATCCCGCCCGCCGAAGCGGGTCGCGCAACCAAGCAGGCGGCCTATGCGGCCACTTGGGAAGCGGATGGTCTGCCGCATACCGTGGGGGTGGATGAAGTCGCTGCCGGCATCTTCATGGCCCTACGGTCGGAAAGTGCAAGCAGGCAAGCCCTCGCCCGTGAACTCGAGGTGCGTTATCGTGCCGGATTTGCTGCGCTCCTGGTGCGTTGACAAGCCGTGCCAGCAAGGCATTTGCCACCAGTCGGATAAGCCTTGCGCAAGCTTTCACCGAGCGATTTGGTATCATTAACAGAGCTTTCAATGAGGGGAAGAGCAATGAAAAAGAGGTATTCGCGTGGGCTGGCGCTGGCCAGCCTGCTTATTGTCGCGCCGGCGATTGCTCTAGCCATGGGCAATCGTCCGAAGAGCGCGGATGAGGAAGCCACCTATGCCCGAATTCTGCCCCTCGCCAAGGTCAAGCTCGCCCCCCCCGCTGCATCGGGCGCCGCGGCCGGCAGCCGCAGCGGTGAAGATCTCTACAAAGCCGTCTGTGGTGCCTGTCATGAAGCCGGTGTCGCCGGCGCGCCCAAGACCGGTGACAAGGCCGCCTGGGCACCGCGCATCGGCGTCGGCCTCGATGTCCTGACCAAGACGGCAATCGCCGGCAAGGGTGCCATGCCGCCTAAGGGCGGCTCTGACGCCACGCAGGAAGAACTGACGCGCGCCATCGTCTTCATGGCCAACAAGTCGGGTGCGAACTTCAAGGAACCGGCCGCCGGCGCGAAACCCGCAGCCAGCGACAAGAACCCCGAGGAAATCGCCAAGGCCACCTGCCACAAGTGCCATGAAACCGGCGACCAGGGCGCGCCCAAACTGTCCGACAAGGCCGCATGGACACAGCGTGCATCCAAGGGCCTCGACGCCGTCACCAAGACCGTCATTCGCGGCCATGGCAACATGCCGGCTCGCGGTGGCCTGGCCGATCTGACCGATGATGAACTCAAGAAGGTCATCGCTGTCCTGCTCAAGGAAGTCGGCGCCGAAATGAAGTAAGGCCGCGGAAACAGCCTCCAGCACAAGCGGACCCCTTCGGGTCCGTTTTTTTTTACCGTTCGCCGGCGGGCGGCTTGGTCCCGGTCGCCGTCGTGTTGCGCCAGGGCGCCGAAGCAAAGGTCGTGATGAGGAAGTCCACCATGGCACGCACCTTGGGCGAAAGGTTGCGGCCGCTCGGATAGGTCGCGTAGAGCGGCACCGGTTCGACGTGGTTCCAGTCGACGAGGATCGGCACCAGTTGTCCGTTGCGGATCGCCTCGCCGACGATCACGTCGGTCAGGCGCGTGATGCCGACGCCGGCCAGCGCGAGCTGCAGGACGGTCTCGGCGTTGTTGGCGACAACGTTGCCGCTGACCGGCACGATGCGGACCCCCTCGTCGGTATTGAACGGCCAGCGGCGCAGCGCGGGCAGGCTGGTGATCCACAGGCAGTTGTGCTGCTGCAGGTCATCGGGCGTGCGCGGCACGCCATGCTGTGCCAGATAGCTCGGGGCGGCGCAGATCACGCGCTCGAGATTGCAGATGCGGCGCGCCACCAGCGACGATTCGTCGAGCGGTCCATTGCGGATCGACAGATCGAAGTTGCCTTCCTTGCCGACGGGCTGGTCGCCGATGGTGATATCGAGCTCGACCTTCGGGTAGAGCGCCTGAAACCGCGGAATGGCCGGCGTCAGTTGGTGCATGCCGAAGGCGGAGCGACAGTGCAGCCGCAGCAGGCCGCGCGGGCTGGACGAGGCCTCGGCGACTTCGGACTCCGCTTCGTCCATCGCATTCAGTATCGCGCGGGCGCGGGTATAGAAGGCCTCGCCCTCGGGCGTGATTTGCAGGCGCCGGGTGGTTCGATGCAGCAACCGGGCGCCCAGCCGGTCCTCGAGCCGCGTCACGAGCTTGGACAGGGCCGAGGGGGTCAGCCCGAGTTGTTGCGCCGCAGCAGTAAACCCGCCGGTTTCGACGGCGCAAACAAAAGCATTCATTTCGGCAGCGCGATCCATGGGCTCATTATTGAATATTTTTCATCAAAGTTGTTACACATATCTGTATTGTCTTTTTTTTGGAAAGTATTAGATTGCTAACAGTCAATGTTGCAACGCATCAACCAAGGACAAATCATGAAACAAGATTATGTTGATTTCTACGAAAAAGCCTACGAAATGAGAACGCATGAAATCCAGCGCATCAATAGCGAACTCCTGCATGAGTCCGGGATTGCGTTCAAGTGGTTGGGTGGCAAGCTGCTGATTGCATTGCATGCCATCAGCGAACTGCTGCGCCCCCTGTTTTCCTGGAATCCGCAGCCGCCTCACTCGCATTCGCATTGAGCGGCCCACGGACGACGGCTCCTCCTCCAGTTCCGCAAAGAACTGCTTCGAGTCCCGGCGCAAGCCGGGATTTTTTTCGTCCCGGTCCGTGGCGGACTGCTGGGATAATGGCGGCTGATCCTTCTTCTGCATCGCCATGAGCCGCAATACCGTCCGCGCCCGGCTGGATTTTTCCTTCAAGGGCGAAAACTACGAAATCGACCGGATCCTCGACCTCGATGCGTGCGCCGAGGGGAGCGACGATGCGCCCGATTTTCACCTGCGCTTGGCCAAGGCACACGATATCGATCCCTATTCGTATTTGTACGAGGTGCTGGCGTCCCATGAGATCGTGTTTTCAGACGGCACGGGAATCGCGGCGACCAGTTGCCAAGATGGCCAGTTCGACTGGGCGAAGTTCATGCGCGACCGTGAAGATGAAGTCGAACTGCTGGCCGTCCGGACCATGGCGGCCGAAACGATGGGCATCGCCGACCTGGACAGCCAACCCACGCTCAAGGCGGCCCTGCTGACGGCCTACCGGGCAGGCAAGGCGCAGCAGAAGTGAATCCGCCGCGCACGCCCGAACTGCTCGCGCCGGCGGGCAGCCTGCGCATGGCCGAAACCGCGCTCGCCTACGGAGCGACGGCCGTGTATGCCGGCCAGCCGCGCTACAGCTTGCGCGTGCGCAACAACGAATTTGGCGACCTCGTCAAGCTCGCCGACGGCATTGCCGGGGTGCATCAGCGCGGCGGCAAGTTCTACGTCGTCAGCAACATCTTCCCGCACAATGCCAAGCTGAAGACCTACCTCGCCGACATGGCCCCGGTGATCGAACTGGCGCCTGATGCGCTGATCATGGCCGATCCGGGACTGATGCTGATGGTTCGCGAGACCTGGCCGGAGATGCCGATCCACCTTTCCGTGCAGGCCAATACGGTAAATCACGCCGCGGTGCGCTTCTGGGCGTCGATCGGCGTGCGGCGGGTCATCCTCTCGCGTGAACTCTCGCTCGACGAGGTCGCCGAAATCCGCCAGGCCTGCCCGGACATCGAACTCGAAGTCTTCGTCCATGGCGCCCTGTGCATCGCCTATTCCGGACGCTGCCTGCTCTCGGGCTACTTCAATCATCGTGACCCGAACCAGGGCAGCTGCACGAATTCCTGCCGCTGGTCCTACGATGTCCAGCCCGCGGCAGAAAATCCTGCCGGCGACATCTGGCTGATCGAGGAAGAAACCCGGCCGGGCGAGCGGATGCCGATCGAGGAGGACGAGCACGGCACCTACATCCTCAATTCGAAAGACCTGCGCGCCATCGAATACGTCGGCCGGCTGACCGAGATCGGCGTCGATTCGCTGAAGATCGAGGGCCGCACCAAGTCGGCCTACTACGTCGCCCGGACCTGCCAGGCCTACCGGCAGGCCATCGACGATGCCATTGCCGGGCGCGACTTTGATGCCACGCTGGTCGCCCGCCTCGGCGATCTCGCCAACCGCGGCTACACCCCCGGCTTCTACGAGCGCCATCCTGACGGTGCGCACCAGAACTACCTGACCGGCCTGTCGCAGATGGGGCAGAGCCAGTACGTCGGCGACGTCTCGGATTACGCTGCCGACGGCTGGGCAGTAATCGAGGTCAAGAACCGCTTCGGCGTCGGCGACACGCTCGAGCTGATCCACCCCGCGGGCAACCTCGTGGTCCGCATCGAGCACATGCTGAAAGTCAGCCCTGACGGGACGGCATCCCCGACCGACGTGGCGCCGGGCAATGGCCACCGCGTGCGCATCCCCTTGCCGACCGGGAAGGAAGGCGCCTTCCTCGCCCGTCGTGGAACCTGATTTTTACGGCGACCCATGCTAAAGATCTCGAGATTGATCCAGCCACGCAATCCGTTGTTTTGGTTGCTGGTCGCGCTCAACGCCTTGTCGTCAGCCATCAGTTTCGTTCTACGTGAGTTCGACCTCTCTGGCTCGGCAAAATTGATCCTTGCCGTGTTCGCTGTTGGAAACATTCTCTGGGGCCTATTCATTGCGGTGCGCTTGATGAAAGTTCCAGACACTGGCCAATCAACCCATGATTGAGTGCTAACCGGCTTTTTTCATTTGCCGCTCAGGGGGTTAGATTGGCGGTTCAGCGCTTGAAGTCACGGGCGGCAATAGCCGCAATGAAAACGGCTCCGTTGGGGAGCCGTTATTCAATTCCTACGAAATCTAATCTGTTGGGAAAAATCTAAATTTTCGTGGGATCCGACAAGATCAGACGTCGATGTTGCGCGCGTAAAGCGCGTTGTCTTCGATGAACTTGCGGCGGGGCTCGACCACGTCGCCCATCAGCGTGGTGAAGATCTCGTCGGCGGCGATGGCATCCTCGATCTGCACCTTGAGCAGACGGCGCAC
>CAZTWA010000103.1:0-9194 GCA_964617225.1 uncultured Methyloversatilis sp.
CGCACGGATTCCTCGCGCTTCAGAGCGATCTGCTTGGCCGGATCCTGGTACTTGGTGTCCTTGCGCCGCCGCAGGGTCAGCAGCACTGCGGCGATGATGCCAACCAGCAGGATGATCGAAGCCAGTTCGAACGGATACACGTATTCCGTATAGAGCAAGCGGCCCAGTTCCTTGATGTTGCTGTAGCCGGCCGGGTAGTTCTGGCCGGGCAGCGCCTCGATGCTGAAGTACTTGCCGCCCAGCACCATGGCCATTTCGACGACCATCAGCACACCGATCAGCGCACCCAGCGGCAGGTAGCTCCAGAAGCGGTGGCGCAGGCGAACGACATCAATGTCCAGCATCATGACGACGAACAGGAACAGGACCATCACCGCGCCGACATAGACCATGATCAGGATGATGGCGAGAAACTCGGCCTGCAGCAGGAACCACAGCCCGGAAGCCGAGAAGAAGGCCAGCGCCAGGAACAGCGCGGCATGCACCGGGTTCTTGGCGGTAATGACGCGCAATGCTGCGAACAGCATGATCGCGGCGAAAACGTAGAAGGTAAAGGTCGAGAATTCCATGTTCCGCAATCAACGATAGGGCGCGTCAAGCTCGCGCCGTTTGGCGATTTCTTCCTCATAGCGATCGCCGTTGGCCAGCAGCATCTGCTTGGTGTAGTGCAGGTCGCCACGGGTTTCGCCGTGGTATTCGAAAATGTGCGACTCGACGATCGCATCGACCGGGCAGGCTTCCTCGCAAAATCCGCAGAAGATGCACTTGGTCAGGTCGATGTCGTAGCGCGTGGTGCGGCGTGTGCCATCCGTGCGCTCGGCCGACTCGATGGTGATGGCCATCGCCGGGCAGATCGCCTCGCACAGCTTGCAGGCAATGCAACGCTCTTCGCCGTTCGGATAGCGGCGCAGCGCATGCAGGCCACGGAAACGCGGGCTCTGCGGTGTCTTTTCTTCCGGATACTGGATGGTGATCTTGCGGGCGAAGAAGTAACGCCCGGTCACCGCCATGCCCTGGAGGAGATCCTTCAGTAACAGGCTGCTGACAAAGTCCTTGATCGCGCCCATGCGTTCAGCTCCAGATCGTGAGAGGCGACATCATCCAGATACCGACGACGAGTATCCAGACGATGCACAACGGGATGAAAACTTTCCAGCCGAGCCGCATGATCTGGTCGTAGCGGTAACGCGGGAAAGTGGCACGGAACCAGAGGAACAGGAACAGCAGGAACGCAATCTTGAGGAATAGCCAGCCAATGCTGTCCGGCAGGAATCCGAAGGGCGACAGCCAGCCCCCGAGGAAGAAGATCGAGGTCAGCGCGGAAATCAGGATCATGTTCGCGTATTCGGCGAGGAAGAACAGCGCGAACGCCATGCCGGAATACTCGATCATGTGGCCGGCGACGATTTCCGATTCACCTTCGACGACGTCGAACGGCGCACGGTTGGTCTCGGCCACGCCCGAAATCAGGTAGATCAGGAACATCGGCAGCAGCGGCAGCCAGTTCCACGACAGCAGGTCGATGCCCAGGTCGGCGAATCGGCCCTTCGCCTGCGACTGGACGATATCGCCCAGATTGAGGCTGTTCGACACCATCAGCACGACCACCAGTGCCATGCTCATCGCAATTTCGTAGGAGATCATCTGTGCGCTGGCACGGATGGCACCGAGGAAGGCGTACTTCGAGTTCGATGCCCAGCCGGAGATGATGACACCGTAGATGCCAAGCGAACTCACCGCGAGCAGGAACAGCACGCCCGCATCGATGTTGGCGATCACCATGCCATCGCTGAAGGGTACCACCGCCCATGCGACCAGCGCCGGTGCCAGCGCCAGGACCGGACCGGTGAAATACAACACCTTGTTCGCCTTGGTCGGCGTGATGACTTCCTTCAAGACCAGTTTCAGCGCATCGGCGATCGGCTGCAGCAGGCCGGCCGGACCGACGCGGTTCGGACCGATCCGCACGTGCATGTAGGCGATGACCTTGCGCTCGAAGTACGGCAGGTAGGCCACCGCTCCGACCACGGGCAGCAGCACGGCGACGACCTTGAGCAAGGCCCAGATCGCCGGCCATGCCGGAGCGACCGCTCCCCAGGAGGAACCGAGGGCAGACTGGAGGAATTGCAGGATCTGGGCTTCCATCATGCACGCTCCACTTTCAGGCTGCCGAACAGGGCACCCAATCCCACGGTCGATGTGTGGGCTGCGGCGATGCGCACGCAGTCATCAGGCATGCCAGGATCCTGTTGGGCGATCAGATTGACTGCCGTCTCGCCAGCGCTGACTTTCACATTGCCGCCATCGACTGCGCCAACCTTGGCCAGCGTGGCCGCGTTCATGCGAGCCGTTGGTGCAGCCGCATCCTTGGTCGCCTGCAGGCTCGGCGCGCGCCGTACCAGCGAATCGGCAAAATGGATTGGTACGTCGGCCACGCGTTGCAGGCCCTGAGCATTGGCTGTCAGGTCGATCGCTCCCGCCTTGACACCATTGTCGAGCCCCGCGACAAACTCCGGCTTGCCACCGAGCACTTCGTCGCGTACCTGCTCGGATGTTTCGTAGTCGAAGCCGGTCTGGTCGAGCAGGTTGCCGAGGACGCGTAACACCTTCCATGCCGGACGCGTTTCATCCAGCGGCTTGGCCACTGCGTAGAAACTTTGCACACGACCCTCGGTGTTAACGAAGGTACCGGAGGTTTCCGTGAAAGGTGCAACCGGCAGCAGGCAGTCGGCATAGTCGAGCGCAGCAGCGGATTTGAAGGGCGACATCACGATCACGCTGGCAGCCTGCTTCAATGCGGCGAGCGCAGCGGCACCATTGGCGCAATCGAATTCAGGTTCGGCGCCGAGCACGAGATAGGCTTTGCGCGGTTCTGCCAGCAGGCGCGCGGCATTGCGGCCACCCTGTTGCGGGCAGGCCTTGGCGACATATCCGCCGACGTTGTTTGCCGCCTCGCCGATGAAACCGAACTTCGCACCAAGCAGCGTAGCAAGTTGCTGGGCAAGGCGGTGGAGTGTCGCGGACTGCGGATGCTGCTGGGCGAAGTTGCCCAGCAGGATGCCGGCATTCTGGCCGGCAACGAGGCTCGCCGCGATCTTCAGTGCCGTCTCGCCAGGACTGACTTTCTCGAGCGCCGCATCGACTGTTGCACTCTTGAGTTGGGCAACCGCCTTGACCACTTCGGCAAGTGCCGCGGGCAACTGCGCCGGTGCGGCGATCGCCTTGGCGAACAACTTGATATACAGGTCATCGTCAGCCGAGTGCAGTATCGAAACCTGCGTTCCCTTCTTGGCCGACTGGCGCAGACGCTGGGCGACGAGCGGATGATCCTTGCGCAGGAAGCTGCCAACCACCAGCACGCGGTCGAGCGCGCTGATGTCGGCGATCTTCATGCCGAGCCAGGGCGTTCCATTGCGTTGGCCGTCGAGACTGAAATCACTCTGGCGCAAACGGCAGTCGATGTTGTCCGAGCCCAGGCCGCGCAGCAGTTTGCCGGCCAGCGCCATTTCTTCCAAAGTGGCGTGAGGACTGACCAGCGCGCCGATCGCATCGGCACCCTGGTTCTTGGCCACATCGCGCAGCGCATGCGCGGCGTAATCAAGGGCGACGTTCCACTCGACTTCCTTCCACGCCCCGCCCTGCTTCACCATCGGTTTCGTCAGGCGCCCATTGTCACCTTGGCTGTTCAGTCCTTCGTAGGAGAAGCGCTCCTTGTCGGTGATCCAGCACTCGTTGATCGCTTCGTTCTCGAGTGGCAGCACGCGCTGCACGCGATTGTGCTGTACCTGCACGATGAGATTGCTGCCGAGCGCGTCATGCGGGCTGACCGACTTGCGCCGCGACAATTCCCATGAACGTGCGCCGAAGCGGAACGGCTTGGAGGTCAGCGCACCCACCGGACAGAGATCGATCAGGTTGCCGGAAATCTCCGAGTCGATCGTCCGCTCGACGAAGGTCATGATTTCGGCGCGGTCGCCGCGGAAGGCCTGGCCGAGTTCCATCAAGCCGGCAATTTCCTGTGTGAAGCGCACGCAGCGGGTGCAATTGATGCACCGGGTCATGTCCGTGGCAACGAGCGAACCGAGGTTCTTTTCGGGCACGACGCGCTTTTCTTCCTGGAACCGCGACGCGGTCCCACCATAGCCGACGGCAAGGTCCTGCAGCTGACATTCGCCCCCTTGATCGCAGATCGGGCAATCGAGCGGATGGTTGATGAGCAGGAACTCCATCACGTCCTTCTGTGCCTTCACGGCCAGTTCGGAATGCGTGAACACCTTCATGCCGTTGGCGACCGGCGTGGCACAAGCCGGCATCGGCTTCGGCGCCTTCTCAACCTGCACGAGGCACATGCGGCAGTTGGCCGCAATCGAGAGCTTCTTGTGGTAGCAGAAATGCGGGATATAGATGCCGGCAGCGTGCGCGGCCTCGATGACCGTGCTGCCTTCGGGCACTTGCAGCGACTTGCCGTCGATTTCAAACTCTAGCATGTCGCCCCCGCCATCAATCGCGTGTGGAACGTGCTGCCAGCCTTTTGCACATCGGGCGGCACGAGGCACTTCTTGTTCTGGATGTGATATTCGAACTCACTGCGGAAATGCTTGACGAAGCTGATGACCGGCAGCGCGGCCGCATCGCCGAGAGCGCAGATCGTGCGGCCCATGATGTTCTTCGCCACGTCATCGAGCAGGTCGAGATCCTCGGGACGTCCCTGACCATGCTCGATGCGATGGATCATCTTGTAGAGCCAGCCCGTGCCTTCGCGGCAAGGCGTACATTGGCCGCAGGATTCTTCGTAGTAGAACCAGGCCAGTCGTTCGAGCGACTTGACCATGCAAACCGTTTCGTCCATCACGATCACCGCACCGGAACCGAGCATCGAACCCGCCTTCGCGATCGAGTCGTAGTCGAGCGTGCATTCCATCATGATGTCGCCCGGCAATACCGGTGCCGACGAACCACCGGGAATGACCGCTTTCAGCTTGCGGCCACCACGCATGCCGCCGCACATCTCGAGCAGCTTCGCAAACGGCGTGCCCATGGGGACTTCGTAGTTGCCCGGCTTGTTGACATGGCCGGAGACGGAGAACAGCTTGGTACCACCGTTGTTCGGCTTGCCGAGATCAAGGAAGGCCTGGCCGCCCTGCCGGATGATGTAGGGAATCGATGCCAGTGATTCGGTATTGTTGATCGTGGTCGGCCGGCCATAGAGGCCGACGTTGGCGGGGAACGGCGGCTTGTAGCGCGGTTGCCCTTTCTTGCCTTCGATGGACTCGAGCAGGGCGGTCTCTTCGCCGCAGATGTAGGCGCCCCAACCCTGATGCGTGAAGAGATCGAAATCGAAGCCAGATTCCAAAATATTCTTGCCGAGATACCCGGCGGCGCGCGCTTCCTCGATGGCTTCCTCGAAGCGTTGATACAGTTCGTAGATTTCGCCGTGGATGTAGTTGTAGCCGCGTGTCGCGCCCATGGCATAACCGGCGATAATCATGCCCTCGATGACCGAATGCGGATCGAGGCGGATGAAATCGCGGTCCTTGAAGGTGCCCGGTTCGCCTTCGTCGGTATTGCAGACAATGAACTTGTCACCCGAATAGTTCTTGGGCATGAAGCTCCACTTCAGGCCCGTCGGGAAACCGGCACCGCCACGACCGCGCAGCACCGAGGCCTTCACTTCGGCAATCACCTGGTCCTGGGTCAGCTTGTCGCCAAACAGCTTCTTGAGCGCCTGATAGCCGCCCCGCGCTTCATAGTCCTTGAGCCGCCAGCCGCTGTCCTTGTTCAGGTCACGCGCGTCGGGCTGGTGCCAGCCAGCAGTGAGGGTCGGGTTGATCGCTTCGAGGATGGCCATTAGCTGTTGGCTCCGCTATCGCTACGGTTGCACTCCGCGAGCAGTTTGTCGATTTCTTCCGGCGTCATGAAGCAGCGCATATGCACGTTGTTGACCAGCATCACCGGCGCGTCGCCGCAAGCGCCCATGCACTCGCCCTCCTTCAGGGTGAACTTGCCATCCGCAGTCGTTTCGTTGAAATCAACACCGAGCTTCTGCTTCAGGTAATCGGCGGCATGCACGCCACCCGACAAGGCACAGGGCAAGTTGGTGCAAACCGTGATCTTGTACTTGCCGACCGGTTTGAGGTCGTACATGTTGTAGAAAGTCGCGACCTCATAGGCGGCCATTTCGGGCATGCCTAGATATTGCGCCACGTAGGCGATGGTCTCGCGTGTCAGCCAGCCCTTTTCGGTCTGGGCGAAATGCAACGCGGCCATTACGGCCGACTGCTTCTGGTCCGCCGGATACTTGGCGACCTCGCGATCGATTCTTTTGAGAGTGGCTTCGCTCAGCATGTTTTATCTATCCACATCGCCGAACACGATATCCATCGTGCCGATGATGGTAATCACGTCAGCAATCATGTGTCCCTTGGCCATCTCGTCCATCGCGGACAGGTGAGTGAATGCGGTGGACCGCAGCTTCACGCGATAGGGTTTGTTCGCCCCGTCGGAAATCATGTACACCCCGAACTCGCCCTTGGCATGCTCGGTGGCGGCATAGACCTCGCCCGGCGGCACATGAATGCCTTCGCTGAAGAGCTTGAAGTGATGAATCAACTCCTCCATGTTGGCCTTCATTTTCTCGCGCTTCGGCGGGGCCACCTTGAGGTTGTCGGTCATCACGGGACCGGGATTCTTGCGCAGCCAGTCGATGCACTGCTTGATGATGCGGTTGGACTGACGCATCTCGTCCATGCGCACCAGATAGCGATCGTAACTGTCGCCGTTGTATCCGACCGGAATATCGAAGTCCATCCGATCGTACACTTCGTAAGGTTGCTTCTTGCGGAGATCCCAGGCGAAGCCCGAACCGCGGATCATCGGGCCGCTAAAGCCGAGCTGCAAAGCCCGTTCAGGCGAGACGACACCGATGCCGACCGTACGCTGCTTCCAGATGCGATTGCCGGTCAGCAGGGTTTCGTATTCGTCGACGTAGCCCGGGAAGCGATTGGTAAAGTCCTCGATGAAGTCAAGCAGCGAGCCTTCGCGCGCCACGTTGAGTTCCTTGACGGTCTTCTCGTTCTTGAACTTGTTGACCGTGTATTTGGGCATGTGATCCGGCAGGTCGCGATACACACCGCCGGGACGGTAGTAGCCACCGTGCATGCGCGCGCCTGAAACGGCTTCGAGCATGTCGAAGATATCCTCCCGCTCGCGGAAGGTGTAGAGCACCATCGCCATCGCCCCGATATCCAGCGCCTGCGTACCGGTCAGCAGCAGATGGTTGAGGATGCGGGTGATTTCGTCGAACATCACGCGGATGTACTGCGCCCGGATCGGCACCTCGATGCCCAGCAGGCGCTCCACGGCAAGCACGAAGGGATGTTCGTTGACGAACATCGAGGTGTAATCGAGCCGGTCCATGTAGGGCAGCGACTGCACCCAGGTGCGATGCTCCATGAGCTTTTCAGTCGCACGGTGCAGCAGGCCGATGTGCGGATCGGCACGCACGACCACTTCACCATCGAGTTCGAGCACCAGACGCAACACCCCGTGCGCGGCCGGGTGCTGCGGGCCGAGGTTAACCGTATAGTTCTTGATCTCAGCCACGGCCGTAGTTTTCCTCGCGGATGATGCGCGGGGTCACTTCGCGCGGTTCGATGGTGACGGGCTGGTAGACGACACGTTTTTTCTCAGAGTCGTAACGCATCTCGACATAGCCTGACACCGGGAAGTCCTTGCGGAACGGGTGGCCCACGAAGCCATAATCGGTCAGGATGCGGCGTAGGTCGTCATGGCCTTCGAACATGATGCCGAAGAGATCGAACGCCTCGCGCTCGTACCAGTTGGCGCTGTTCCAGATCGGCGTGACCGACGCGACGACGGGGAAGCTGTCATCCGGCGCAAACACGCGCAGGCGCAGCCGCCAGTTGTGGGTGATTGACAGCAAATGACTGACGGCGGCGAACCGGGGCGAGCGTCCCTCGCTCATATCCACCAGATCGGTTCGGCCATACGTCACGTAATCGACGCCGCAGATATCCATCAACTGCTCGAAACGCAGATCTGGATGATCGCGCAAGGTCGTGGCCACCTCGAAATAATCTGCCGCAGCGACTTCGAGGGAAACCTCGCCAGCGATCAATGTCAGGCTCTGCATGCGCGAACCGAAAACTTCGGTCAGAGTCTTGCATAGCCTTTCCAACTTGGCACTCATGATATTTCCGGGCAACTCAATGACGACGTACGTTAGCGGGCGATGGTGTAGGTGCGGGTAATCTTGTTCTGCAACTGGATGATGCCGTACAGCAGTGCTTCCGCCGTGGGCGGACACCCAGGCACATAAATGTCGACCGGCACGATGCGATCGCAGCCACGCACGACAGAGTAGGAGTAATGGTAGTAACCACCACCGTTGGCACACGACCCCATCGAGATAACCCAGCGCGGTTCTGGCATCTGGTCATAGACGCGCCGCATGGCGGGCGCCATCTTGTTGGTCAACGTGCCCGCGACAATCATCAGGTCTGCCTGACGGGGACTGGGGCGAAAGACGACACCGAAACGGTCGAGGTCATAACGCGACACGCCGGTATGGATCATCTCGATCGCACAGCAGGCCAATCCGAACGTCATGGGCCAAAGCGACCCGGTGCGCGTCCAGTTGATAACCTTGTCCAGTGTTGTGGTGACAAAACCTTCCTGCAGGACGCCTTCGATACTCATTCCCAGTCAAGGGCCCCCTTGACCCAGGCATAGATGAAACCGACGATCAGAATGCCCATGAAGATGAACATCTCGATAAAACCGAACATGCGAACCGTTTCGGTTTCAACGAACTCCTTGTAGATGGCTGCCCATGGAAACATGTAGGCCACTTCAAGGTCGAAAATGATGAAGGCAATCGCCACGAGGTAGTAACGCACATCGAACTTCATGCGCGCATCTTCGAATGCATTGAAACCGCATTCATAAGCAGAGAGCTTTTCAGGATCGGGTCGGTGGGGACCAACCAGGCGTCCGATGATGATCGGGACGCAACCAAATGCCAGGGCGACGAGGGTAAAAATCAGAATGGGAAGGTAATTTTCCAACATTCAGAACTGCCCCGCTAACTTCGAACACATGGCAACAACCCCCATTGTATTTGGTGCCGACGGCGAGACTCGAACTCGCACAGCTTTCGCCACTACCCCCTCAAG
>CAZTWA010000104.1:0-9064 GCA_964617225.1 uncultured Methyloversatilis sp.
AGCCGCCTTGCCGTCGCTGGTCAGCTTGCATTCGACGGCCACGCCGGAGATGGTGGTCTTGGTGCCGACATCGAGAAACTTGCCGGCATCACCCGACCAGCATTGCGGGGCCTTCTTCTGAGCCGGCGCGGCAGCGGCCTGCTGGGGTGCGGGTGCCTGGCTGGCGCAGGCGGACAGGAGAACGGCAAGCGAAACGAGAACGAGAGAACGCATGAAAACCTCCGATTGGAATGATGGATTGCTCAACAAGCCCGGCGATTTTCAATGCGTTGTGTTACAGCTTCGTTTCAGTGAAAGTCAGCGCTGGCGGGACGGCATGGCATGCTGCCCGGCCTACTTGAAGCCTGGCAGTCCGCCGATGTAGCCGACATGGGCTTCGAGGCGATATTTCGCCACCCCGTGCCGGTTCCGGCCCCAGAGTTCGCCGGCACGCTTTTCGAGGCGCTCCTTCAATTCCTTGGGCGTCGACTTGATCCAGTCGCCCTGGTGCTGGTTATTGCTCATGATGTAGGCGTGGCCGCCCAGGTGATCCACGACCTGCAGGCCGGTCGACTCGGCGCCAGCAGCCAGGCTGAGGATACGCGTCAGCTGCTTCGTATCGACGTTGTAGGCCCAGACGAAATTGTTCTGGTGCGTGCCCGAGTCCTCGCCGATGAAGAGCGTGCGCATCTTTTCCGAGAAGAACACGTTGTCGGTGTTGGCGACGAACTCCGGGTCAGCGGTGTTGCCGAGCGCATCGGCCTTGATCGGACGGCCGAGCAGCGCCGGCTCGACATAAGCGCGCACTGGAACGAAGTCGGAGGCGATCGGCTGGCCAGCCGTGTCCACCTGCCCACCCGCCAGGTCGTAGGTGTATGTGGCGCCGGCGTTGTTTTCCTTGAGGCGGATGTCGTCCGCCGGACCGCCATCCTTCGCTTTCATCGACCCCTGGATGTAGCTCATCGCGTAATAGAGCTTCTTGTCGGCATGGTTGATCGCCACGCCCTCACCCTTGGTAAATTCGGTCGTCGCGCCCAGATAGGCGGCGTAGCGGCGCGTTTCGAGGAAAGCGGCCGCCGTTTCCATGCCGGGCTTGAGCTTGAGCCAGATCGTTTCGGCCGTGCCGGCCCGCGTCGGCACGAAACCCGGCTTCTCGGTCAGCGCGTACTCGAAGATGTCACCCACCCGGAGGCCCTTGTCGATCAGCGCCTTGATTTCGTTGTAGTGGCTCGAGCCCAGCTTGACCCAGCGGAAGTCGGCGGTGCCGCCGTCGCTGCCGTCCGGCGAAGTCTGCACCCATTTCGCCGCGTAGAGCGTACCGCCCGCCTTGGGTAGATTTGCCTTGTTCGCCACGAACATGAACAGCCCCGAGTAGGCGCCATCATCGCCGAGGAAGGCCGTGCGCCCGTCGCTGGCGAAGATCGCCATCTCCCAGGTGCCGCGGCCCATTGCAAAGTGCTTGGTGATCTCGTAAGCGCCGCCGTCCCGCACCGCGACTTCGATCGGGTAGCCGTAGTCGTAGGGATTGGCGACCTGCCTGCCGCGGAAATAGACTTCGCTCATTGCCTTGAGGCCCGCCTGCGTCGTCGGGTAAACCTTCTCGCCCGGCCAGAATTGCAAGTCGTAGTCCTCTTCACCGCCAAGATGGGTATTCCAGGGCGTCTGCGAGCCGAAGCAAAGAATCCACGTGCCATTCACGGCGGAGAAATCGATCGGTTGCTGTGACTTCACTTTCAGCCTGCCGTCCCGGCCCTGTGCGATTTCCGAAAGACTCATGCCCATCGGCATGCGCGAGTACCAATCCTTGGCCTTGTTGGCCGTCTGGCCGTCGGCCAGCACGTCGTCGTATTCCCAATGGTTTACGAGGAAAAGGCGGTTGCCGATCTTCAGCAGGCTGTTGGCGTCGGCTGTCTCGGCGATGGCCGGATCGCCCTTGGGTTCCATGATCGGCGCCATGTTGACGTCGAATAGCTGGGCGGCCGCATAGGTCGTGCCCTTGTGCCGGGTAATCCGGTCGGTGTTTTTGAACAGCGACACATAGGCGAGCGGATAGTCGCGCATCGTGCCGTCGGCGAATGTCACCCGGGCCACCGAAGCGGTATAGGTCTTGAGCATCTCGTCATCGGCCCGTGGCGCGGGCGTGGGCGTGAATTCCACCTTGACCGCGCTCCGCGGATCCGCAGCAGTGGCAACGGCCGGCAGTACCGGCCCCAGCGCAGCCGCAACCAACACGGCAATGTGCAGGCAATTCTGTTTCTTCATCGACTTCTCCAGTATGGGTTGTGGCTGCTGTCTGTCTCTGGCTTTCAGCGTACCTGAGGGCGGGGTACCCGTATTCCCGTCTGCCCGGTCTTACATGGAGGGTCAGGCGCAGGCTGCCCAGCAAAAGCAAGATTAGGGTTCGGCAACGGCCCGTCGTAGGCTGTCAGCGCCTTTTCGCAGGCAACGCAGAGCAGCGAGTCGAACAGGCGCTCGCGATGGGTGAGCGGGGCCAGGCAGCGACTGCAGACGTGTTCGGGCATGGTACCGTTCATCGGGTGGCAGCCTGAACCTCGGCGTCGGCGATGTCCGCTTCCGCAGCTGGGTCTCCCCGGGAAGAAAAACTGCGCTGACCCAGATGCCAGGCGATGCTCTCCTGGCAATGCCGCGACAAGTCCCGGCGATTCAAGGCCGCCGAATCGATGGCCTCCAGAACGCGCAAATCCGCTTTCAGGCCGCCGGACTGCGCGATCGTCCGCAGGCATTGCCACATCGTGATATCGCCATCGTAGGCCGGCGCGCGGCTCGGGTTGCCATTCGCGTCGGCGTAACGCAGCGCCAGCGGAAGGACCGGAACCCCCGCATCGATCGCGCTCTGGAACAGCGCCGCATGGAAGGGCAGCACCCGGTCGCCGCCCGTCGTCGTGCCCTCCGGAAACACCGCGACATGGACGTCGTCGAGGTGCTCGAGCATCGCTTCGCGCGTGCGCTGCGCGGCGGCGCGCGACCCGCGCGCGAGGAAGATCGTTTCGGTATGCGCGCACAACCAGCCGATCAGCGGCCAGTGCTGCACGTCATCCTTGGCGACGAAGGCGGCCGGCGTCAGCGCGTTGATGACATAGATGTCGAGCCACGAGATGTGGTTGCAGACCACGAGCCCGCGCGCCGGCCATGCCGTCCGCATATCACCCAAGTGGCCCGGCCATGCCGTACCACGTGCGCTGACTTTCAGCCGGATGCCCAGCGTCTCGAGCAGTTGCCGCGACCAGCGCCGCTTGAGCGCGCGCCGGAAGCGCATGTCGATCCAGGGATAGACGACGGCGACCGTGGCCGCGCCCCACAGCAGGTGCAGGCCGACGCGCGCCAGACGGAATGCCGCGCGGACCTCGATGAACAGCGTCTTCAGGCTTGCCGCTCCACGAAATGCTTGGAGTAGCGCGCATCGACGCGCCCCATCGGCAGCAGCAGCAGCAGGTCGGCCGTGTTGAAGTCCGGATCCCAGGCCGGTTCGCCGCAGACCCAGGCACCGGCGCGCATGTAACCCTTCAGCAGCGGCGGAATTTCCGGGGTCTCCAGCCCCGCGATGCGGTCCAGCGGCAACGGATGGCGCGGAAAGACATGGTACTCGGGCGGCGCGCGATGCGCGGCCAGCGCGTGGTAGATGCCGACGGCATTGTGACCGCCGTCCTGCATGCCGATGCTGGCGCAGCCGATCAGGTACTCGTGGTTGTTCTCGCGCATGTAGCGCGCGAGGCCTGCCCACAGCAGGGCGATGGTCGCGCCGGTGCGGTAGTCCGGGTCGATGCAGGAACGCCCGACCTCGACGATGCGCTGGCGCAGGTGGGCGAGGCGCGTGAGGTCGAACTCGTTCTCCGAGTAGTAGCTGCCCACCTTGCGCGCGGCCTGCGGCGGCAGGATGCGATAGGTGCCGACGATGCGGCCGCTGGCCTCGTCGCGCACAATCAGGTGGTCGCAATAGGTGTCGTAGAAGTCGCGATCGACGCCCGGGGTGCGCGTGGGCAGGCGGGCGCCGAGCTCGTCGGCGAAGACGCGCCAGCGCAGTTGTTGCGCGGCGAGAATTTCCGTTTCGGTTGTCGCCAGCGTGACGTGCAGCTTGGCGCGGCTGGGGCGGTGCAGGCCGCCTTGCTTCTCGAGTTCGTTCCGGATTTCCATGACCGGTCTCCTTGGGGTCGTTGCGGTGAGCGCACTGTAGGAGCCGGGCGTTACGACAATTTGACGCGTCCATGACGGAATAAAGACAGCGGCCATTGAAATATCCATGAAACATGCGCGCGCGAAGATGCCGTCCCATGCGCATCCTCATGGTTTCCGACGTCTACTTTCCCCGCATCAACGGCGTATCGACATCGATCGAATCGTTCCGCCACGCACTGGCCGAGCAGGACATCGAGGTGCAGGTCGTCGCGCCCGCCTACCCGGCCCCGCATGTCGACGATGCGCGCATCACGCGCGTGCCGGCGCGCCGGGTGCCCTTCGATCCCGAAGACCGCCTGATGCAGGGCCAGCCCCTGCGCGATGCGCTGGCAAGCCACGCGCAGTTCGACCTCGTGCACATCCAGACGCCGTTCGCCGCGCACTACGCCGGCCTGCGCCATGCGCGCGCGCGCCGCCGGCCCTGCATCGCCACGTATCACACGCACTTCGAGGAATACCTCCACAACTACGTGCCGGCCGTGCCGCAGGCCGCCCTGCGCGCCCTCGCACGCAACCTCGCGCGGCGCCAGTGCAATACGCTCGATGCCGTCGTCGTGCCGTCAAGCGCGATGCAGGACACACTCGCCGGCTATGGCGTCACGGCGCCCTTGCACCGCGTGCCGACCGGCATCCCGGTCGATCATTTCGGTGCGGAATGCCGTCCCGCCAGCGCTGACTTTCGCCGCCGCTTCGGCATTCCCGCGGACGCCGCGGTAGCGCTGTTCGTCGGCCGCGCCGCACATGAAAAGAACATCGGCTTCCTGCTCGATGCCTTGCCCCACGCCTTGAGCGACACGCCCAACCTGATCCTCGTCGTCGCCGGCGAAGGGCCCGCCCTGCAGGCGCTACAGCGCCAGGCCGCGGCCCTCGGCATCGAAGCCAACGTGCGCTTCGTCGGCTATCTCGACCGACTGCGGGAACTGCCCGCCTGCTATGCCGCCGCCGATGTCTTCGTGTTTGCCTCGCGCACCGAGACACAGGGCCTCGTACTGCTCGAGGCGATGGCGGCCGGTGTGCCGGTGCTCGCCTTCGCCGCGCTCGGCACGCGCGAGATCGTCGAGCCGCGCCGCGGCGCCGTGCCCGCGCCGCAGGAGCCTGCCGCCTTCGGGGTCGCCCTCGCCGTGTTGATCAACGACCCGCAACGCCGCGCAGCCATGGCGCAGGCGGCCCGCGAATTCGCGCGCGAATGGACGACCGAGGCCTGCGCCCGGCGGCTCGCCGCGGTGTATCGCGCGGTGAACCAGCGCCACGCCGCGACCTGAACGACATTTGTCACCGTTCCGTCACCATTCGTTCATATTCCTGTAGCGTCGCGCCGGCATGCTGCGCGCCATGCAGGTACGCAGCATCTTCCTCTCGGACATCCACCTCGGCACACGCGGCTGCCAGGCCGATAGCCTGATCGACTTCCTGCGCTGCTACGAGGCCGAGCACCTCTATCTGCTCGGCGACATCGTCGATTTCTGGTCGATGAACCGCGGCATCCACTGGACCGCCGCGCAGAACACGGTGGTGCAGAAAATCCTGCGCCGCGCGCGCCACGGCGAGAAGGTGATGCTGATACCCGGCAACCACGACGAGGCATTGCGCGAATATGTCGGTGCCAAGTTCGGCGACATTCACGTCGCCGCCGAGCACATCCACGAGACGGCCGACGGCCGCCGCCTGCTGCTGCTGCACGGCGACGAGTTCGACCAGGTGACCAAGCACCATCGCTGGATCGCGGTACTCGGCGACGTCGCCTACAACGCGCTGGTGCGCATCAACGCCTGGCTGTCGTGGGCGCGCCGCACGCTGCGCATCTCCGGCTACTGGTCGCTCGCCGGCTTCGCCAAGCGCCGCGTGAAAAGCGCCGTCTCGTTCATCTTCGATTTCGAGGATGCCGTCATCCACACCGTGCGCGAGCGCGGCCTCGACGGCATCGTCTGCGGCCACATCCACAGCGCCTGCATGCGCCAAATGGACGGGGACGGCGTGCTCTACGTGAATTGCGGCGACTGGGTGGACAGCTGCACGGGCATCGTCGAACACCTCGACGGCCGGCTCGAACTGGTCGAGTGGCGCCAGCACGCCACGAACGTCGTGCCCCTGCTGCGGGCCGCCGCGTGACCCGGGCAAGCAGGCGACTGCGCGTCGCGCTCGTCACCGAAACCTATGCGCCCGAAATCAACGGCGTCGCCATGACGCTCGGCCGGCTGGCGGCGGGACTCGCGGCGCGCGGCCATCGCGTGCGCGTCGTGCGGCCACGCCAGAAGCAGGAAAAGACAGGCGTCCTGCCCGACGGTTCGCTGCTCACGCCGGGCCTACCCATCCCGCGCTATCCCGACCTGCGCTTCGGCCTGCCAGTGGCCGGCCAGCTGCGCCGCGCCTGGCTCGCGCAGCGGCCGGATATCGTGCACATCGCCACCGAGGGGCCGCTGGGTTTTTCCGCACTCGCCACGGCGCGCCAGCTCGGCATCCCGGTGATGTCGACCTTCCACACCAACTTTCACAGCTACAGCCGCCACTACGGCATCGGCTGGCTGCGGCGCGGCATCGAGGGCTACCTGCGCTGGTTTCATAACCGCACGGTGGCGACGCTGGTGCCGACCGCGGTGCTCGCCACGGAACTGGGCGCGCAGGGCTTCCGTGGTGTCAGCGTCCTGTCGCGCGGCGTTGATACTACGTTGTTCAATCCGGCGCGCCGCTCGCCGCACCTGCGGTCGCGCTGGGATGCCCGGGCGGGCGACCCGGTCTGCATCGTCGTCAGCCGCCTCGCGCCCGAGAAGAACCTCGACCTCGCCTTCACCGCCTTCGCCGCCATCCGCGCCGAATGGCCAAACGCGCGCATGGTCTGCGTCGGCGACGGCCCGCAGGCGGAGACATTGGCGCGCCGGAATCCCGACGTCCACTTCAGCGGCATGCGCCAAGGCGAAGACCTCGCCGCGCACTACGCAAGCGCCGACCTCTTCCTGTTTCCCAGCCTCACCGAGACCTTCGGCAACGTTGTCAGCGAAGCGCTGGCGAGCGGCCTGCCGATCGTCGCCTATGACCATGCCGCCGCCGGCCATCTGGTCGTGAATGGCCACAATGGCTGGCTCGCCGCACCGGGCGATGCGCCCGGTTTCATCGCGGCCAGCCGGCGCGCGGTGCGCGATCTTGCGCAACGGGACAGTACGCGCGGTGCCTGCGTGGACAGCGTGCGCCCGCTGGGCTGGGAACGCATCCACGAGGCTTACGCCGCCATGCTGGAAGCTATCGTCGCGCGGCAGGAGAATGCACCCGTCGACGGCGGGCTGGCGATCCATCTCGCGCCGGACTGAACCGCGCCCCGGCACGGGGATCCTGGGTTAAGCTGCGCGGCTCTTGCATCCTGACGCGCCCCCCGATGCCTAATGTTTAAGGCCCTGCGCATCCTTGTTTTACTGCTGATCCTCGCCACCGTCGCGCAGACGGCCTGGCTCGCGCAGTCGCGCGCGACCTCCTGGGAAAACACGCTCTACGTCGGCATCTATCCGATCGCGGCCGATGACAGCCCGCAGACGCGCCAATACATTCAGGGCCTGAAGCCCGATGCCTTCGCGGCGATCGAGTCTTTCTTCGACGAAGAGGCCAAGCGCTACGGGCTGAGCGTCTGGCGTCCGGTCTCCGTCACGGTGGCCCCGCCGGTCGCCGACCAGCCGCCGGCAGCGCCGCGCAACGCCAATGCGCTGCAGGCGATTATCTGGAGCCTGCAGATGCGCTGGTGGGCGTCGCGGCATGACCGCATCGACGGGCCGAAGCCGGCAGTACGCCTGTTCGTCCGTTTCCACGATCCGAACGGCAACCCGCGCCTCGCGCACTCCGTGGGGGTCGCGCGCGGCATGCTCGGCGTCATCAACGCCTACGCGAGTCAGGCCCTGGCCGGCTCGAACACGATGATCGTCGCCCACGAGCTCATGCATACGCTGGGCGCAACCGACAAGTACGATCCCGCCACCAACCTGCCGCGATTTCCGGAAGGTTTCGCCGAGCCGGCGCGCGAGCCGCGCTTCCCGCAGGATTTCGCCGAGATCATGGGCGGGCGCATTCCGCTCTCGCCGGCCGAGGCGGACATTCCCCGCAGCCTCGCGGTCACGCTCGTCGGTGCCGCCACGGCGGCGGAAATCGGCTGGGTCAAACCCTAGACCCGCTACTGCGTGCCGTCCCGCCAGCGCTGACTTTCGTCAGGTCGGCCTCGAAGTGCCGCGGTTTGATCTGCGTCGCCCATGTAAAGATCGATGACATGGCCGATGACAAATCTCTATGGCTTTTCTGACTCCTTTGTCTATGGTGAATACTGATCGAAGTCGATAGGAGACAGAAAAATGAAAAGGACTCAATTGATTGCAATGCTGGTTTCGGCCCTCTTCGCACTCTCCGGCAACGTCATCGCCAAAGGCGGGGGCGGAGGCGATGGTGCAGGGCCGGGCGGTCCGGGTGGGCCGGATGGTCAAGGCGCACAAACCCAGACCCAGGAACAGATCCAGCAGCAAACCCAGATGCAGCAGAAGTCGAAAGCGAAGATCCAGCAGAAGACGCAACTGAAGAAAGCACCCGTGCAGAATCGTGACCCACTGCGAGACAAGGATCAACTCAGGGATCGCGATCGGGATCGTGACCAGTTGCGTGACAAGGATCAGCTCAAAGATCGGGATCGTGACCAGTTGCGCGACAAGGATCAGCTCAGGGAGCGGGATCAATTGTCGAAATAATCACGTGCAGAACACACCAGCCGCACCCAAGGACGTGGCGCAGACTTACCCCGTTATGGGCGTGTCAGTATGTCAGGCCACGCCTGCCCCATGGGCTTGCTGGTCGGCGTGGTAGCTCGAACGGACCAGCGGCGCGCTGGCGCAATTCGTGAAGCCCAGCTTCGCCGCTTCTTCCGCAT
>CAZTWA010000105.1:0-8996 GCA_964617225.1 uncultured Methyloversatilis sp.
CCGGCGAGCAGGGCCTCGAAATCACCGACATGCTGGTGCGCTCCGGCGGCGTCGATCTGATCGTCATCGACTCGGTCGCCGCGCTGACGCCCAAGGCCGAAATCGAGGGCGAAATGGGTGATCAGCTGCCCGGCCTGCAGGCCCGCCTAATGTCGCAGGCGCTGCGCAAGCTCACCAGCAACATCAAGCGCACCAACACGTTGGTCATCTTCATCAACCAGATCCGCATGAAGATCGGCGTGATGTTCGGCAACCCCGAGACCACCACCGGTGGCAATGCGCTCAAGTTCTACGCCTCGGTGCGCATGGACATTCGCCGCACCGGCGCGATCAAGAAGGGCGACGAGGTGATCGGCAACGAGACCAAGGTCAAGGTCGTCAAGAACAAGGTAGCCCCCCCCTTCAAGGAGGCACGATTCGACATCCTGTATGGCGAGGGTATTTCGCGCCAGGGCGAAATCGTCGAACTGGGCGTCGAACACAAATTGATCGACAAGTCCGGCGCCTGGTACGCCTACAACGGCGAAAAAATCGGCCAGGGCAAGGACAACGCCCGCGAATACCTGCGCGAGCATCCGGAAATCGCCCGGGAAATCGAGAACAAGATTCGCGCGGCCGTGGGCGTCACCGCCATGGCAGCGCCCGAGGCCGGTGAGTGAATCCAATATCAGGGAACTGCGCCAGCGCGCGGTGAGGTTGCTGGCCCGGCGCGAACATACCCGCGCCGAACTGGTCCGCAAACTCGCGCCGCATGGCACATCCGATGAAATCGAAACCGTGCTGAACGAACTTTCCCGAACGGGATTGCAATCCGATACGCGTTTTGCCGAAAGCTTCGTCAGAAGCCAGGCCGGTCGGCTCGGCATTGCCCGCTTGCGTCAAAGCCTGCGCAGCAAGGGCATGTCATCCGCGGATATCGAAACACATGTCGATGACCTGCCGGACGAAGGCACGCGTGCCCGCAGCGTGTGGGAGAAGAAATTCACCGCACCGCCTGCGGATGCGCGCGAATGGGCAAAACAGGCCCGCTTCCTCCAGGGCCGCGGCTTTTCGGTCGAGACCATCCGCAAGCTGTTGAAAGACATCGCGGAATGACCACGCTGGCCGTCCATAACCTCTACAAGAAATTCCGCGCGCGGACCGTCGTCAAGGACGTCAGCCTGCACGTCGACGGGGGCGAGGTGGTCGGCCTGCTGGGCCCGAACGGCGCAGGCAAGACCACCTGTTTCTACATGATCGTCGGGCTGATCGCCTCCGACGGCGGCGAAATCACGATTTCCGAAGCGGGCCAGGACACCCGCCTCACCCACATGCCGATCCACAAGCGCGCCCGGTTGGGTTTGTCCTATTTGCCCCAGGAGAACTCAGTTTTCCGCAAGCTGACGGTCGCCGAGAACGTCCGTGCCGTGCTGGAGTTGCAGGATTTCGATGAACCGACGATCGATACGCGGCTGGATGAGTTGCTCGGAGAGCTGCACGTCGGCCACTTGCGCGATCAGAAGGCAATCGCCCTGTCCGGCGGCGAACGGCGCCGCGTCGAGATCGCGCGTGCGCTGGCGACCAACCCGCGCTTCATCCTGCTCGACGAACCGTTTGCCGGCGTCGACCCGATCGCCGTGCTGGACATCCAGAAGATCATTCGCTTCCTGAAAGAACGCGGCATTGGCGTCCTGATCACCGACCACAACGTGCGCGAAACCCTCGGCATCTGCGACCGCGCGACCATCATCAACGCCGGGGAAGTGCTCGCAGCTGGACATCCCGCCGAGATCGTCGATAATGAAAGTGTGCGCCGGGTGTATCTCGGAGAGCACTTCCGGATGTAAACGACGTGAAGCAGACGCTCCAGCTCAGGCTTTCCCAACATTTGGCCCTGACGCCGCAATTGCAGCAGTCGATCCGGCTATTGCAACTGTCGTCGCTGGAGCTCAATCAGGAAATCGAACAGGCCCTTCAGGAAAACCCTTTGCTCGAACGCGAAGAGCCGAGCGAAGGAGCCGCCTTTACGGGGGCAAGTGATGCACTCTCGCATGTCCGCAGCGAGGAGCCCTCCACCAGGAACGAAGAACGCTCGAGCGAACCGGCCGAATGGACGCAGGACAGCCTCGAGTGGCCGAGCGGGAGTTCCAAGGGACCGCGCGACCCGAATGACGACAACGATGTCGATGCCGGCGAATTGCAGGCAGCGAGCACCAGCCTGTCGGATCACCTGATCGCCCAGCTCGCGTTGAGCCAACTGGCGGGCCGTGCCCGCCTGCGTGTGGCCTTCCTCGTCGAGGCGCTCGATGATGATGGTTACCTCGCCCAGACGCTTGAAGAACTGGCCGAGGTATTGCCGGAAGAGCTGATCGACGAGCCGGACGAGGTACTCGATGATCTTTCGATCGCCCTCAAGCATCTGCAAAGCCTCGATCCGCCGGGTGTCGGGGCGCGCAACCCTCGCGAATGTCTGCTGCTGCAGCTCGACAATCTGCCGCCCGAACCGGCAATGGCACTGGCGCGCAGCATCGTCAGCGATCATCTCGAACAGCTGGCCAGCCGCGATTACGTGCGCATCAAGAAGGCGCTCGACTGCGACGACGACGCCCTGCGGGATGCACAAACACTCATCCGGTCGCTGAATCCGCGACCTGGCGCGCAATTCGCGGCGCTCGACACGCGCTACATCATTCCCGACGTGATCGTGAAAAAGCTGCGCACCAACTGGGTCGTTCAGCTCAACCAGGAAGCGATGCCGCGCCTGCGCATCAACCGGCTCTACGCCGACCTGCTGCGCAAGCAGCGCGGCAGCGGGGGCGGCAATCTTTCCGGCCAGTTGCAGGAAGCCAAATGGCTGATCAAGAACGTGCAACAGCGTTTCGACACCATCGCCCGCGTGTCGCAGGCCATCGTCGATCGCCAGCGTGCCTTCTTTGACCATGGCGAAGTGGCGATGCGCCCGCTGACCCTGCGCGAGATCGCCGACACCGTCGAACTGCATGAATCGACCATTTCGCGCGTGACGACGCAGAAGTACCTCGCCAGCCCGCGTGGCATTTATGAGCTCAAGTATTTTTTCGGCAGCCACGTCGCCACCGATACCGGCGGCGCGGCGTCATCCACCGCGATCCGGGCGCTGATCAAGCAGCTCGTGGGCGCCGAAGACGGCCACAAGCCGCTCTCCGACTCCCGCCTCGCGGATATCCTCGGCGAACAGGGCATCGTCGTCGCGCGACGCACCGTCGCGAAGTACCGCGAATCCCTGAACATTCCGCCGGTCAATCTACGCAAAACACTCTAGAGGAGACATCATGAACCTCAACATCACTGGACACCACATTGAAGTCACCCCCGCCCTGCGTGATTACGTTTCGGGCAAGGTGGACAAGGTCATCCGTCATTTCGACCACGTCACCAGCGTCCATGTGATCCTTTCGGTGGAGAAACTCGTGCAGAAGGCCGAAATCACCCTGCACTTGAAGGGCAAGGACATCTACGCCGACAGCAGCGATACCGACCTTTACGCCGCCATCGATCTCCTGATCGACAAGCTGGATCGTCAGGTGCAGAAGTACAAGGGCAAGCACTATGACCACGGCCATGACCGGCCGGCCGCCGCCGAATAAGGAGAAAATCGTTTCCCCGGCAGGGGGCGAGGTATATACTTTGCCCCCTGCCGCCGGGATACCCCCACCCGGCGACCTGATCGAGTAACTGAATAACAGGGTGACCGGGCGATCCCCATACCTGAGATGAACCTGATTGCACAACTACTGTCCGGCGACGATGTCGTCGTTGGACTCGACGCCAGCAGCAAGAAGCGCGTATTCGAGCAGGCCGGTCTGCTCTTCGAGAATCGCCACGGCATCGCCCGCAGCGTGATCTACGATGCGCTGTTCGCCCGCGAAAAGATGGGCTCCACCGGACTTGGACTCGGCATCGCCATTCCGCACGGCCGCATCAAGGGGTTGAAGGAAGCACGCGGCGCTTTCTTCCGTCTGGCGGCCCCAGTGCCCTTCGATGCCCCCGACGGACAGCCCGTCGATCTCGTTTTCGTGCTCCTCGTGCCGGAAGCCGCCAGCGAGCACCATCTGCAGCTGCTCTCCGAACTGGCCCAGATGTTCAGCGACAAGACGTTCCGCGAGAAGCTCGCGGCCGCGCCCGATGCGGCTGCGGTTTATGCGCTGTTCGCGCAGTGGCAATCGGCCAGCTGATCGTCGCCCAGCTGTTCGAGAAGAATCGCGAACGGCTGCAGCTCTCCTGGATTGGCGGCACGCTCAACCGTCCGATCGCCGTCAATCGTGACGATGTCTCGCCGGCCGATCTGATCGGCCACCTCAACCTGATTCACCCGGAACGCGTGCAGGTGCTCGGCTCGCCCGAGATCATCTGGTACAAGCGCCATCTGGACGACCCCAAGGAACACATCTTCCAACAGGTGATCGACGCGCATCCGCCGGCGATCATCGTCGCCGACGACTGCGACGTGCTCGACGAGATCCGCAACGCCTGCGAGGCGACCGACACCCCGCTGTTCGCCACGCCGCTCCCCACGGCCCAGGTCATCGACTCGCTGCGCGTCTACGTGTCGCGCCAATTGGCCGAGACCGTCACACTGCACGGCGTGTTCATGGACGTGCTCGGCATCGGCGTGCTGATCACCGGCGACTCGGGCGTCGGCAAGAGCGAGCTGGGTCTCGAACTGATCACGCGCGGCCACGGGCTGGTGGCCGACGATGTCGTCGAAGTCTCGCGCGTCGCCACCGACGTGCTCGAAGGCCGTTGCCCGGAACTGCTCAAGGATTTCATCGAGGTGCGCGGTCTGGGTCTGCTGAACATCCGCACCGTGTTCGGTGAAACGGCCTGTCGGCGCAAGATGCGGCTGAAGCTGATCGCCCATCTGCAGCGCCCAAACCCCGGCGCGGCCGAAATGGCCCGCCTGCCGCTCGACGCACTGACAGAAAACGTGCTGGGCGTGCCGATCCGCAAGGTCGTGCTCCCCGTCGCGGCGGGCCGCAACCTGGCCGTATTGCTCGAAGCGGCCGTGCGTTCGACGATCCTGCTGTTGCGCGGCATCGACAGCATGGAAGAGTTCCTTCAGCGGCAGCAGCGCGCACTGGAACAATCCGATTTCAATTAGCAGGCGCCTGCGTTCCGGGCCGGCCGCACCTTGCGCTATGATAGTCGGGCCCCATATGGCAGAGACCCGCAACCAAACCAACCAAGACCATGGCCGGACTCGACCGCAAGACCCCCATCCCCACTGAAATCAAGCTGCACCAGAAGTCGCGCGAAATGGAACTGTCCTTCGACGACGGCAGCAACTTCCGCCTGTCGTGCGAATTCCTCCGCGTGTTCTCGCCCTCTGCCGAGGTGCGCGGCCACGGCCCTGGGCAGGAAACCCTGCAGACCGGCAAGCGCAATGTCGAGATCAAGGCGCTCGAACCGGTCGGCAACTATGCCATCCAGCCCTTTTTCTCCGACGGCCACGATACCGGGATCTATTCCTGGGACCTGCTCTATTCGCTGGGCAAGAACCATGACGAACTCTGGGCGGATTACCTCGCCCGGCTCGAAGTCGCAGGCGCCAGCCGCGACATCGACTCGACCACCCTGCCGCCCAAGGCCGGGGGAGGTTGCGGCAAACATTAAGGACTGATCTTCCATGGTGGACACCCATTTCGGTTTTGAAACCGTACCCGAGAACGAAAAGGCACGACGGGTACGCGGCGTTTTTTCCTCGGTCGCCGACAAGTACGACCTGATGAACGACCTGATGTCCGCCGGCATGCACCGGCTCTGGAAGATCTTCACGCTGCAGGTGGCCGGTGCTCGCCCAGGCGAGCGCGTGCTTGACATCGCTGGCGGCACGGGCGACCTCGCTTCGGCCTTCCGCAAGAGCGTCGGCCCGACGGGCGAAGTCTGGCTCACCGATATCAACAACGCGATGCTCACGCGCGGGCGTGACCGCCTGCTCGACGAAGGCCGGCTGGGGCCGGTGGCCCAGTGCGACGCCGAAAAGCTGCCCTTTCCGGACAACCATTTCGACATCGTCACGGTGGCCTTCGGCCTGCGCAACATGACGCACAAGGACAAGGCGCTGGAAGAGATGCGCCGCGTCTTGCGTCCCGGCGGCCGGTTGCTGGTGCTGGAATTCTCCAAGATCTGGGAGCCACTGTCGCCTGCCTACGATTTCTATTCCTTCAAGGTGCTGCCCTGGCTGGGCAAGAAGGTGGTCGACGACCCTGACAGCTATCGCTATCTTGCCGAATCGATCCGGATGCATCCCGATCAGGCAACCCTCAAGGGCATGATGGAACAGGCCGGCCTGTCACGTGTGGACTTCTTCAACTTGACGGCCGGCGTGGTCGCCCTGCACCGCGGGTACAAGATTGCATGAAACGCGAAGGGGTGTCGCGCGTGTTTCATGGCCCCTTGAGGGGAGATCGCCGCTTAGCGGCGATTTCGGGGTGGGACTAATGCTCGATCCCGTTTTCCTCGCCGGGCTGAATCACCTGCTGACGGGTGCCCAGTGGGCCCGTGCCCGACTCGTGCCCTTCGCGGGACGACGAGCACGGTTCGACATGCCGCCCCTCGCTTTCGGTTTCGAGATCGCACTGGATGGCGGGGTGATACCGAATCCCGACCCCGGCGTCACCGACGTGATCATCCGCCTGCCGGCGGACACGCCCTTCCTGCTGCCGCAGGGGCTGGACAAGGTAATGGCGCAGGCGACCGTCGAGGGCAATGCCGAGTTTGCGACCGAACTCTCTTTCGTCTTTCGCAACCTGCGCTGGGATGCGGAAGAGGACTTGTCCAAGTTCGTTGGCGACATTGCAGCACATCGCATCGTGCAAGGCGCCCACCGTTTTGTCGGCTGGCAACAACAGGCGGCGACGAATCTGGCCGGGAATGTGGCCGAATACCTGACGATCGAGAACCCGGTGCTCGTTCAACGCGACGAATTGCTTGCCTTGCGCGAGGCTATCGCCCGACTGGACGCGGATCTGGCGCGCGCCGAAAAACGGGTCGCTGCGCTCTAGCTTTTCGCCGCGGGTACCGTCCCGCCAGCGCTGACTATCAACGACTCAGGCCTGCGCCGCGCAGTCTTCCACCAATACCATCAGCGCGGCAACCTCATGGGTTTCCGGCATGGACACCGGACGCGCCGAGCAGCGCATCCAGCGTGTCCCCCCCGTGGGCGGCGCTACGCCGATGCGGGTTTCGATCCCGGCCGTGCCATCCGTTCCCGCCAGCACGCGTAACAGGGGATGTGCCGACGCGGGCAGGGTGCTCCCTTCGGCATCGACCCAGAGCAGGTTCAACGCTGTGAACTGCGTGCCACGCGGAACCGTCGTGCCGAAGAGGGTTTCGGCCGCCTGGTTCGCGATGAGCACCCGGCCCTGCGTGTCGGCCAACACGATGGCGAAGGGTAGGGCGGCAAACACGGCCGTAAATCCTGCAGCAATGCGCCGGCGCGCCGCATCGGCCTCGATGAAGTCGGTGATGTCTTCCTTCACCGCCATGAAATGCGTGATCTTGCCCTTGGCGTCATGCACCGGTGAGATCGAGGCGCGCTCCCAGTACAGGGAGCCATCCTTGCGCCGGTTGTGGAAAACGCCACGCCACTCCTTGCCCGACTTGATCGTTTTCCACAGCCGCTGGTATTCCTCCGTGGTCGTTTCACCCGATTTGAGCAGTCGCGGTGTCTGCCCGAGCGCCTCGTTGGCCAGATAGCCGGTCGTGGATACGAACTTGGGGTTCGCATAAACAATCTTGCCTTCGGCGTCGGTGACGATAATCGTCGCCGGACTCTGCTCCAACGCATGCATCAGCAGCCGCTGGCGCTGGCTGGCAGACGTGTACTTTTCCTGCGAGAGGGCCGTCGCGACCCGCTTGGCACTAACCTGCGCCTTGGCCCGCGCCTCACTTTCCCGGAACCATGCTCGCAAGGTATTGGTGGACACGTCGAATTCACGCGCGATGTCCAGCAACGGAGTATCGCCCGCGCGCATCTTGGCGGTGGCCTGTTCCTTGGCTTCCTTGCTGTGACGCATGCTCAAATCCGATTGTCTCCCGCGGTTATTTTATGCCGTGCCGTCCTGCCAGCACTGACTTTCAAAAACAAAGGGCAGCCGCAGCTGCCCTTGTCATTCCGGCAAAGTGAGCGATTACTTGCGGCGCAGTTTCTGGATCGCGGCGAGCTGGGCGATCGCCTCGGCCAGTTCGGCCTGCGCGCGCGCATAATCCATCTCGGCGTTCTTGTCAGCCATTGCCTCCTCGGCACGACGCTTGGCATCGAGCGCCTTGGCTTCGTCGAGATCCTTGCCCCGGATGGCGGTATCCGCCAGCACGGTGATCAGGTTGGGCTGCACTTCGAGAATGCCGCCGGCGACGAAGATCAGCTCTTCCTGCTCCTGCTGCGGAATCTTGAGCCGCACCGCACCCGGCTTGATCCGCGTGATGAGCGCGGTATGGCCGGGCATGATGCCGAGCTCGCCCATCTCGCCCGGCAGCACGGCAAACTCCGTCAGGCCGGAAAAGATGGACTCTTCCGCGCTGACGACATCGATATGTACGCTGACTGCCATGTCGGCCCCTTTTCGTCGGTATTACTGGATTACTGAAGGGTTTTGGCCTTCTCGAAGGCTTCCTCGATGCCACCGACCATGTAGAAGGCCTGCTCGGGGAGCGCATCGCATTCGCCATCGACGATCATCTTGAAACCCTTGATGGTGTCCTTGAGGGTCACGTACTTGCCGTCGGAGCCGGTGAACACTTCGGCAACGAAGAAGGGCTGGGACAGGAAGCGCTGGATCTTGCGCGCCCGCGACACGGAGAGCTTGTCCTCGGGGGAGAGTTCATCCATGCCCAGAATCGCGATGATGTCACGCAGTTCCTTGTAGCGCTGCAGCGTGTTCTGCACGCGCCGTGCCACCGTGTAGTGCTCCTCGCCGACGATCAGCGGATCGAGCTGGCGCGAGGTGGAGTCGAGCGGATCGACCGCCGGGTAGATA
>CAZTWA010000106.1:0-4122 GCA_964617225.1 uncultured Methyloversatilis sp.
CTCAAGCAATCGACCAAGCAGCGCTTCACCGCGTTCGATTTCGATTACCCCGCGCCGGAACTGGAGACCAGCATTCTCGCCAAGGAGACGGGCCTCGCTGAAGGCACGGCCGCCAAGCTGGTGAAGATTGGCCAGGTCGGCCGCAACCTCAAGGGCCACGGGCTCGACGAGGGCATCTCGACGCGCCTGCTGGTCTATGCGGCGACGCTGATCAAGCGCGGTGTCGATGCACAGGATGCCTGCCGCATGGCGCTGGTGCGACCGATCACCGACGACGCCGACGTCCGCGCGACACTCGACCACGCCATCGACACCACCTTCGTCTGAACCAGAGTGTAAGGCCGTGACGGCAAGCGACAAGGCGTTCGGGGAGTACCAGCACCCGCTGATGCAGCAGTACTGGGCGCGGCTGGACAGTGCCTTCCCGCAGGTCGCCGAGATTTTCGAAGAGGCGATGGCCGAGGCGCTGCCGGTCATCGACCGTCCCGACTTGGATGCCTATCTCGATGCCGCGAGTTTTCTCGGCAAGTTGGGGCGTGGCGTCGAACCGATCCTGGCCTTCCTCGAGGAATGGCCATCGGTCGTCGCCGCGATGGGCAAGCAGGGCAACGCGGCGCTGCCGCCCGTGATGGAGTTCGTCAAGGCGATGCAGAAATCGCCGAACGGCAAGGCAATCACGCCCTTCCTGCAGACGCTGGCGGCCGTCGCGCGCCGTCTGCAATCGGTGGAGCAACTCCAGCACTATCTGGCCATCGCGCGTGACCTGATGGGGCGCACCACCGGCTCGATTCACGGCCATCAGGCGACTTTCCCCAGCCCCGGACTGCCGGCTTTCTTCGACCAGGCGCCGCGGCTGCTTGATCTGGTGGCGATCGGTGGCCTGCGCAACTGGGTCGATTACGGCATTCGCAATTACAACCACCATCCTGAGCGGCAGGAAGAATATTTTTCTCTCAAGCTCGCGGACAGCCGCGCGGTGCTGCAGCGCGAACGGCGCGGCACGCTGTTCGCCGACGTCGAGCGCCAACTCGACCTGTACCTGCGTGCGCTGTGGCAGGACGGCGACCAGCTCGTGCCGTACTCGACGGCCTTCGACGAGCTGCGCAAGCCGATTCCGTATTATGACAAGCTCGGCCTGCGCATTCCCGACGTGTTCGAAGACGCGGGCACCAATGGTTCGGTGGGCGGCATCGACCGCTACCGCGCCGTGCTCGCCCACATGGTCGGCCATCGGCGCTGGAGCAGCCCGCAGATCGCCGACAACTGGAGCCCCTTCCAGCGCATGGCGGTCGAGTTCTTCGAAGACTGCCGCATCGAGACGCTGCTGATTCGCGAATATCCCGGCCTGCGCCGCCTCTTTCTGGCGCTGCATCCGAAACCCGTCGAGGAGGCCTGCGACCCGGAAACCACCTCCTGCCTGCGCCATCGGCTGGCGATGCTTTCGCGCGCGCTGCTCGACCCGGAGCACGGCTATCGCGATGCCGACCTCAACGCCTTTGTCGCGCGTTTCCATGCACTGTTGGCTGACGGCCCGTCGAACACCGCCGATACGGCCAGCCTCGCGCTCGCCTATGTGGCGAAGACGCGCCGCCAGAGCGACCAGTTCGCCAAGGTGCATTTCGATGACACGGTGATCGACTACCGCGACGACAATCGCCACCTCTGGAAATACATCGAGGACAGCGACGACGAGGACTTTTTCGACGAGCCGGACAAGAAGCTGGCAAAGGAATCCGAAGTCGTCGGCCTGCCGCCGCGCCACTATCACGAGTGGGATTACTCGACGAAGACCTTTCGGCCCGACTGGGCCAGCGTTTATGAAGCGCTGCATCCGAGCGGCAACCCGGCCGACATCGACAAGCTGCTGCAGAAACATGCCGGGCTGGCCAAGCAGCTCAAACGCCTGCTCGATCTGCTCAAGCCGCAGGACAAAGTGCGCATCCGCTATCAGGAAGAGGGCAGCGAACTCGATCTCGATGTCGCGATCCGTTCGCTGATCGACTTCAAGGGCGGCGCCACGCCCGACCCGCGCATCAACATGAGCCACCGCACCGACGGCCGCAACATTGCCGTACTGCTGCTGGTCGACCTGTCCGAATCGCTGAACAGCAAAGTCAGCGCTGGCGGGACGGCACAGACGATTCTCGAGCTGAGCCAGGAAGCGGTCGCGCTATTGGCCTGGGCCATCGACCGGCTCGGCGATCCGTTGGCCATTGCCGGCTTCCATTCCAACACCCGCCATGAAGTGCGCTACTTGCACATCAAGGGCTTTTCCGAACGCTGGGATGACGAGGCCAAGGCGCGCATCGCGGCGATGGATGCGGGGTACTCGACGCGCATGGGCGCTGCGCTGCGCCATGCCGGCCACTATCTGGGGGCACGCAAGGCCGACAAGCGTATTCTCCTGTTGCTCACCGATGGCGAGCCGGCCGACATCGATGTCACCGATCCCGAACACCTGCGCGCCGACACGAAGAAGGCCGTCGAGGAACTCGATACGCAGGGCATTACCACCTTTTGCCTCTCGCTCGACCCAAAGGCGGACGAATACGTGCGCGAGATCTTCGGCAACCGCTGGCGCGTGCTCGACCGCATCGAACGACTTCCCGAACAATTGCCGCTGCTCTATCTGAGCCTTACGCGCTGATTACAGGGCGGGGGCTAAAATGCGCCCCTTGGCAACCAGGGAGATCAAGATGTTGAAACGCACATTCACGGGAATGCTTTGCGCCGGCGCCGCCTTGGCACTGACCCTCGGCAGCGGCCTCATCACCGCAGCACACGCCCAGGACGCGAACTACCCGGCCAAGCCGATCCGTTTTGTCGTGCCCTATCCGCCCGGCGGCCCGCTCGACGCCGTTGCGCGCACCCTGGCCGACCAGCTCAAGGAGCGCCTCGGCACCGTGGTCGTGGAGAACAAGCCGGGGGCGGGCGGGAACATTGGCGCCGACCTCGTTGCAAAGAGCGCACCGGATGGCTACACAGTCGTGATGGGCGCCGTCGCCACGCATGCGATCAATCCCACGCTCTACCCGAAGATTCCCTACGACCCGGTCCGTGACTTTGCGCCGGTCACCCTCGTCGCGAACGTACCGAACGTCCTGATCGTCAATGCCGAGCTCGCCGCGCGTGAAAAGATCGAGTCGCTGGCCGATCTGGTGGCGTATGCCAAGCGCAATCCCGGCAAGCTCAACATGGCCTCCGGAGGCAATGGCAGTGCCGGCCATCTCGCGGGCGAACTCTTCAAGACGCAGGCGGGCATCTACGCGCTGCATATCCCGTATGCGGGTGCGGCGCCGGCACAACTGGGTTTGCTGGCCGGACAGACCGACCTGATGTTCGACAATCTCGCGTCCGCGGCACCGCGCATCCGCGAAGGCAAGGTCAAGGCGCTTGCCGTCACGACCCGCGAGCGTGCTGCGGCGTTTCCCAATCTGCCGACGATGGCCCAGGCCGGCGCAAACCTTGGCCTCAAGGACTTCGAGGTCAGCACCTGGTTCGGCGTCTTCGCGCCGGCCAAGACACCCGCACCCCTCGTGGCCCGCCTCAACAAGGAGTTCGTCGCCGCGCTGAACAGCGAGCCGGTCCGCACGCGCCTCACCGGCATGGCGGCGGAACCCGCGCCCGGCACGCCCGAGGCACTGGCCGCGCTGGTCGAGAGCGAGCTCAAGAAGTACGCCGTCGTCATCAAGCGCTCCGGTGCCCGCGTGGATTAAGCCGGCCAGCTTGCTGCAGTCGCAACGATGAGCCGCCTGCGTCCTGGCTGCGCGCAGGATGCCTGGGCCGGCGGACTGTTCGTCCTCGCCGGCGTAGGCATGCTCAGCGTCGCGGGCGATTATCCGGCCGGTGCGGCGGCCCGCATGGGACCGGGCTATTTCCCGCAACTGCTCGGCTGGGCGCTGGCGCTGCTGGGTGGCGCCATCTTCGTGCTGGCCTGGTGCGCACCAGCTGAACCGGGGCATTCGGCCCAGTCGCGTCGACAGTTGTTCTGGGCCTGGCTGGCCGTTCCGGCGTTCTGGCTGGTCCTGGCGGCCTTCGGTCGGGTCGGACTGACCGGGCTCGATCTCGCCCTTGGAGCACTTCTGGTTCTGGCCTGGTTCGTCAGCCGTCCGTTGTTCTGGG
>CAZTWA010000106.1:4222-8933 GCA_964617225.1 uncultured Methyloversatilis sp.
GCCCTTGGAGCACTTCTGGTTCTGGCCTGGTTCGTCAGCCGTCCGTTGTTCTGGGTGTCGGGCGGGGTGGCCTTGTTCGCCCTGACACTCGAATCGCTCGGACTGGTCGTCGCTTCCCTGTTGCTGGTGATGGTGGCCCGACGTGCCGAGCCGACGCTGACCCGCGCCGGGGCGTTCGCACTCTGGTGCGGCCTGTTGCTGCTCAGCCTGCTGGTCTTCGTCTGGGGGCTGGGCACGCCGTTCCCGGTCTGGCCGGGTTTTCTCGCGGGGTAACTGGCATGGAACTGTTCGCCAATCTGCTGCTGGGTTTCGAGACGGCGCTGACCTGGACGAATCTGGCCTACTGCTTCGTCGGCGTGTTCCTCGGCACGCTGATCGGCGTGCTCCCGGGCATCGGGCCGATCGCGACGATGGCGATGCTGCTGCCGATCACCTATGCCCTGCCGCCGGTTGCCGCGCTGATCATGCTGGCGGGCATTTATTACGGCGCGCAGTACGGCGGCTCGACGACGGCCATCCTGATCAACCTGCCCGGCGAAGCCAGTTCGGTGGTGACGGCGCTCGACGGCTACCAGATGGCGCAACGCGGCCGTGCCGGCCCGGCGCTGGCGATCGCCGCGCTCGGCTCCTTCTTTGCGGGTACGGTGGCGACGGTGCTCATGGCGGCCTTCGCTGCGCCCTTGACCCTGCTCGCCTTCAAGTTCGGCCCGGCAGAGTATTTTTCCCTGATGGTGCTGGGCCTGGTCGGCGCAGTAGTGCTCGCCGCCGGTTCGCTGCTGAAGGCACTGGCGATGATCGCGCTCGGCCTGCTGCTCGGATTGGTCGGCACGGATGTCAATTCCGGTGCCATCCGTTTCGCCTTCGATATTCCGGAACTCAGCGACGGCCTGAATTTCGTCGTTGTCGCCATGGGGCTTTTCGGTTTCGCCGAGATCATCAAGAATCTCGAAGCAGGCGCACATCGGAGCGCCAAGGCGCGGCCGGTGGGCCGCCTGTGGCCCTCGAACGAGGAATTGCGCGAGGCCGCGCCGGCGGTGCTGCGCGGCACGACGCTGGGATCACTGCTGGGCGTGCTGCCCGGGGGCGGGGCGCTGCTGTCGGCTTTCGCCGCCTACACGCTGGAAAAGCGCATCAGCAAGACGCCCGAGCGTTTCGGCAAGGGCGCCGTGGCCGGTGTGGCCGCGCCCGAATCGGCGAACAATGCCGGCGCGCAGACCTCCTTCATTCCGCTGCTGACGCTCGGCCTGCCCTCGAACGCCGTGATGGCGCTGATGGCCGGCGCGATGATGATCCACAATATCCAGCCGGGCCCGCAGGTGATGACGGCGGACCCCGCCCTGTTCTGGGGGTTGATCGTTTCGATGTGGATCGGCAACCTCATGCTGCTGCTGCTCAACCTGCCGCTGATCGGCCTGTGGGTGCGGTTGCTGACCGTGCCGTATCGCTTCCTCTATCCGGCGATCCTGCTGTTCTGCTGCATCGGCGTGTATTCGCTCAACAACAACGTTTTCGACGTCGCGCTGGCCGTGTTCTTCGGCGTGCTCGGTTACTTGTTCATCAAGCTGGGATGTGAGCCCGCACCGCTGCTGCTGGCCTTCGTGCTCGGGCCGCAAATGGAGGAACATCTGCGGCGGGCCCTGCTGCTCTCGCGCGGGGCTTGGGGAACCTTCGTCGAGCGGCCGATTTCCCTTGGCCTGCTGCTCGCAGCCGTTGCCTTGTTGGCCGCCACGCTGCTGCCGGCTGTCGCCCGGCGCCGCAAGGAAGCCTTCATCGAGGATTGAAATAAAAACGCCAGCACTGAAAGTCAGTGCTGGCGCGACGGCATGGAATGCCGGTGACGGTTACTTCGTGGTCGTCGTGCTGGTCGACGGCTTGGTGGTCTTCTTCGTCGGAGTCTTGGCGGCCGGCTTCGGGGCGGGCGCGGGTGCGCCATCGACCTGCAGCTTGCCGCCGGTGCCGAGGCCCTGGCCCTGCACCTGCTGCGCCTTGTAATTGCGCAGCGCGCGGATCATTTCGTTGTAGGCGTCGGTGAACGCGGCGACCACGACCTTGCCTTGCGGCGTGTTCGAGTAGCCGCCGAGTCCGGCACCGGCACCGCCGCCCAGCAGCACGCCGCCGAGGCTGAAGTCGGTGTTCTTCGAAGCGCCTTGCGAAGCGGCGATCTGCACGCCGGAACGGTTGTCTACGAGCGTCAGCATCGTGGCGGCTTCGTTGGTGCGGATGCCGCCGGCGACGGCACCGATGAGGCCCAGGCTGCCGCTCAGGCCGCCCAGCGCGCCGCCCGCACCCGAGGTGTTGCGGGCGGAAACCAGCACTTCGGGCGTGATGCTGTAGTCGGCCGCGACCATCTGGCCGCCCCCGAAGTTGCTGCCGGCGCGGGCCTGGCCGGCACCGGCGATCTGGCGTTCGCGCTCCATCGCCTGGAAGGCACGGCCACGTTCGACGACGACGAAACAGTTGCTCTGCTGCATCAGCAGGCGCAATACCGGGGCGGTTGAGCCCAGTTTGTATTCACTCGTGAAGATGCGGTACCAGTCAGCCGACTGATCCTCCACAAGCGCGGCCGTGCCGAGCGGGCTGTCGCATTTTTCAAGCTGGGTATTGGCATTCTGTGCGGAACCGCCAGCGGCGGAACCGGTGGCGACGGTGTCGGCGTCCTTGGAACCGATGGTCGGGCCGGTGCTGACGCAACCGGACAGCAGGGCAGCGAGAACGGCTGCGCTCAGAAGGGTATGGCGGCGAGTGAGTAACATGTCGAAAGTCCCCGGGTTGTGTGAGATGTGCGCATTGATTGTATCCACCCGGCGGCCGCCTTTCAATGACTCTCGCATCGCTTGAAAGTCAGTGCGGGCGGGACGGCATGGCAGTCCCGCAACATCCATCCGGCATGCTGCATAGCAATAACCATCACCTTATCATGACTATAAGAAAAAGTGACTGGTGCTTATGGATGCAGCCTATTAGAGTTTGCTCATCTGCACGGCGGTTTCGGTTGCCGAAACCGCTGCAAACTGTTTCTCCACTCCCTCTGGCGTTTTTGCCAGTTTGGCCCCGTCCCCACCGCAAGGCGGGGGCGGGGGTTTTTCTCGAGGCATGGGAGAATGCGGCTTGCAGAGACGAACAATAAGCGCTCACTGGCTGCCAATAAGGAGGGGAAAATGCAAGAAGCCCGCATCACGCTGACCCAGTTCATGAACGAACAGCAGCGGAAGATCCCGGGTGCCACCGGCGATTTTACCGGCCTGATCAGCGATATCGCGACCGCGAGCAAGGTGATCGCCAATTCCGTCGGCAAAGGCGCCCTGATCGGCACCGGCAAGGATTTGAACCAGAAGCTCGAAGCGATGGCCAACGAGGTCATGCTGCAGGCGGGCATCGCCACCGGTCACCTCGCCGCGATGGCCTCCGAGGACATGGAGGGCATCAGCCAGCTGCCGGCCGGTCAGGCACGCGGCAAGTACCTGCTGGCCTTCGACCCCCTGAATGGTTCGGGCAACCTCGATATCAACTTCCAGACCGGCACGATTTTCTCGGTGATGCGCGCACCCGATGCGAAGCGCAAGCCCAAGGAAGAGGACTTCCTGCGCCCCGGCAAGGATTTGCTGGGCGCCGGCATCGTGCAGTACGGTGCGTCCACCCGCATGATCTTCACCACCGGCAGCGGCGTGAATGGCTTCACGCTCGACCGTGAAATCGGTGAGTTCGTGCTGACCCACCCCAAGATCACCGTCCCCGCCGAATCGACCACCTTCGCCATCAATGCCTCGAACGAAAAGTACTGGGAACCGCCGGTGCGTCGTTACGTCCAGGAATGCATGGCCGGCAAGGAAGGGCCCCGTGGCAAGGATTTCGGCATGCGCTGGGTCGCCTCGCTGGTGGCCGAGGCGTATCGCATCCTCACCCGCGGCGGCGTGTTCCTTTATCCGCACGATGAACGCACCCGTGATCAGGGTGGTCGCCTCGGTCTGATCTACGAAGCCAATCCGATCGCCTTCATCATCGAGCAGGCCGGCGGTGCCGCAATCACCGGCCGCAACGCCATTCTCGATATCAAGCCCGCCGAACTGCACCAGCGCGCCCCTTTCATCTTCGGATCGAAGAACGAGGTCGAGCGCCTGCACCGCTATCACCAGGAATACGTCGAGGGCAAGGATCTGGACAGCTACGACATGCCGCTGTTCTCATCCCGTTCCCTGTTCCGCTAATCCATTTCATTTCTTTCGGAGACGCTCATGTCGGTCAAGCATCCTGTCATCGCCATCACCGGCTCGTCCGGGGCAGGCACGTCCACGGTCACCAAGTCGTTCGCACACGTTTTCCGTCGCGAGAAGATCACCGCCGCGATCATCGAAGGTGATTCCTTCCACAAATACGACCGCAAGTCGATGAAGGAAGCTGCCGCCGAGCAGGCCAAGCTGGGTAACCACAATTTCAGCCACTTTGGCGCCAATGCCAACGAGATCGAGGCGCTCGAAGCCCTGTTCAAGACTTACGGTGAGACCGGCAGCGGCAAGCGCCGTTATTACCTGCACAATCACGAAGAGGCCGCGCCGTACAAGCAGGAGCCGGGCACCTTCACGCCGTGGCAGGACCTGCCACCCTCCGACGTGCTGTTCTATGAAGGCCTGCACGGCGCCGTCGTCACCGACACGGTGAACGTGGCCCAGCATGCCGACCTGCTCGTCGGCGTGGTGCCGATCATCAACCTCGA
>CAZTWA010000107.1:0-8858 GCA_964617225.1 uncultured Methyloversatilis sp.
CCGACGACCGCCACGCGCATGGACAAGTTCACCGAGATGATGCTCGCGCAGACCGGACTGATCTCGATGGTCGGCAAGGCCGAGCGCGGCCCGGTGGCGATTGAGGCGATCCGCAAGCACCAGTCGGCCTACCTGATGGCCGTCGGTGGCGCCGCCTACCTCGTCTCGAAGGCGATCAAGGGGGCAAAGGTCGTCGGTTTCGCCGACCTCGGCATGGAAGCGATCTACGAATTCGAGGTGAAGGACATGCCGGTCACGGTCGCCGTCGATTCGACCGGCACCTCGGTGCACCAGACCGGACCGCAGGAATGGCAGGCCCGGATTGGCAAGATCCCGGTGGTGAAGGGTTGAGTCGAGTCGCCCAGACGCAAGGTGCCGTCCTGCCAGCGCTGACTTTCCATGGAGCATAGCGACCGCGCAGTCTCCCCCGCCGGCGGGCGGGGGCTGGGGGGCGGGAGCTTATTTTGATCGGCGTCTTTGATTCAGGCTTCGGCGGACTGTCGGTGCTGGGCGCCATTGCCCGGGCAATGCCGCGCGCCGATCTGGTCTACCTCGCCGACACCGCACATGTGCCTTACGGCGAAAAGCCGGATGATTTCATTACCGGGCGCGTGCTGGCGATCGGCAAGCACCTCGCCGCCACCGGCTGCGATCTCATCGTCGTCGCCTGCAACACGGCGACGACCGCCGCGATCCAGGCACTCCGCGATCATCTGCCCGGCATACCGATCGTCGGCGTCGAACCCGGGGTGAAGCCCGCGGCGCAGACTTCCCCGTCACGCCATATCGCCGTGCTGGCCACCGAGGCAACAGCAAAGAGCAAACGCCTTGCCCACCTGATTGCTACCCATGCCGCGCATGCGCAAGTGGATGTCGTGCCCTGCCCCGGCTGGGCGACCCACGTGGAAACGCTGCAACCGGCGACGATGGCGTTTCGCAACGAAGTGCGGAGCCGGATCGAGCCGCTGCTCGCAGCGGGTGTCGACCGCATTGTGCTGGGCTGCACGCACTATGCGTTCCTGACGCCCCTCATCACGCCGCTGCTCAAGGGCCAGGCCGAACTGGTCGATGTGGCCGAGGCCGTGGCTCGGCAGGTCGTCCGGCTCGGTGGCGAGCGTGAGGGTCACGCGCAGCTTGAACTCCAGGCCACGGCGCGTCCCGAACGCCTGCAATTCGCCTTGCCCGCACTCGGCTTGAACATGCTTGCGTCGCGGTCGACACCCGCGCAACTCGTCAGCCCTTGAGCGACCGCGCGCCATGGCGCGCCAAAAAGATCACCGCCGCGAGAATCAGCGCCCCGCCGAACATCTGGATGCCGGTGAGCGTTTCGCCGAGCACGACCGCAGCCAGCCCCAGCGTCACGAGCGGTTCGAGGGTCGACAGGGTCGAGGCATCCGCCGCGCCGAGTTTTTCCAGGCCCTTGAAGAAGCCGAGGATCGCCAGCAACGTTGAAAAAAAGGCAATCGCCAGCACGGCCAGCCAGGCCGTGGACGTTGCCGGCAGCGCGATGCCTTCGGCCGCTGCGCCGGTGCCATAAACCACGGCGGCGGACAGCATCACGACCGTTGCGGCCGGTTGCGAGCCGACGCGTGGCATGGCCCCCTCGCCGGCCAGGATGTAGAGCGAATAGATCAGCGCTGCGCCAATGCCGAGCATGATGCCGAGCGGTTGGCTGTGCAGGTCGCCGCCCACGGTCAGCGCCGTGCCCGCCAGTGCCGCCGCCACGGCCCAGCCGCGCGCCACACCGACGCTGCGCCGATGGATCAGCGCCGACATCACGGTCACGATCGCCGGGTACAGGTAGAGCAACAGCCCGACCAACCCGGCACTGGCATACTTCAGCGCGGAGAAATAGCAGAAGGACTGGCCGACATAGCCGATCGCCCCCATCGCCATCACCCACAGCAGGTCGCGCCCGCGCGGCCAGCGCATGCCCTGCCACGTGCCCCAGGCAGCCAGCAGGAGCCCGGCAATCGCGAAGCGCAGGAAGAGCATCGTCGACAGCGAGACACCCTCGCGGTAGGCAATCTTGGCGAAGATCGCCATGGCGCCAAAACCGGCGGCGGAAAGCGCAATCCATCCAACGCCACGCCAGCGGTCCGACATGATGCCTGCCTCATTCAAACGGGGAGCGCCAGTTTACCCCTTGAACTGGGCGATAATGCGGCGCATGAAATTCACCGTCGATGCCTTCCGCGCCTGGCCGCACAAGAGGATCACGCTGCTCGGCATGTCCGGGGTCGGCAAGACCTGGGTTTCGTCGCTGCTGCGCACGCACGACTGGTTCCACTATTCCGCGGACTATCGTATCGGCAAGCGCTATCTCGACGAACCGATCCTCGATCTCATCAAGCAGCAGGCGATGCAGGTGCCGTTCCTGCGCGATCTGTTGCGCCGCGACTGGATCGACATCAAGAACAACATCAAGGTCGACGATCTCGGACCGGTGCTGTCCTTCGTCGGCAAGCTGGGCGATCCCGCGCGCGGCGGCATTCCCTTCGACGAGTTTTCACGCCGGCAGGCGCTCTATCGCGCGGCGGAGATCGCCTCGGCGCACGACGTGCCGGAGTTCGTGAGCAAAGCCCAGGCCATCTATGGCTACGCGCATTTCGTCAATGACGCCGCCGGCAGCCTGTGCGAACTCGATGACTCCGCCGTCATCGACCTGCTGGTCGAGCACACGCTGATCCTCTATATCCAGGTGACGACGCCCGCCGAGGAAGCCGAGCTGATCCGGCGCGCACAGTCCGATCCGAAGCCGCTCTACTTCCGCCCCGCCTTCCTCGCGGAACATCTGCCCCGCTATCTCATCGAACGCGGCCTGCAAAACATCGCGCAAGCCGATCCGGACGACTTCACGCGCTGGATCTTTCCCCACCTCTTCCATGCGCGCATTCCGCGCTACGAAGCCATCGCGCAGCCGCACGGTTACACCGTGACCTCGGCTGAGGTTGCACAGGTCCGCGACGAGCGGGATTTCCTGGTATTGCTGGAACAGGCAATCGCGCGCAGCCCCTAGCCGCGCGCGTCACGCTGAATTGGCCTCAGTGGGTGTGGCCGTCCGCCCCGTGCACATGGCCGTGCTCGACTTCTTCCGCCGTCGCCGCCCGCACGTCGCTCACGGTGCAGGAAAACACCAGGGCCATGCCGGCCAGCGGATGATTGCCATCGAGCATCACCTTGTCCTCGATGATCTCGGTGACCCGGTAGATGACGAAGTCGTCCTCGTCCGCGCCCGAGGGCGCGCCTTCGAACTGCATGCCGACCTGGAGCGGCTCGGGGAAGCTGGTTCGCGGCTCGATCTGCACGAGATCGGCGTCATATTCGCCAAAGGCTTCGTCGGGCTGCAGCTTGACCTTGAGGACATCCCCCGCCTGCTTGCCTTGCAGCGCCTCTTCGATCTTCGGAAAGATGTCGTCGAAGCCGCCGTGCAGATAGACGATGGGGCGCTCGCCCGCATCGACTATGCCGCCATCCGGGTCGGTGACCTGGTAGGCAATCGTTACGACAGTTTTGGGTCCAATCTGCATGGGGGTTCCTTGTCCTTTAAATCAGGCGTGGGTTTTCGCCTTGTCTTTGTGGTTGAGTTCCTTGACGAGCTGGAAAACTTCAGCGGCATGACCCTTGGCGGTCACGTCGTAGAAGGCATGCCGCACGATGCCCTTCTTGTCGATGATGAAGGTGGAGCGGATCAAGCAGAGCTTCTTGTGGCCATCGTGCTCGCGATAGTGCATCACCCCGAACTTGCGGCACACCTCACCCTCCTCGTCGGACAGCAGGCGGATGCTCAGGCCATGTTTGTCGCGAAAGTCGGCATGCGCCAGGCAGTCGTCGCGCGAAACCCCGATCACCGCGCAGCCGAGGCGGTTGAACTCGCTCTCGTGATCGGAGAAGTCGATCGCCTCGATCGTGCAGTAGGGCGTGCCGTCCTTGGGATAGAAAAACAGCACGACGTGCTGCTTGCCGAGCAGCGATTTGGAATCGAACAATTCCATGTCGGCATCGGGCAAGGTGAACTGCGGTGCGGGCTGTCCAATCTGGAGCATTTCTCTCTCCGTGAATCGATGCGGGATTCTAACCGCAGAACTGTCTGCTGCAACTCTGACGAAAGATAAACCACACTGCCATCAGGTTCAGATCAAGTCGCTCTGAATATTTTCGTCGCGCGCGAGCGGCGAATAGATGCGGTAGGTATTGCGTCCTCCCGCTTTTGCCTGGTACATGGCCTGGTCGGCATTGCGCAGCAGTTGATCGATATCGCGTCCGTGTGCGGGATAGACGGCGATGCCGACGCACCCGGATATGTGTGCCGTACCCGCATCGAGATAGTACGGTTCGTTGAGCAATGCGACGGCGCGTTGCGCGATCTGCTCCGCCTCGTCGTCCGCATTCATCTCGGACAACACGATCGCGAACTCATCTCCGCCGAGGCGCGCCACGGTATCCGTTTCGCGCACGCAACTGACGAGGCGGCGCGCGGCTTCCACCAGCAATTCGTCGCCGGCGGTATGTCCCAGCGAGTCATTCACTTCCTTGAAGCGATCCAGATCGATCAACAGCAGGGCGAAATGGCGGTGATAGCGCCGTGCCCGGTTGATGCTGGCCTGCAGTCGATCCTTGAACAAGTCGCGGTTGGGCAACTCGGTCAACGCGTCGTGGTGCGCCTTGAAGCGCAACAAATCTTCGTCCTCCTTGCGCCGCGTGATGTCGTGGAAAACCGCGAGGTGGTGGGCCAGTCCATCGCCATCGTCGATCTTGGCGATGGACAGCCACTCGGCGCGAATGTCGCCGTTCCGGTAGCGGTTCCAGATTTCGCCCTCCCAGTGGCCGCGTGTATTCAGCGCATCCCACATCGCCCGGTAAAACTCCGGCCCGTGGCGCCCGGACTTCAGCAGGCGCGGATTGCGACCCATCACCTCGGCGGGGGTGAATCCCGTGATCGCGGTAAAGGCCGGATTGACGCGCACGATATTGTTCTCGGCATCGGTCACGATGATCGCCTCGGCCGCGCTTTCAAAGACGGCATCGGCGATGCGTAAATCCTCCTCGCGCCGGCGACGCTCGTCGATTTCACGGCGCATCGCGACATTGCTTTCCTCGAGTTCATGCGTGCGCGCTGCGACCGTTTCTTCGAGTTGCGCTGTCAGTGCGCTCAATGCCTGCTGCTCGCGCCGGGTGCGGACGAACTGGCGATACCAGAACGCGGCCATGAGCACGGCGACGCAAATCGCCAGTCCCATGACCACCACGTATCCGCCGCACACCGTCGCGTCATTCATGGGCACATTATGGCAAAGTTGCCGGGGACTGCCAGGGGCCGGTTCACGCGCCGCGCAGGCGTTCCACGACGGGCCCCGTAAACGCGCGGCGCGATGCGACCATGCCGATCAGGGTCACGCCGACGAGGCCGCTCGCAACAGCGACGAACATCAGTTCCGGCGAGGGCAGGTAATCGAGTTGGAAAACCCAGCGGGCGAGCCCCGTGCCGATGGCGGATGCCCCCAGCCCGGCAAGCAGTCCGGCCAGCGCGCCGAGGACGGCGAACTCGACCAACACCACCTGCCGCAACTGGCGTCGCCTGCCGCCAAGGGCGCGCAACACGGCCAGATCATGGCCACGCTCGCCACTGCTCGCTTCGATCGCCGCATACAGCACCACCAAGCCGGCCAGCAGCGAAAACAGGAAGACAAACTGCACCGCGCCCACCACCTGGTCCAGCGTCGCCTGCAATTGGCTGACCAGTGCGGCCACGTCGATCACCGTGATGTTGGGAAACTGCCGGACCAGTTCCCCGATGAAGCCGGCTTCGCCCTCCGGGAGATAAAAACTGGTGATGTAGCTGGTCGGCTGGTTGTCCAGCGCACCGTCAGGGGCGATGACGAAGAAATTCACGCGCATCGAATCCCAGTCGAGTTTGCGCAGGGAAGTGATGGCGCCGGAGAAGCGCTGCCCGGCGACCACGAAGGTCAACTCATCGCCGAGGGTGAGCTTGAGGCTGGCGGCCAAGCCATCTTCCACCGAAAACTGCATGCCGCCACCCGCGGCATGCCAGCGGCCGGCGATCACGGCGTTGCCGGGCGGCAGGTCATCGCGGCTCGACAAGTTGAATTCGCGCTCGACCAGACGGCGCGCCCGGTCATCGGTGAAATCCTGCGGTGCGACCGGCTGGCCATTCACGCCGGCCAGTCGGCCGCGGATCATGGGCTCGAGTCGCGGCGTGGGCAGGCTCGCAGCCCGGAACAGGTCGGTCAGTGCCTGGCGCTGTTCCGGCTGGACGTTGATCAGGAAGCGGTTCGGTGCATCCGGCGGAATCTTCGCCTGCCATGCGGTGAGCAGGTCGCTGCGCGCCAGTGTCAGCAGCAGCAGCGTCGCCAGGCCCAGCGAGAGGGCCACCAATTGGACGAGCGTGGCACCGCTGCGCCGGCGCAGGCTGGCGAAACCGATGTGCCATCCCCCCGATGAGAAACGAGTCGTCAACGCAGCGGTCAGGCGCAGGAGTCCCTGCCCCACAACGGCGAAGACGGCAACCGCGATCAGGAACCCGCCGAGGACGACCGTGCCGAGCCGCGCTTCGCCGGCCATCCAGTACATCAATCCGGCCAGGCAGCCCATGCCCACCAGGTACGAGGCTACCGAAAGCGGTTCGATGCGTCCCCATTCACGCCGCAGCACCCGGACCGTCGGAACAGACTTGAGACGCAGCAATGGCGGCACGACGAAGCCGGCAATCAGCACGCTGCCGACGATGACTCCCTGCAGCCAGGGCAGCCCGCCCGGCGCGGGCAATTCATTCGCGACCAGTCCGACGAGCAACTGGTGGAGCATCGCCTGCGCCAGATAGCCGAGCGCGCCGCCGACCAGCGTGGCGATCAGGCCCAGCAGGATGAACTCTCCACCATGGATCAGCAGGATCTGGCGCTCGCTGGCGCCGAGACAGCGCATCACGGCACAGGCATCGAGATGTCGCTGCATGTAGCGGCGCGCCGCCATGCCGACCGCGATGGCTGCCAGCACCACGGTCAGCAACGCCGCCAATCGCAGGAAGCGCTGCGCGCGCTCGATGATGTTGCGCACTTCCGGCCGCGCGTTGTCGAGGCCTTCGAGCTTCTCGCCGCGCCCGAGATGGGCCGCCGCCCACTGGCGGAATGCCGCGACGGCCGCTTCCTCGCCCGCGACATGCAGCCGCCAGCTGATGCGACTACCGGGCTGGATCAGCTGCGTCGCGGGCAGGTCGGCCAGGTTGATGATGAGCCGCGGCGCCAGCGCAAAGGGATTGATGCCGCGGTCGGGTTCCAGCGTGACGATCGCCGCCACACTCGGTGCGAATTCGCCGACGCGCAGCCCCGCCCCCGTATCGATGCCGAGTGCCCCGGCAAGCCGCTCGTCGGGCCAGGCCGTGCCCGGCGCGGGAACCGATGCCGTCTCACCATCGCTGACTTTCAGGCGCGGCGCGATGCGCATGGCACCGCGCAAGGGATAGTGTTCTGATACGGCCTTGACCTCGGTGAGTTGCACGCCGCCCGCGCTGCTGACCATGCTGAGCAGGTTCGCGCTTTCGGCCACACGCAGTCCGTGCCTTCGGGCCGCCGCTCGAAAATCCTCAGACCAGGGATGATCGGCCGTCAGCAACAGGTCGCCGCCGAGCAACTGATGGGCTTCGCGTTCGACGGCACGCTGGACACGATCGGCGAGGAACCCCACGCTCGTCAGCGCGGCAACGGCCAGCACCAGGGCGAGCGCCAGCACATTCAACTCGCCCGCGCGCAGATCGCGCGCCAGCATGCGCAGGGTGAGCCGCAGAGTCTTCATGCGACGGATGTTACCCGCCTACCAGCTGCGCAACTGTTCGATAGCTTGCTCGACGCGCTCCAGCGCGATCACCTCGAGGCCCTTGATGGCCTGCTTGGGCGCATTGGCCTTCGGGATCAGCGCCCGGGTGAAGCCGAGCTTGGCCGCTTCCTTGAGCCGTTCCTGGCCGCGTGGCGCGGGACGAATCTCGCCCGCGAGTCCCACTTCGCCAAAGACCACCAGCTTGGCGGGCAGCGGCTGGTTGCGCAGGCTGGAAACGATCGCCAGCAGCACGGCGAGATCGGCCGCCGGCTCCTGGATGCGCACCCCGCCCACGGCATTGACGAAGACATCCTGGTCGCCGCAGACCACGCCGGCATGGCGATGCAGCACTGCCAGCAGCATCGCGAGGCGTTGCGCTTCGAGCCCGACGGTGAGCCGGCGCGGGTTGCCCCCCATGGCGTTGTCGACCAGCGCCTGAATTTCGACCAGCAGCGGCCGCGTGCCTTCCTGCGTCACCAGAACGCAACTACCCGCAACATCCTGCGCATGCTGCGAGAGGAACAGTGCGGACGGGTTCGAGACACCCTTGAGTCCCTTGTCGGTCATGGCGAACACGCCGAGCTCGTTCACCGCCCCGAAGCGGTTCTTGAAGGCACGCACGAGGCGGAAGCTGGAGTGCGTATCACCCTCGAAGTACAGCACGGTGTCGACGATGTGCTCGAGCACGCGCGGCCCGGCCAGCGCGCCCTCCTTGGTCACGTGGCCGACGAAGATCACGCCGGTGCCGGTCTGCTTGGCGAAGCGCGTCAGCTGCGCCGCACACTCGCGCACCTGCGCAACGGAGCCGGGCGCCGATTGCAAGGCATCCGACCAGAGCGTCTGGATCGAGTCGATCACTGCGACCACCGGCTTTTCGTCCTGCAACGTGGTGATGATCTTTTCGAGATTGATCTCGGGCAACATGCGCAAGCCGGCCGCCGGCAACTGCAGACGCTGGGCACGCAGGGCCACCTGCTCTGTCGATTCCTCGCCCGAGACGTAGAGCACCGGTTGCCCGGCTTCGGCCA
>CAZTWA010000108.1:0-4800 GCA_964617225.1 uncultured Methyloversatilis sp.
TCGGGCGGCTACGGCATGCTGATCGGTCCGCGCGCCAGTCCGGAAGAGCGCGCCCAGTTCGCCGACCTGATTCGCGCGAACCCGCGCAACTACATGGCGCAGCCGACGCTCTCCATTTCCACCGCGCCGACGCTGGTGGGCGACAAGCTGGCGCCGCGCCATCTCGACCTGCGTCCCTTCGTGCTGCAGTCGGACCGGCTTTACGCGACGACGGGCGGATTGACGCGCGTGGCGCTGCGCGAAGGTTCGCTGGTGGTGAACTCCTCCCAGGGTGGCGGCAGCAAGGACACCTGGATCGTGAACACGGGAGAAGCCTGATGCTGTCGCGCGTCGCCGAAAACCTCTACTGGATGGGGCGCTACCTCGAACGGGGCGAGAACACCGCGCGTTTCATCAACAGCATGACGCAGGTGCGGCTCGACCTGCCGCGCAGCGCCTCGTTCGGCTGGGACGTGCTGCTCAAGGTGGCCGGCCTCGACCATCTCTACGCCGAGCGCTACTCGGAGCAGCAGGTCATCGATGAGGACACGATGATTCCCTTCCTCATCGAGGACCCGGACAATCCGAGCTCGATCCTCGCCAGCATCCATAACGCGCGCGAGAACGCGCGGACGGTGCGCGAGGTGCTGCCGATGGAATTGTGGGAGCGCATCAACAGCCTCTACCTCTATATCCGCGACAACGCGGCGCGCGCGCGCATCGGCCGCGGGCCGCGCAGCGACCTGCTGCAGGGCGTGATCGGCCGGCGCGAGTCGATCATCGGGCTGCTCACCGGCTCGATGAGCGAAAACGCGGCCTACCAGTTCATCAAGCTCGGCCGCAATCTTGAGCGCGCCGACATGACCACGCGCATCATCGACGTCAATTCGGCGGTGCGCCTGCCCGCGGACCCGGCCCTGGCGGCGGTGACGACGGAGCGCATGTGGATGTGCACGCTCAACGCCCTGTCGGCCCTGCAGATGTATCGCCAGCATGTCAGCGTCCATGTGCGCGCCAACGACGTGGTGAACTTTCTGCTCAAGGATCCGCACTTCCCGCGCACGGTGCTGCATTGCCTGGCCGAGGTCGAGGGCTGCCTGTCGGTGCTGCCCGACCACAAGGCAGCGATGAAGGTGGTTCGCCAGAGTTGGCGGCGCGTCGAAGGCATGCAGCTCAACAACCTCAAGCCAACCGTGCTGCATGAGTATCTCGACCAGATCCAGACCGATCTCGGCGCGGTGCATAACGCCGTGGCGAAGCAGTATTTCCACCTGCACCAGAACCACGGCGACAACGCGGCCCAGTAGGTAGGCGGATGCCCGCGCTCAGCGGCGGCGGTGGCGCGTGACCGGCGGGCGTCCCCCGGCGAGATGGCGGAAGGTGATGCGGCCCTTGCCGAGATCGTACGGCGACAGTTCCAGCGTGACGGAATCGCCGGCGATGATGCGGATGCGGTGCTTGCGCATCTTGCCCGCGGTGTAGGCCACGAGTTCATGCCCGTTCTCGAGCTGGACGCGGTAGCGGGCGTCGGGGAGCACTTCGTGCACGGTGCCGTTCATTTCGATGAGTTCTTCCTTGGCCATGGGGTCTCCTTTGGATTGAAATCGTGATGCTGCAAAAGTCAGCGCTGGCAGGACGGCATCCCTACTGTTGTTGCGTGGCGGGGAAGTCGCCGAGCGGACCGAGCGGCTCGGCATCGCGTTGGAACAGCGGCTTGCTGCGGATGTAGCGGAACAGCAGCTCGCCCAGCGCGGCGAGCGAATCGAGGTGGCTGCGTTCCCAGCCGTGCGAGGCATCGAGGGCAAAGCACAACAGCGCGGTGCGGATGTCGTTGCCGGCTTCCAGCGCCGCGGCCGCGTCGCTGCGGTAGTAGCGGAACACGTCGCGGCTGTGGTCGATGCCGAATTCCGTGCAGAGCGTCAGCAGGTGCCGCGTCAGGTGCCAATCGAACGGCCCGGCCGAATCCTGCATCGAGACGGTGACGCCATACTCGCAGGTGTTCTGCCCCGGCGCGATGGTGCCGTTGTCGATCGAGATCAGCTCGGCAACGTCGCCGTGCAGGATGTGCGAGGCGCCGACGCCCACCTCCTCCGAGATGGTGAACAGCAGGTGGCAATCCACCGGCAGGCGCACCTGGTGCTCGCGCACGGCCTTGGCGACGGCCAGCAGCGTGGCGACGCCGGCCTTGTCGTCGAGGTGGCGCGCATTGACGAAGCCGTTCGCTTGAAATTCCGGCTGGCTGTCGACCGAACAGGTGTCGCCGATGTTGATGCCCAGCGCGATGAGGTCGGTACGGCTGTGACAGCGTTCGTCGACGCGGATCTCGAGGTTGGTCCAGGTACTCGGCTGGACGTCCACCTCCTCGTTGTAGGTGTGGCCCGACGCCTTGGCCGGCAGGATCGTGCCGCGGAACTGGCGGCCGCCGTCGCTGTAAATCGTCACCCGCGCGCCTTCAGCGAAGCGGGCCGACCAGGTGCCGATCGGCACCACCTCGAGCCGGCCGTTGTCCTTGAGCTGCTTGACCATCGCGCCGAGCGTGTCGAGGTGGGCGACGATCGCGCGGTCGGGGCTGTGGCGCATGCCTTCGAGGTCGGCGCGGATTGCGCCGCGTCGCGTCAGGCTGAAGGGCACGCCCAGCGCCTCGAGTTCGCCGCAGACCAGTCGCACGATGTCGTCGGTCATGCCGGAGGGGCTGGGCGTCAGGAGCAGTTTTTCGAGCGTCGTGCGCAGGTAGTCGAGGTCGATGCCGCTCTTGTCGTGGGGTTTGCTCATGCGGGAATCCTTGTCTGCGGGAACAGCAGGTCGATGAAGCGCTCGGCCGTCGGCTGCGGTTCGTGGTTGGCGAGGCCGGGCCGTTCGTTGGCCTCGATGATCGCGTAGTCGGGTCCGGCGGGATCGGACACCATCAGGTCGAGACCCGTCACGGGAATATCCAGTGCCCGCGCGGCGCGCTCGGCCACCGCGTGCAGCGCCGGGTGCAACCGGTCGGTGACGTCGGTGAGGGTGCCACCGGTATGCAGGTTCGCCGTCTTGCGCACCGCGAGGCGCCGGCCGGCCGGGAGGATGGTCGCCATGCGGTAGCCGGCCGCCTCGACGCAGCGCTTCGTCTCGGCATCGAGCGGGATGCGGCTCTCGCCGTCGGTGGCAGCGGCGCGGCGCCGGCTCTGCTTTTCGATCAGCGTGGTGATGTCATGCACGCCGTCGCCGGTGATCTCGGCCGACCGGCGGATGGCGGCAGCCACCACCTGATAGTCGATCAGCACGATGCGCAGGTCATCGCCGGCCACTTTCTCCTCGACGACCACGTCGTCACAGAATTCGCGCGCGATGCCGATGGCCCGCTCGACGTCGTCGAGGGTGCGCAGGTCCACCGCGACACCATGCCCCTGCTCGCCGCGCGCCGGCTTGACCACCAGGCTGCCGTGTTGCGCGAGGAAGGCGGCCAGCGCCGTGCGGTCACGCGCGTTGCGTTCCGGCCGGCCGGCCGGCATCTGCGCCGGCATGCGCAGTCCGGCACCAGTCAGCACGTTGCGCGTGACACGCTTGTCGTCGCAGCGGCTCATGGCGATGGCCGTGGTCAATTCCGACAGCGACTCGCGGCAGACGATGCTGCGGCCGCCGCAGGTCAGCCGGAAATATCCGTGGGCGGCATCGATGACCTCGACGGCGATGCCGCGCCGCCGCGCCTCGTTCACCAGGATGCGGGCATAGATGTTGAGCCCGCCGCTGTCGTCCGGCCCAACGTAGAGGCGCTCGTTGATCGAGTTCTTGTGCTTGACGCAATAGACGGGCACGCGCTCGAAGCCGAGGCGTTCGTAGAGGGCGATGGCCTCGGCGTTGTCGTGCATCACCGACAGGTCGAGGTAGCTGCGCCCCTGCGCGCGGAAATGGCCGGCGATGGCGCAGACCAGGGCCATACCCACGCCGGGGTAGGGGCACTGCGGGTCGACCGCGAGGGACCATAGGCTGGCGCCGTGGTCGGGGTCGTCGAAAGCCCGGACGTGGTCGACGCCCGTGACGGCACCGAACAGGCGCCCTGTGGCCTCTCCCGTGTTCTCGGCAACCACCAGCAGCGTGACCGGGCCGTCGGGCACCAGGCTGTCGAGATAACCGTCGCGCAGTGGCACCATCTTGCGGGTGCGGGTGATGCGGTCGAGCTCGGCGGCATCGTCCGGCGTGGCCGGGCGTACGCACCAGCCGGGTTGTTGCGGGGCATCGAGGGGCCGTGCCTGCAAGGCGAGACGATAGGTGTGCGAGGGGTCGAGGAACAGCGACTGGGGCGCGTGGGCGACGACGACCTGCGGATCGCGGATGTAGAGGCCGACGTCGCGCTCGCCGGGCCGCTCGGCCCGCAGGATCTCGGCGATGCGTTGCGGCCGCGCGAAGGTTTGGCCGAAGATCAGGCGGCCCCAGCCGCAGTCGACGGTCGCCTCGCTGCGCATGGCATGGGACGCCGCGTGGCCGAGCGGGTCGCCCCAGTGCTTGAGCGTGCTCATGCGCAAGGGATCCATGAGCGCATCGTCAGCCGGCGGTGGGGCGATGTTCAGGTTGGTTTTCATGATCAAAGTCCCCGTGTCTGCAGCCACAATTCGAGCAGCGCGACCTGCCACAGCTTCGAGCCGCGCAACGGCGTGATGTGGGCGGCCGGATCGGCCAGCAACTTGTCGAGGTACGGGCGCTGGAAGATGCCGCGCTCGCGGGCGACGCGGCTGTTGAGCGCATCGCGTACCATGGCCAGCACCGGGCCGTCGATGTACTTGAGCGCCGGCACCGGGAAGTAACCCTTGGGCCGGTCGATGATCTTGCGCGGCAGCAGGCGGC
>CAZTWA010000108.1:4900-8716 GCA_964617225.1 uncultured Methyloversatilis sp.
GGCACCGGGAAGTAACCCTTGGGCCGGTCGATGATCTTGCGCGGCAGCAGGCGGCGGGCAATCGACTTGAGCACGGCCTTGCCGTCGTCGAGCAACTTGTCGGCGGGCGGCAGGCGGCCGGCCAGTTCCACCAGTTCATGGTCGAGAAAAGGTACGCGCGCTTCCAATCCCCAGGCCATCGTCATGTTGTCCACGCGCTTGACCGGGTCGTCCGCCAGCATCACGGAGGTGTCGATATGCAGCGCCTTGTCCAGCGCGGACGCGGCCGGGGCGCTCGCGAAATGGCGCTCGACGTAGGCGCGGCTGTGGTCGGCACCGACCCAGGCCGGCGCGATGGCCGACGCATACTCCGCGTGGTTGCGGTCGAAGAATGCGCGCGCGTAATCGGCCACCGGGTTCGCGGCGGCGGCCAGCTTCGGGTACCAGTGGTAGCCGGCGAACACCTCGTCGGCGCCCTGGCCGCTCTGCACCACCTTGAGGTGCTTCGCTACTTCGCGCGACAGCAGGTAGAAGGCGACGTTGTCGTAGCTCACCATCGGCTCGGCCATCGCCGCGATGGCGTCGGGCAGTGCCTGCAGCATGTCGGCGGTAGGGATGCGGATCTGGTGGTGCCGGGTGCCGAACTGCTTGGCCACGATGTCCGAGTACTTGAACTCGTCGCCGGCTTCCCCGCCGACCGACTCGAAGCCGATCGAAAAAGTTTCCAGACCCGTTTGCCCCAACTCGGCGAGCAACGCCACGATCAGGCTCGAATCGACGCCGCCCGAGAGCAGCACGCCGACCGGCACGTCGGCGACCATGCGGCGCTCGACGGCAGTGCGCAGCGCGGCTTCAACCATCGCTTCGCGTTCCGCGGCCGGCAGCGCGGCCAGCGTGACGTCCGTGCGCATTGGCAGCGTCCAGTAGACGCGGTCGCGGCGGGTACCATCCGGCGCGAAGGTGGCAATCGTCGCCGGCGGCAGCTTGCGCACGCCGGCCAGGATTGTGTGCGGCGGCGGCACCACGGCGTGCCAGCTCATGTAATGATGCAGCGCGACCGGATCGATGTCGGTGTCGACGTCACCGCCGGCCAGCAACGCCGGCAGGGAGGAAGCGAAGCGCAACCGGCCGGCGCTTTCCGACAGGTACAGCGGCTTGATGCCGAAGCGGTCGCGCGCCAGCGTCAGCCGGCCGGAATCGCGTTCGACGATGGCGAAGGCGAACATGCCGTGGAAGCGCTGCACGCAGTCCGGACCCCAGGCGTGGAAGGCCTTGAGGATGACTTCCGTGTCGCCTTCCGAGAAGAAAGTGTAGCCGAGTCCTTGCAGTTCCTGCCGCAGCTCGCGGTAGTTGTAGATGCAGCCGTTGAACACGATGGCCAGGCCGAGTTGGGGATCGGCCATCGGCTGCTGCGCGTGCTCGGAGAGATCGATGATGCGCAGGCGGCGGTGGGCAAGGGCGATACGGCCCTGCTGCCAGACACCTGCGGCATCGGGGCCACGCGGCGCGAGGGTGTCACCCATGTGGGCGACGGCATTGATATCGGCGGGTGAAGAATCGAAGCGAGCTTCGCCGGCGAATCCGCACATAAGGTTGTCCTTTCTGTGTGCCCGGGGGCGAGGCCGAGGGATTATGCCCGAAAAATTACTTTTGCACAAACATTACGGAGCAAAAAGTCTCGAATAATTCGATACTTGGCATGCGATACGGGTATCCACGGGGCACTTGGGCCCGGCAGGGTGGGGGATTCGGGGCGGCGGATGCGCCGCCGCCGGTCAGGGCTTCAGCATGCGCTCGACGTAGCGCGCGATGAGGTCGACTTCGAGATTCACCGTGGCACCGGGATGCAAGCGCTTGAGCGTCGTGACCTCGACGGTGTGCGGGATCAGGTTGATCGAAAACGTCCGCCCCTTCACCTTGTTGGTGGTCAGCGAAACGCCATCGACGGTGATCGACCCCTTGCGGGCGATGTACTTGGCGAGGGCCTTCGGCGCCTTGATGACCAGTTCGTGCGATTCGCCGATCGGTTCGAACTTGACCACTTCGCCGACGCCATCGACGTGCCCGGAAACGAGGTGCCCGCCGATGAAATCGGACAGCCGCATCGCCTTCTCGAGGTTCACCTCGCCGTCGAGCACGTCGAGGCCGACCGTGCAGTTGAGTGTCTCCTTCGACACATCGACCTGGTAGGCGCCCTTTTTCTTGGCGATCACGGTCAGGCACACGCCGCTGTGGGCGATCGAGTCGCCAAGCGCGACATCCTTGAGGTTGAGGCCGGGCGCGGTGACGGTCAGGCGCAGGCCTGCCTCGAGCGGTTGCAGGTGGGTGATCTTGCCGGTGGCAGCGACGATGCCGGTGAACATGGGCGGGTCCTTTGAACGTAAATCGTTGAAATGAACAGGCCGGTAGTTTCGTCGCCGCGCGGCCGGGTGTCAAACTGGGGCGTGTGTGGTTGCTGAATGTGTCGCCATCTGGCGACAGTAGCGCGTGCGGGCCGATGTGAGTGAACATCTGCTTCATCCGTTTCAAGCAGGAGCAAACGATGCAACGCAAATTGAATCTTCTGGCCGCCGGCCTGGCGGCACTCACCCTGACGGCCTGCACGTCCAACCCGAGCAAGCAGGATGTCGGCATGGTGACCGGTGCCGTGGTCGGCGGGGTCGTCGGCTCGTCGCTGACCTACGGCAGCACGGCCGGCACGGTCGCCGGCGCGGTGGCCGGCGGTTATGTTGGGAAGCTCGTCGGCAAGGAACTGGAACGCAAGTAGGCGGACACCGCGCTACTTCAGCGCCCGGTCCAGCACGGTCAGGAATTGCGGGGCGGGCTGGTAGCCGACGACACGCAGGCCGGCGGTTTCCTGGCCTGACTTGTCGAAGAAGATGATGCCCGGCGGGCCGAACAAGCCAAAGCGCTTGAGCAGCGCCTTGTCGTCCGCGTTGTTGGCGGTGACATCGGCCTGTAGCAGCGTGAATTGCTGCATCTTCGCCGCGACCGCCGGGTCGGCGAAGGTGAACTTCTCCATTTCCTTGCAGCTCACGCACCAGTCGGCATAGAAGTCGAGGATGACGGGCTTCGTCGCCGCGCTCAGCCGCGCGTCGAGTTCGGCGTTCGACTTGATGCGTTCGAATGTCGGACCGTGCGCATTGGCGGCCGCGCGGGTACTGCGCAGGAAGTCGAGCGGCTGGAGCGGATCGCGGCTGCCGCCGAGCAGGCCGGCGAGCATCGCGGTGCCGCCGAGCAGCATGAGCAGGCCGACGCCCTTCCAGAAGCGCTGTCCGTTCTTCGCGTGCGGGGGCAACGGGTCGAGCGCGCGCAGGAAGATCGCCGGGACGATCAGCAGCGCGGCCCAGCCGAGCATGAGGGCCCACGAGGGCAGCACCGGTGAAACGAGCCACAGCGCGGTGGCGAGCAGCACGACGCCGAAGAACTTCTTCACCGCCTCCATCCACGGCCCGGCCTTCGGGAGCAGCGAACGCGAGAACACGCCAACGGCCAGCAGCGGCAGGCCCATGCCGAGGGCCATTGTGAACAAGGCCGAACCGCCGAGGACGGCGTCCTTGGTCTGCGCGATGTAAAGTAGCGCGCCGGCGAGCGGGGCCGCGACGCAGGGGCCGACGATCAGTGCCGAGAGCGCCCCCATCAGCGCGATGGCCGGCAGGGAGCCGCCCTGGTGGTTGGCGGTGTCGGACAGCTTCGACTGCAGCGCGGTCGGCAGCTGCAATTCGTAGAAGCCGAACATCGACAGCGACAGCACGACGAACACCAGCGCGAAGCCACCGAGTACCCAGACGTTCTGCAGCGCCGCCGACAGCAGCGTGCCGCTGAAGCCCGCGGCGA
>CAZTWA010000109.1:0-8666 GCA_964617225.1 uncultured Methyloversatilis sp.
GCCGGCGTCGGCGAGAAGCTGACCGGCATCGAGGAGTTCCATCCCGAGCGCATGGCGAGTCGCATCCTCGGCATGGGCGACATTCTCGGCCTGGTCGAGGAAGCCCATCGCAACGTCGATCAGGAAAAGGCGCAGGAATTCGTCAAGAAAATGAAGTCCGGCAAGGGCTTCGACCTCAATGACTTCAAGGCGCAGATAAGTCAGATGCGCAGCATGGGTGGCATGGGGGCGCTGCTCGATAAACTGCCGGCGCAGTTCGGTGCGATGGCGCAGCAGGCCAGTGGCGCCGTGGAAGACAAGGCCGTGCGCCGCATCGAGGGCATCATCAATTCAATGACGCCGGCCGAGCGCGCCAAGCCCGAGCTTATCAAGGCCAGCCGTAAGCGGCGCATCGCCACCGGCGCGGGCGTGCAGGTTCAAGAAGTCAATCGGCTGCTCAGCCAGTTCGAGCAGACGCAGAAGATGATGAAGCAGTTCTCCAAGGGCGGCATGGCGAAAATGATGCGTGCCGCCAAGGGCCTGATGGGCAAGGGCATGCCGGGGATGCCCCGGTAACGCATCCGGGTGCCGTCTCGCCGGGACTGACTTTCACTGGCGGGTTTGGATGACGCGCGGGCCCCAACTCCAGTGTTTTTCCCAGGCGGCGCGCACTATGTTCGGATACTCCGGCCGGCCTAGGCTGCCGTTGTAGCGTCCGAGGGCGCGGAACAAGTCGCCATTCTCGATGTCGAGATAGTGGCGCAGGATGGTGCAGCCATAGCGCAGGTTGGTACGCAGGTGGAACAGGTTGTTGTCCGTGCTGCCGATCAGCTTGACCCAGAAGGGCATCACCTGCATGTAGCCGCGCGCCCCGGCGACGGAAACGGCATGCTTGCGAAACCCGCTTTCGACCTGGATCAGCCCGAGTACGAGCTGGGGATCGAGGCCGGCTCGCTGCGCTTCATACCGCACGGCTTTGAGAAACTCGAGGCGGGCATCCCGGTCGGGCATGCGCCGCTCCAGCCGGCGCGACATCTCCGTGAGCCAGTCAATTTTTTCGTTGATGCTGTCGAAACGCGGTTCTGGTGTGGCTCGGTCGGATACTGCCGCATGCAGGGCGGCCTGCACGCTGGCGGCGAGGGGTTCGTATTTCTGCGCGCCGGCCCAGGATGGGGAAGTCCCGGCGAGCAGCAGGACGCCAGCGAGGAGTGAACGCAGTTGCTTCAGCTGCATGCCTTCTGGCGCACCCAAGCCGCGATGTCGGCCAGCGGCACCTTGGCGGCTTCCTTGTCGCGACGATGCTGGTATTCGGCAATGCCCTCCTTGAGGCCCCGGTCGCCGAGGGTGATACGGTGCGGGACGCCGACGAGTTCCCAGTCGGCGAACATCACACCCGGCCGCTCGTCGCGGTCGTCGAGAATGACGTCGATTCCAGAGATGACGAGCTTTTCGTAAAGATCGAGCGCCGCCATTCGTACGGCCTCGGACTTGCCCCAGCCGACCGGGCAGATGACTGCCGTGAAAGGGGCGATGGAGTCCGGCCAGATGATGCCCTTGTCGTCGTGGTTCTGTTCGATGGCCGCACCGACGAGGCGTGTGACGCCGATGCCATAGCAGCCCATCACCATCAGTTGCGGCTTGCCGTTCTCATCGAGGTAGGTGCAGTTCATCGATGCGGAATACTTGGTGCCGAGGAAGAAGACATGGCCGACTTCGATGCCACGCTGGATTGCCAGCCTGCCCTTGCCGTCCGGCGACGGATCGCCCTCGACGACATTGCGGATGTCGGCGACAACTTCCGGCTCCGGCAGGTCGCGCCCCCAGTTGATGCCCTGGATATGGAAGCCGATTTCGTTCGCGCCGGAGACGAAGTCGTGCATGTGCGCTACCGTCCGGTCGGCGACGACCCTGATCGGCTTCTTCGTGTTGATGGGACCCAGGTAGCCGGGTGGGCAGCCGAAGTGCTCGATGATTTCCTGCTCGGTCGCGAAGCGGAAGCCGTTGTCGAGCCCGGCGACCTTGCCGGCCTTGACTTCGTTGAGATCGTGATCGCCGCGCAGCAGCAGCAGCCAGACTTCGGGACCCAGCGGCGAATCGGCAGCCAAAACGATGGACTTCACCGTGCGTTCGATGGGCAGATTGAGCAGTTTGGCGACATCCTCGCAACGCATGGTGTCCGGCGTGGCGACGTTTTGCATGGCTTCGGCGGGAGTACTGCGCTGCGGAATCAGCGGGAGCGCTTCGGCCAGTTCGATGTTGGCGGCGTATTCGGAATCCGGACAATACACCAGCAAATCTTCACCGGTATCGGCGATCACCTGAAATTCATGCGACAGCGAACCGCCGATGGCGCCGGTGTCGGCGCGCACGGCACGAAAACTCAGGCCCAGACGCTCGAAGATTTTCACGTAGGCTGCGTACATCACCTGATAACTTTTTTCGGCGCCGGCCTCGTCGCGATCGAAGGAATAAGCATCCTTCATTGTGAACTCGCGACCCCGCATCACGCCGAAACGCGGGCGTCGCTCGTCGCGGAATTTGGTCTGGATGTGGTAGAAGTTTTTCGGCAACTGGCGGTAGCTATGGATCTCGCCCCGCGCGATGTCGGTCACGACTTCCTCGGAGGTCGGCTGGATGATGAAGTCGCGGTCATGGCGATCCTTGACGCGCAGCAATTCGGGCCCCATCTTGTCCCAGCGCCCGGTTTCCTGCCAGAGTTCGGCGGGTTGCACCAGCGGCATCAGCAACTCGATGGCACCGGCGCGGTTCATCTCTTCGCGGATGATCGCCTCGATCTTGCGGATCACGCGCAGCCCCATGGGCATGTAGCTGTAGATGCCGCCAGCCAGCTTGCGGATCATGCCGGCGCGCGTCATCAGCTTGTGCGAGACGACCTCGGCGTCGGAGGGGGCTTCCTTGAGGGTGGCAATGAAGAACTGACTGGCGCGCATGACGAGATTTTCCTAAATCTGACAATAAGCTGGCAATTTTACCTGCCCGCTCGGCTTTCCTCGCTCGGGCGAATATGAAACAATCCGATCCAGACAAATACATTGAGGTTCACCATGCTCGATCGGGAAGGTTATCGCCCGAACGTCGGCATCATTCTGACCAATCAACGTTACGAGGTGTTCTGGGGCAAACGGATTCGCGAACATTCCTGGCAATTCCCGCAAGGCGGGATCAAGAAGGGGGAAACGCCGGAAGAGGCGATGTTCCGCGAACTGTACGAGGAAGTCGGGCTGAAGCCCGATCATGTTCGCATCCTCGGCCGCACGCGTGATTGGCTGCGATACGACGTTCCGAAACAATGGGTGCGCCGCGAGTGGCGCGGCACCTACAAGGGACAGAAGCAGATCTGGTTCCTGTTGCGGCTGACTGGCCGCGACACCGACATCAGCCTGCGCGCCACCTCAAAGCCGGAGTTCGACGCCTGGCGCTGGAGTAATTACTGGGTGCCGCTTGATTCGGTCATCGAATTCAAGCGCATGGTGTATGAGCAGGCGCTCACCGAGTTGTCCCGACTCCTGTTCCATTCGCCCATGCGCATTCCGGGTTGGTCGCTCGACATCGGTCAGACGACAGACGAGCAGGAACAGGTCGGTGAACGATGAACCGTCTCATTGCCTTGCTGGTGGGGTTGCTGCTGTCTGGTGCTGCTGTCGCGGCACTGGGCTTGCGGGACAATGATGATCCGGATGCGCCCAAGTGGACAGAAGATATCGTGCAACTACCCGGATTCCCACAGGAGGTAAATCTGCTGGAGTTCTACGTCAGCGCAACGACGACGCACAAATACTTCATTGATGCTTCGACTCTGAGTGTCGGCAAGGATGGCGTGGTGCGTTATACGCTGGTGATTCGGACGAGCGGGGGTTCGACCAATGTCACCTACGAAGGCATGCGCTGCGAGAGCCGGGAATACAAGATCTATGCGACCGGCCACCGCGATGGAACGTGGGCCTTGGCGCGGCGGAGCGAGTGGCGCCCCGTCGAGAACAAGCCGACCAACCGGCATCATGCCGCGCTTTCCAGAGATTATTTCTGCCCTGTCGGTAATGCAATTTACACGGCGGACGAGGGTCGCGAGGCCTTGCGTCTGGGCAAGCATCCCAATGCAAATTGAGGTTCCCCATGAGTCTGGTTGACCCCCTCATCCTGCAAGTCGACCAGGCGCTCCGTACTGTGTTCACCAAGGCGCCAACAGTGCGGGCATTGCCCGGCGAAGAACTCCCCGAGGCGGAACTCACGGCAGCAGAGCGCCGTCATGTGGCGGCACTGATGCGCATCAATCATGTCGGCGAGGTATGTGCGCAGGCGCTTTACGCCGGACAGGCATTCACTGCGCGCGAAAGCACGGTGCGCGTGGCGCTGGAACGCGCCGCCTGGGAGGAAACCGAGCACCTGAACTGGACCGAGCGGCGCATCGAGGAACTCGATGGTCGCAAGAGCCTGCTCAATCCGCTGTGGTACGTCGGGGCCTGGACGATCGGCGCCATTGCCGGCCGGCTCGGAGATCCCGTCAGTCTGGGGTTTGTCGCCGAAACGGAACGGCAGGTCGAGGCGCACCTCGACGACCATATGCGTCAGCTGCCTGCGGAAGATCGCCGTTCGCAGGCCATCATCGACCAGATGAAGGCCGACGAGATTGCGCACGCCCAGACTGCACTCAGTCTCGGCGCTGCCGAACTACCCGTGGTTGCCAAGAGCGCGATGAAGGTGGCGGCCAAGGTGATGACGACGACCGCCTATTGGGTTTGACGCGGTTGGATCAGACTTCGACGATTTCCCAAGTGTGATTCATCTGGGCGGTCTTGCCCAACATGATCGAGGCAGAGCAGTACTTTTCCGCCGACAGCTTGATGGCGCGCTCCACGGATTCAGGCTTGAGGCTGCGTCCTGTGACGATGAAGTGCAGATCGATGCGGGTAAACACCTTGGGATCTGCCTCGGCGCGTTCCGCTGTCAACCTGACCGCGCAGTCGATGACTTCCTGACGCGCTTTCTTGAGGATTGCGACGACATCGAACGAGGTGCATCCCCCGGCACCGGCCAGCAGCATTTCCAGTGGCCGGGGCGCCAGATTGTGTCCGCCCGCTTCGGGCGCGCCATCCATGGCTACGATGTGGCCGCTGCCGGTTTCGGCGATGAAGCTCATGCCATGGGGCTGCCACCTTACCGTGCATTCCAGCATAGGTTGTATCTCCTCGGTTTTGGGAGGCCGATTGTATGCGCGCTGGCCGCTGATAAAAGTCAGCGCTGGCGGAACGGCACGAATAGCACAGGAAAAGTGTTTGACTTTTCGTGAATATCTGCGATAGCATATGCGGCTTTCCGCGTGGCGGGCCATCATTTTCGGTCCGACCGTGCGCCAACCAAGTTGTGTGAATTAGGGTAGCAAGGATCCTCCATGAAGACTTTTTCCGCCAAACCGCATGAAGTCAAGCGCGATTGGTTCGTCGTCGACGCCTCGGACAAGGTGCTCGGACGTCTGGCCGCCGAAATTGCTCGCCGCCTGCGTGGCAAGCACAAGCCGGAATACACCCCCCACGTCGATACGGGCGACTACATCGTCGTCGTCAATGTGGACAAGCTGCGCGTGACCGGCAACAAGGCACAAGACAAGAAGTATTTCCGCCACTCCGGTTTCCCGGGAGGCATCTATGAAACCAATTTCATCAAGCTGCAGCAGCGCTTTCCTTCCCGCGTACTGGAAAAGGCCGTCAAGGGCATGCTCCCCAAGGGTCCGCTCGGCTATGCGATGCTGAAGAAAATGAAGTGCTATGCCGGCGGCGAACATCCGCATTCGGCACAGCTGCCCAAAACCCTGGAATTCTGACAGGACGAATAGATTATGTCGGCCAACTACTACTATGGCACCGGTCGCCGCAAGACCGCAGTCGCCCGCGTGTTCCTGAAAAACGGCAGCGGCAAGATCGTCGTGAATGACAAGCCGGTGGATGAGTTCTTCTCCCGCGAAACTGGCCGGATGGTCGTGCGCCAGCCGCTCGAACTGACGCAGCATCTCGCGACATTCGACATCATGGTCAATGTCACCGGTGGTGGCGAATCCGGTCAGGCCGGTGCCGTCCGTCACGGCATTACGCGCGCCCTCATCGAATATGATGCCGAGCTCAAGCCCGTGCTTTCCAAGGCCGGTTTCGTCACGCGCGACGCGCGCGAAGTCGAGCGCAAGAAGGTCGGTCTGCACAAGGCGCGCCGCCGCAAGCAATTCTCGAAGCGTTAAGGAGGCAACTGAGCGCTTCCCGAAAAGGCCGCCTCCGGGCGGCTTTTTTGTCTGTGTTCATTGTCGGTTATGATGGCCCGCTTAAAGAACGTTTGGAGCACTGGCATGATCAAGGTTGGTATTGTCGGCGGTACGGGTTACACGGGCGTCGAATTGCTACGTCTGTTGTTACAGCATCCCGAGGTGGAACTGGCAGCGATCACTTCGCGCGCGGAAGCCGGCAGTGCGGTTGCCGACATGTTTCCCAGCCTGCGGGGCAGGGTTTCTCTGAATTTCAGCGATCCGGCAACAGCGCCCTTGAAGGATTGTCAGGTCGTCTTCTTCGCCACGCCTAACGGCGTGGCCATGCAACAGGCGCGCAGCCTGCTCGAGGCCGGCGTACGCATCATCGATTTGGCCGCGGATTTCCGCATCAAGGATATTGCCGTCTGGGAAAAGTGGTACGGCATGACCCATGTTGCCCCTGATCTGGTCGCGGAAGCGGTCTATGGTTTGCCAGAACTCAATCGTGCGCAGATCGGCAGTGCTCGCCTGGTGGCTAACCCCGGGTGTTACCCCACGGCCGTTCAGTTGGGCTTCCTGCCATTGATCGAGGCGGGCTGTGTTGATATCGATTATCTGATTGCGGACGCAAAATCAGGTGTCTCAGGGGCGGGCCGCAAGGCGGAAACCCATATCCTGTTTGCCGAGGCATCCGACAACTTCAAGGCGTATGGCGTGGCAGGGCATCGCCACCTGCCCGAGATCCGGCAAGGGCTGACGAACATCGCGGGTGCTTCCGTCGGGCTGACCTTCGTTCCCCATTTGACTCCGATCATTCGAGGCATCCATGCCACGTTGTATGCCCGTATTACGCGCGAAGAGGATTTCCAGTTGCTCTACGAGAAACGCTTTGCCGGTGAGTCGTTCGTCGATGTGCTTCCTGTCAAGTCCCATCCGGATACCCGCTCCGTCAGGGCCTCGAATACGTGCCGCATCGCGGTACATCGCCCGCAAGGGGGAAATACGCTTGTGGTTCTGTCGGTGATCGACAATCTGGTCAAGGGCGCCGCCGGTCAGGCCGTGCAAAACATGAATCTGATGTTCGGCTTCGACGAATGCCTGGGTCTTACGCAGGTTCCCGTCTTGCCCTGATCCTGCGGCGCTTGCGTGGGCGCTTCGGAATTTTCGCCCCGCAGGTTGCTGTCCGGCCCCATGTGCCTTGGCGTTTGCGTGCCTTCAGCATCATTATTCTCGTTAGCCTGCTGATCATTCTCGCGGTTTGGGTATTTGATTTCGGTCGCCAGATTGCAGGTTTTGATCAAAGCGAGATCAGTGCAATGCAATCGACCAATGCGACACTCGTGGAAGAGGTTACCCGCCTGCGTGGACTGCTGGCGGCGAGTGAAAACGACTTGCAGATCGAAAAGGCAGCGCAGAAACTGCTCACTGAAAGGCAAAACGCATTGGTAGAGGAAAATGCCCGCCTCAAGGAGGAACTTGCGGTACTCGAGCGCTTGTCAAAGTCAAAGAAGAAGTGAGGCGTCGTCGCGCCAGTCGATTTCAAAGGAGGTCAGCCATGTTTGGAAAAACCAGCAAAGCCAATAACCGGATCGATACCCTGATTGGCGCAGGGACAATCGTCGAAGGTAACGTCACATTTACGGGTGGTTTGCGCATCGATGGCGAAGTGCGGGGGAATGTCAGTGTGTCAGGCGATCATCCTGGTACTCTCGTGATCAGCGAACATGCGCGGGTCGATGGCGAAGTGATGGTTCCCCACCTGGTCATCAATGGTGCAGTCAATGGCCCTGTCCGCTCAACGGATTCTCTGGAGTTGCAGCCACGAGCCCGCGTAGCGGGGGACGTGGAATACAACTCGATAGAAATCCATCTGGGCGCGATTGTGCAGGGCCGCTTGTTGCACCGTGGCGCGACGACTGCCAAGACGGTCGAACTGAAACTTGCGAACACGCATTGAAATTATTTGCGTTGCCACAAGATGGTGTATTTGACCGGCAGTATCTTGAGCCGGATAATAAAGCTGCTAACCCAACTCCCTAGGAGAGCTCACAATGAATGCCCCTGCTGAAATGACTTCGCCGCTGATCTTTACGGATAGCGCGGCAAACAAGGTCAAGGAACTGATACTGGAAGAAGGTAACCCTGAACTGAAGTTGCGTGTTTTCGTGACTGGCGGCGGCTGCTCCGGATTTCAGTATGGATTTACTTTTGACGAAGTGACCAACGAAGACGATACGACCATGGAGAAAAATGGCGTTACGTTGCTGATCGACCCCATGAGTTTCCAGTATCTCGTTGGGGCCGAGATCGACTACAGTGAAGGCTTGCAAGGATCGCAGTTCGTCATCAAGAACCCGAACGCTACCAGCACCTGCGGTTGCGGATCCTCCTTCTCTGCATAACTCCTGCTTCAGGGGACAATAAAAAAGGACGCTAG
>CAZTWA010000110.1:0-8642 GCA_964617225.1 uncultured Methyloversatilis sp.
TGAGCGTGTTGGCGACGCGGTGGAACAGCACGCGGTTCTGCGTGGTGATCGCCGTACCCTTCGCCTCGTCGCCGGATGAGGTCTGCGGATAGCCGCAGCACAGGTAGCCCGGTGGCAGCACGGTCGTCGTGCCGACATGCCAGAGCATCGCCTGCGTGGCGAGCCCGACCTGGGAGAACAGCCGCTCCGATCCGCAACCGGGGAAATAGAAGACGGCGTCGCCATCCTCGCTGCCGCCGTTGCCTCCGCTGGCCCCACTGCCCCGCTTGGGGTCGCGGATCACCGGGATGATCGCGGCGTCCTCGATGTCGAGCAGCGCGCGCGCGGTGCGGCGCGGCACATTGGCCGGCAACGGCTTGTTGAGGAAATGGATGACCTGCGTCTTGACGTCCGGCCGGCCGAGCGAGGCGGGGGGGTGGCGCACTGTCTCCTGCGTCAGCCCGACGATCTTCGCCAGTGCATGGCCCCAGCGCTGCGCCTGGTAGCCCAGATCGACGATGCCGGTCTTGAGCGCCTTGATGCGCGCGGGATCGGTTGCGCTGAGGAAGGCCATCGCCAGCGCCGTGCCCGGCGAGGTTTTCTTCTTGCCGGTCTTGCGCAGGAAATTGCGCATCGCGATCGACACGTCGCCGAAGTCGATATCCACCGGGCAGGGCTTCACGCACTTGTGGCAGACCGTGCAGTGGTCAGCCACGTCGGAGAATTCCTCGAAGTGCTTGAGCGAGATGCCGCGCCGCGTCTGCTCTTCGTAGAGGAAGGCCTCGACCAGCAGGCCGACGCCGAGGATCTTGTTGCGCGGCGAGTAGAGCAGGTTGGCGCGCGGCACGTGCGTGGAGCAGACCGGCTTGCACTTGCCGCAGCGCAGGCAGTCCTTGACCATGTCGGAAATGCCGCCGATCTCGGACTGCTCCATGATCAGCGACTCGACGCCGAGCAGCGCGAACGACGGCGTATAGGCGTTGGCGAGGTTCGCCCCGGGCATCAGCTTGCCGCGGTTGAAGCGGCCGTCCGGATCGATGCGTTGCTTGTAGTCGCGGAACGGCTGGATCTCGTCGGCGCTCACGTAGTCGAGCTTGGTGATGCCGATGCCGTGCTCGCCGGAAATCACGCCGCCAAGGCCGCGCGCGAGGTCCATGATGCGGTCGACGGTGCGATAGGCCGTCTGCAGCATCGCGTAGTTGTCCGAGTTGACCGGGATGTTGGTATGCACGTTGCCGTCGCCGGCATGCATGTGCAGCGCGACGAACACGCGACCCTTCAACACTTTTTGATGGATCGCCTCGATGCGCGCGCGCGTCGGCCCGTAGGCGTCGCCGGCAAAGATCTCCTCGAGCACCGGCTTGAGTTCGGCCTTCCACGAGACCCGCAGCGAGTAGTCCTGCAGGGCGGGGAAATGCGTGTCGAGGTTGTCGAGCAGGTCCTGCCAGCGGTTGCGCACTTCGGCCACGGCCGCCACCGCGAGATCGCGGCGGTCGCCGATCAGCGCGCGGCCCGAGAGGCCGGCATCGCCGATGTGCAGCGGCAGCTCGCCGCTGAGGAATTCGGTCAGCGCATCGCAGAGCGCAAGCTTGTTGCCGATCGACAACTCGATATTGAAGCGGTCGATGCCGTCGCAATAGTCGCCCATGCGCGGCAGCGGGATCACCACGTCCTCGTTGATCTTGAAGGCGTTGGTATGGCGCGAAATCGCCGCGGTGCGCGAGCGGTCGAGCCAGAACTGCTTGCGGGCCTCGGGCGTCACGGCGATGAAGCCCTCGCCACCGCGCACGCTGGCCATGCGCACGACCGCGGAGGTGGCGCGCATCACGGCATCCTCGTCGTTGCCGACGATGTCGCCGAGCAGCACCATCTTCGGCCGGCCGTGCCGCTTGGCCTTGGTGGCATAGCCGACGGCCTTGACGTAGCGCTCGTCGAGATGCTCGAGGCCGGCGAGCAGCACACCCGCCGCCAACCCGGCGCCGCCGGGCTTGAAGTAGTCGGTGATCTCGACGATGCTCGGCACGGCGTCGCGCACCTGCCCGAAGAATTCGAGGCAGACGGTGCGTTGTACCGGCGGCATCTTGTGCAGGACCCACACGGCCGAGGTAATCAGGCCGTCGCAGCCCTCCTTCTGCACGCCGGGCAGGCCAGCGAGGAACTTGTCGGTGACGTCCTTGCCCAGGCCGGTCTTGCGGAAGATGCGGCCCGGCACGCTGAGCGTTTCCTCGCGCGCCACGCCGCCGTCGTCGGTGAGGTACTTGAGGCGGAAGGTCGCGGTTTCCTGGTCGTGGATCTTGCCGAGGTTGTGGTCGATGCGTTCCACCTCGAGCCAGCGGCCCTCGGTGTCGACCATCCGCCATGAGGCGAGGTTGTCGAGCGCGGTGCCCCACAGCACGGCCTTCTTGCCGCCCGCGTTCATCGCGATGTTGCCGCCGATGCAGGACGCGTCGGCCGAGGTCGGATCGCAGGCGAACACCAGCCCGGCGGCCTCGGCGCGCTCCATCACGCGACGCGTGACGACACCGGCACCGGTGCGGATCGTCGCATACGGGCGGTCGAGCCCCGGCAGGACGACCTCCTGCACCGTACCCATGTCAATGAGCTTCTCGGTGTTGATGACCACCGCGTGGGGATCGAGCGGCACGGCACCGCCGGTGTAGCCGGTGCCGCCGCCGCGCGGGATGATCGTCAGGCCCAGCGCGATGCAGTCGCGCACCAGCGGGGCGATCTCTTCCTCGGTATCGGGTGTCAGCACGACGAACGGGTACTCGACGCGCCAGTCGGTGGCATCGGTCACGTGCGAAACACGCGCGAGGCCGTCGAAGCAGATGTTGTCGCGGCGCGTGTGGCGCGCGAGGTGCTGCATGACCTTGCGCCGCAACGCCGCCGTGGCGTCGAACCAGCGTTCGAAGTCGGCCACGGCCTTCTCGGCGGCGGCCAGCAGTTGGGCGACCGCGGTATTGCCGGCGCGCCGCTTTTCGATCTCGGCGAGGCGGTGCTTGAGCGCGCCGATCAGCGCGCCGCGCCGCTCGCGGCTGGCCAGCAGGTCGTCCTCGAGATAGGGGTTGCGGCGCACCACCCAGATGTCGCCCAGCACTTCGTACAACATGCGCGCGGAACGGCCGGTGACGCGCTGGCCGCGCAGTTCGTCGAGGATCGCCCACATCGCAGGACCGAGCAGGCGGATGACGATCTCGCGATCGGAGAATGACGTGGTGTTGTAGGGAATTTCCCTGAGGCGTGCGGTCATGGGCGCAAAGTATGCTGCAAGGCGACAAATTCTAACGTGGAACGCCTTGCCTGCCGACCGTTACCGCAACCAATCACTTGACCGCTGGCGGTTCAAGGTCGGCAATACGGCGTTAACCGATCGGGCGGTGCCGTCCCGCCGGCACTGACTTTCATGTCTGAGCCAATGCGGTGGACAACGCCTCGGCACGGGCACGCACGGCGGTCGCCAGCGGGGCGCACTCGGCCAGGTTGCCAGCCCGCGCCGCTTGCTCAAGCTGCAAGGCAGCGGTTTGTCCCGCGGGTGCAACGAAGGTGGCGAACAAGCCCTTCACCGTGTGGGCGGCACGCGCCAGCCGATCAGCATCGCCGGCCACGAGGGCCGCGTCGATTTCCGCGAGATAACCCGGCACATCGGCGACATACATCCCGGCCACCTCGTCGAACAGGCTGTCGTCGCCCATCATGGCCACCGCGGCCCCGCGGTCGAATACCGGCCCCGTCGTGGCGGACGTCGGTATGGTGGCGGCCGGCGATGCCGCAGGCGCAGGAGCCGCCACGGTTGCCGTGTCCCGGCTGCCGAACAGCCGCTGGAATTCCTGCCGCAATGCCATCAGGCTGACCGGCTTGGCGAGATAGCCATCCATGCCGGCGGCGAAGCAGCGCTCGCGATCCTCCTGCAGCGCGTTGGCCGTCATGGCGACGATGGGCAAATGTCGTTGGTTTACCTTGCCCAGTGCCGCTTCGCGAGCGCGCAGTTCGCGGGTGGCGGTGACCCCGTCGATTTCCGGCATCTCCATGTCCATCAGCACCAGCGCAAAGTCGGCGTCAGCGCGGGCGAGACGGCGCAGGGCATCAGCGCCGCTGTCCGTGGTCTCGTGCGCGAGGCCGAGCCGGTCCAGCATGGCGCTCGCCAACTGCAGATTGACGGCGTTGTCGTCAACCACCAGCACCTTGCCGGGCACGAGCTCGGCCAGGCCGCCCGGTGCCGCCGCCCCTTGCATACTTTCGCGGTCGAGGGCTTCGGCCGTTTGCAGCGGCAGCCAGAACCAGAAGGCAGTGCCGGCCTCCGGCGCACTCTCGACCTCGATGCTGCCGCCCATCGCCTCGATCAGCTCTTTCGAGATCAGCAGGCCGAGTCCGGTGCCGCCATACTTGCGCGTGACGGAATCGTCGGCCTGGCTGAACGGCTTGAACAACCGCGCCAGGGCCTGGGCGTCCATGCCGATGCCGGTATCGCGCACGCTGAAATGGATGCGGTCGCCGTCCGGCGCGATGCGCAGCTCGACCGAACCATGCTCGGTGAACTTGACGGCATTCACCAGCAGGTTGATGAGGACTTGGCGCAGCCGCGTCGGGTCGCCGATGACGTAGCGCGGCAACTGGTCGCTGATGGTGGCGATGAACTCCAGCCCCTTGGCGGTCGCGCGGTCGCTGACGATCGTCCGCACCGCGTCGATCGCGGCCTTGAAATCGAAGGGGATCTTCTCCAGCGTCAGGCTGCCCGCCTCGATCTTGGCCTGGTCGAGCACCGCATTGACGAGTTCCGTCAGGTGCCGGCCCGAGTCGTTGATGAGCTTGACGTAGCCCTTGTGCGACGGCGACAGGGGCTCGGCCTCGAGCAGGTCGGCGAAACCGATGATGGCGTTCAACGGCGTGCGTAGCTCGTGGCTCATGCGCGAGACAAAATCGGATTTCGCGCGGCTCGCGCGTTCGGCCTGCTCCTTGGCGTCGCGCATCTGCCCGATGGCCTCCTGCAGCTGCCGGTTGGCGACCTCGATGCGCTGCACGAAACCCATCGCGATCAGGCCAGCGAGGATCATCACCACGGCCACGACGCCCATCTCGACCCGCTTGAGGCGGACGCGCTGCGCTTCCAGTTCCGCCTCGAGTTCGCGCAACCGTTCGCTGCTGTCGAAGAAGAGCCGACTGGCATTCTCGTTGAGGCGGGCGAAATACGGCGGCAGGTGCTTGAGGAAAACGTCGATATCGCTATGGAACGCGAAAAAGCCCGCGCTGTCATCGCGCTCCTGGTATTCCCAGCCGCGCAGCATCAGGGTCATCAGGCCGACCGTCTTTTCGTCGATCTCGTCGAGCAGCGGCGTGATCTCGATGATTTCCATGACGTACCGGCCGGCCTCGTCGGTCGGCACGTAGGTCGCCTCGCGCACCATCTGGTCGCGCCCCTCGATATTCAGCAACACCTCGCGGCGCACCGTGCCGCCCTCCTGCAGGACATTGAGGTCGTGGCGCAACTTGTTCAGTTGCGTGTCGATGGAACGCGTCACACGCCGGGCGGCCGCGGGATTCGCCGTGACGGAAAGCTGGTAGAGATCCTTCTCGATCCCGCGGATGCCGCGCACGATCTCCTCGCCGACGAACAGGCGCGCGCGCTCGTTGGCGCTGCGGGCGTTCAGTTCATCCTGCAGGTTGTCGAAGACGACCTTGAGGCCGAGCACCACCACCAGGCAGCTGACGGCGATGCCGATCAGCCACTTGATCGAGGGATTGACGGCAGTGCGCGTGCCTGGGCGCGGTGCGATCATCGCCAACGCGCCGGCTTAACGGCTGCCCACGCCCTTGCTGTCCAGGAAGCCATGCTTGCGGAAGATGGCCTGCCCGTCGTCACCCGCGGCGAGCGCCATGAAGCGCTTGGCCAGTTCGGGATGCTTCGAACTCTTGAGGTGGATCAGTAGCAGCGCCTGCGGCCGGGCGACCTTGGGATCGAGGTCGACGACATCGAGCCGGGGCGCATTGTCGGGAAAGAACGCCGTCGCGCGCCAGTTCAGCGTCACGTCGGCCTCGCCCTTCTTCATCGCATTCACCAGGCTGCGCGAATCCGGCGAAAGGAACGCCGTCGCGCGCACGACCTGCGGGTAGATGCCGAGCCGGTCGAGGATGCTCTTGGCTTCCTGGCCTACGCTGCCGGATTCGGCATTGCCGACGATGGCGACCAGGTCCTTGCGCAGCAGCTCGCGCGGATCGGGCTTGACCTTCTTGGGGTTGCCCTTCTGCACCATCAGCGCCATCTGGTTGTGGCCGACGGTGACATGGTCGAGGAACAGGCCCTCGGCCAGGTGTTTTTCGCGATAGCTCGGTTCGCCGGGCAGGTACCAGTCGCCGGCACCGCTTTTCTTCGCCGACTGGTAGAGATCCTCGGAACCCCCCTGCGCAATGGCGATCTTGACGTTTTCGCGCTTCTCGAACAGTTGGGCGATCTCGGTCATCGGCCGCACCATGGTGATGCCGCAGTAGAGCAGCAACTCGGTCTGGGCGGATTGCGCCAGCGCGCCCAGCGAGAAGAGGAAAGTGGCGGAAAAGGCGGCGAGGCGCTGCAGCACCGTGCGGGTCATGGGGTGTCCTTCATGCCGAAATAAACGTTGGCGATTTTACGCTGCGCAGCCGCCGCTGCACCGTTTCCGTCAGCCCAGCAGCGGCGGTGCGACGAGCAGCAGCACCCCGTAGCGCGCGCCTTTCCCCACCGCCATCCAGAGCAGGCAGGGCAGCCAGGGCAGGCGCAACCAGCCGGCGGCGGCGCACAGCGCATCGCCGATCACCGGCGCCCACGCCAGCAGCAACGCCGCCGGCCCCCAGCGGTCGAGGGTCGCCGTATGCCGCACCGAAAACCGTGCCGTCCCACCAGCGCTGACTTTCGCGGGGATCAGCCGCCCCATGCCGTAGGTGGTCAAGCCACCGAGCGTGTTGCCGAGGGTGGCCAGTGCGAGCGCAGCGGCAGACTGTTCGGGATGCGCCAGCACCAACGCAACGAACAGCGCCTCGGACCCGCCCGGCAGCAACGTGGCGGCGAGGAAGCTGGCGAGGAACAGGCCGGCCAGCCCCAGGTTGGCCGCTTCCGGCGAGAAGAGAAAATCCATGCCGCATGTTACCCTTGCGCGATTCCACCCCCTGCCCCTCCCCGCCCCCCATTCCGATGGATTACCTCGAAAAGATCCTCAACGCCCGCGTCTATGACGTCGCGGTAGAAACCCCGCTCGATTACGCCCCCAACCTGTCGGCCCGGACAGGCAGCCGCATCCTGCTCAAGCGCGAGGACATGCAGCCGGTGTTCAGCTTCAAGCTGCGCGGCGCCTACAACAAGATCGCCCACCTGACGCCGCAGCAGCGCAAGCGCGGCGTCATCTGCGCCTCGGCCGGCAACCACGCGCAAGGCGTGGCGCTGGCGGCGCAGAAACTTGGCATCCGCGCGGTGATCGTGATGCCGACGACCACGCCGCAGATCAAGATCGACGCGGTCCGCAAGCGCGGCGCCGAGGTCGTGCTGCACGGCGATGCCTACGACGCCGCCTACGCACACGCACTCGCGCTCGAGAAGAAACACAAACTCGCCTTCGTGCATCCTTTCGACGATCCGTACGTGATCGCCGGGCAGGGCACCATCGCGATGGAGATCCTGCGCCAGCATCCCGACCCGATCGACGCGGTGTTCTGCTGCGTCGGTGGCGGCGGCCTGATTTCCGGCGTGGCGGCCTACATCAAGCGGCTGCGGCCGAAGACGAAGATCATCGGCGTCGAGGCCGTCGACGCCGACGCAATGGACCGCTCGCTCAAGGCCGGCAAGCGCGTGCGGCTCGACACCGTCGGCCTGTTCGCCGACGGCGCGGCCGTCCGGCTGGTTGGCGAGGAGACCTTCCGCCTCTGCCAGGAATACGTCGATGAAATGGTGCTGGTCGACACCGACGCGATCTGCGCCGCAATCAAGGATGTGTTCGAGGACACGCGCTCGATCCTCGAGCCGGCCGGGGCGCTCGCCGTCGCCGGCGCGAAGGAGTGGGCGCGGCGCCGCAAGGCCAAGGGCAAGACCCTCGTCGCCGTCGCCTCGGGCGCGAACATGAACTTCGACCGGCTGCGCTTCGTTGCCGAACGCGCCGAGGTCGGCGAGCAGCGCGAGGCCGTGCTCGCCGTGACCCTGCCCGAGAAGCCCGGCAGCTACAAGAAGTTCGTCACCCTGATTGGCAACCGCAACATCACCGAGTTCAACTACCGCTTCCACGATGCCGGCGAGGCGCATGTCTTCGTCGGTATCCAGGTACATGACCGCGGCGAAGCGACCCGCCTTGTCGACACCCTGCAAAAGCACGGCTACGCCACGCTCGACCTCACCGACGACGAAATGGCCAAGCTGCACATCCGCCACCTCGTCGGCGGCCATGCGCCGCAGGTGGAACATGAACTCCTTTACCGTTTCGAGTTCCCCGAGCGGCCCGGCGCGCTGATGCACTTCCTCGACAAGATGAGTGCCGGCTGGAACATCAGCCTGTTCCACTACCGCAACCACGGCGCCGACACCGGGCGCGTGCTGGTGGGCATGCAGGTGCCGCGCGCGGAAATGCCGCAGTTCCGCGCCTTCCTCAAGAACGTCGGCTACCGCCACTGGAACGAAACCCGCAACCCGGCCTACACGCTGTTCCTCGGCT
>CAZTWA010000111.1:0-8626 GCA_964617225.1 uncultured Methyloversatilis sp.
CTGAAATGATCAACCTCGCCAGTCGCGATGTCCTGCATGGCTGGGGCAAGTTTCTGTTCACCGGCATCGGCCTCGGGCTGTTGATTGGTGCGACGCTGACCATGGCCGGCGTGTTCCGCGGCATGGTTGACGATGGCCAGGTATTGATCGACAACAGCGGTGCCGACCTGTGGGTGGTGCAGCAGGGCACGCTCGGCCCGTATGCCGAACCGTCCAGTCTGCGCGACGACGTGTGGCGCGGCATTGCCGGCATCGAAGGTGTGGCAGAGACCGGCAACGCGGCCTACCTCACCATCCAGATGGCGCATGCCGGCAAGGACACGCGCGTGATGATCGTCGGCATCGAGGTCGACCGCCCCAATCGCCCCGGCGCACCGCCCTACCTCACCACCGGCCGGCCAATTCTGCAAGGCCATTACGAAGCGATTGCCGACGAGCGCGCCGGATTGAAACTTGGCGAGCGCGTGAAGATCCGCCGCCACGACTACACCGTGGTCGGCCTGACGCGACGCATGGTGTCGTCTTCCGGCGACCCGATGATTTTTGTGCCCTTGAAGGACGCGCAGGAGATCCAGTTCCTCAAGGACAACGACGCACTGGTCAACGAGCGCGCGCGCACCGCCGCCAACCCGGCCTTCAACCGTCCCGGCGTGCCCGGTCTGCTCGAAGCGGCGCAAGCCAGCGCCACGCAGGCGAAGAGCGTGAATACCGTGCTGGTGCGCCTCGCACCCGGCGCCGACCCGGCGGCCGTAGCCAGCGAGATCCAGCGCTGGAAGCGGCTGACTGCCTACACCAAGACACAGATGGAAGACATCCTCATCGCCAAGCTGATCGCCACCTCGGCGAAGCAGATCGGCATGTTTCTCGTCATCCTCGCCATCGTCACGGCCGCCATCGTCGCCTTCATCATCTACACCATGACGCTCGCCAAGGTGCGCGAAATCGCCGTACTGAAGCTGATCGGTGCGAAGAACCGCATCATCGCCGGCATGATCCTGCAGCAGGCCTTGGCGCTCGGCGTCATCGGCTTCCTTGTCGGCCGGATTTCCGCCGGCTTGTGGGGGCCGGCCTTTCCCAAATACGTGCTGCTGCTGCCGCAGGATGCCATCGGCGGTTTCGCCATCGTGCTGACGATCTGCGCGCTGGCGAGCAGCGTCGCCATCCGCGCAGCATTGCGCATCGATCCCGCGGAGGCCATTGGTGGATAAGACGAAAGGCATTCCCGCCATCCAGCTCACCGGCCTGAAAAAACGCTACGGCACGGGCGACGCCGCCGTCGATGCGTTGAAGGGCGTGGACATGACCATCTGGCCCGGCGAAGTCGTCGGCCTGGTTGGCCCCAGTGGCTCGGGCAAGAGCACGCTGCTGAAATGCCTCGGCGCAGTGATCGAACCGACTGCCGGGCGCATGGAACTCGCCGGCGACGTCATCTTCGACGATGCGTGGAAAATCCCCGACCTGCGCGCACTGCGCCGCGACCGCATCGGCTTCGTTTTTCAGGCGCCCTACCTGATTCCGTTTCTCGACGTTACCGACAACGTCGCGCTGTTGCCCATGCTCGCCGGTCAGGACAACGCCAGCGCCCGCAAACGTGCGCTGGAACTCCTCACCGCTCTCGACGTGCAGCACCGCGCCGGCGCGCAGGTGTCGCAACTCTCCGGCGGCGAGCAGCAACGCGTCGCCATCGCCCGCTCGCTCGCCAACCATGCGCCGGTGATCCTCGCCGACGAACCCACCGCGCCGCTCGATTCGGAGCGCGCGCTGACCGTGGTGCGCATCCTCAACGACCTGGCGCGCGAATACCGCACCGCGATCATCGTCGTCACCCATGACGAGAAGATCATCCCGACCTTCAAGCGGATTTATCACATCCGCGACGGCCGAACCCACGAGGAAACCGGCGAAGGACGGCCACTCTGACCGGGGTGCCGTCCCGCCAGCGCTGACTTTTACTTGGCGGGTTCCATCACCAACCGGAAACCGACAAAGTCGAAGCGGGCCGTCGGCCGGCAATGCATGTGGCGCTTGCTGCAGCGGGCAAAAAACGCGTCGTGGCTCCAACCACCGCCGCGCAGTAGGCGTGCGGGGCCGGCCGCCTGGTAGTGCGGGTTGTCGCGCGCGTGGCGAACGTAGGCATCGGCCGCATAGACATCGCTGACCCATTCCCAGAGGTTGCCGCTCATGTCATGGATACCCAGTGCATTCGGCGCGAAACTGCCCACCGGTGTCGTCCCCTCGCCATGAAGGTTCGCATATTCGGCGGTATTCGCGCCTTTCGGCGGCGCGGCGCCACCGAATTTCACCGCCTGGCCGCCAGCACGGCAGGCATATTCCCACTCAGCCTCGGTCGGCAGACGGAACACGCGGCCAGGATTCCGCTCGCCGAGGCGACGGACGAATTCCGCGATGTCAGCCTGATTCACGCTATCGACCGGCAGCCGGTCGTTTCCCTCATACACCGATGGGTTCTCGTCCATGAGCGCGCGCCACTCACCTTGCGTCACCTCGAACTTGCCGATCCAGGTGTCCTTGAGGCAGACCTCATGCACGGGGTATTCGTTGTGATCGCCACCGCCGAAGGTATCGCCCATCGCGAAGCAAGCACCGGGAACGCGCACGAACGCCATGCCGGTCGTCGGTTCCTGCCAGGTTTCGGCACGCAACGACGAGACAGAGAAAACCAACAAAAGAAAAAACCAGCGCATAGATGTTGAAGCTTATGCACTTATTCCAAGGCAAGACATGAGCTGGATCAAGTGCCAGATCTTACATTCGTCATAACAGACTATAGCTTTAGATAGTCTATATATATGTTTTTATGATTGTTTTAAATATAAAATACTTTGCTTTTTATGATTTTTGGGTATAGCGTTTGCCAACGCGCTTCAGCTTTATGGGCGCGATCGAGGTCTTTCTGTAACTAATCATGGGGGGAAGATCATGAACTATTTATTTCCGGGTTTCCTAACTGTATTGGGACTGGCCACAATGGGTAACGCGTTGGCATCAAACAACGCCGAAGGAAAGCAACTCTACGTAGAGTATGGATGCAGCCAATGCCATGGGGCGGATGCAAAAACGAGCAACTCATCGACCACCCCTAAACTGGCCGGGATGAATGTTGATGACGTCTATCTGAAAACCAAGCGTTACATCGAAACCAGGGCGCACGACAGTGTCTGGCGTGGATGCGGCGAAACCCCGAACCACGTCCAACTCAAAAGAATTGCCGAATACGTAGCCACACTACCCCGTTAGCTGGATCACAGCTCTCGAATACCCCGCCAGACGTACGTCCTCCTCCTTTACTGGCGGGGTCCTTTTCCTGATTCCTTGAACACGCCCCGCTTACCCGGTATTTTCTGGGTGGTGCGGACAGTCCTTCTTGATGCAGTCGGCGTAGAGGTAAAGCGCGTGTTCGACGACGGCAAAGCCGCGCTCCTTGGCGACCTTGTTCTGGCGCCGCTCGATCTCGGGATCCGTGAATTCCTCGACGCGGCCGCATTGCAGGCAGACCAGATGATCGTGGTGCTTGCCGTCCTTGAGCTCAAAGACGGCTTTGTCGGTTTCGAAATGGTGGCGTTCGAGCAGTCCCGCCTGTTCGAACTGGGTGAGCACCCGATAGACAGTGGCGAGGCCGATGTCGATCTTCTCGGCCAGCAATTGGCGGTAAACGTCCTCGGCCGACAGGTGGCGCGTCGTCGACTTGCGGAACAGGTCGAGGATGGTCATACGCGGCACCGTGGCCTTGAGGCCAATGTTCTGGAGTTCAGCGCGGTCGGTCATCGGGCTATTCTGGATGCTTCGGCTCATGCGGGGATGCGGATGCCCGTATGATATAGTTTTCTGCATCCTTCCGTTCCTCCCGATCCCCGTCATGTCGTTGCGCACCCTGCTCCCGAGCCTGCTGTTGCTATCCGCCTGCTCCAGCACTCCGGATGTCACATCCTATCTTTCGCCCTACCGCATCGACGTGCGCCAGGGCAACTACGTCACGCAGGACATGGTGGCCAAACTCAAGCCGGGCATGAGCCGCGACCAGGTGCGCTTTGCGCTCGGCACGCCGCTGGTGGCCGACATGTTCCATGCCGACCGCTGGGACTATGTCTATCGCTTCCAGCCCGGCCGCGGCGAAGCCCAGTTGCGCCGCCTCGTCGTCTTCTTCGAGGACGGCAAGCTGGTCCGCGTCGGCGGCGATGTCGTCGCGGAAACCGGGGCCACGGAACAGGCTGCACCGTCCCCGGCGGCACGCATCATCGAAGTACCGGCCGAATCCAAGAAAGACTGAACACCATGACCACGATTCGCTACGCCATTGCCGGCGCGAACGGCCGTATGGGAAAGATGCTCATCGAGGCGGTGAATGCCGCAGACGATGCCGAACTCGCCGCGGCCTTCGACGTCGCCGATGACGCCGAGGCCGCGCTGGCCAACGCCGACTGCCTGATCGACTTCACGCGTCCCGAAGGGACCCTGAAGCATCTCGAGATCTGCCGCCGGCATGGCGTACATGCAGTGATCGGCACCACGGGCTTCACCGCCGAGCAGAAACAGCAGATCGAGGTGGTCGCCCGCGAGATTCCCATCGTCTTCGCCCCGAACATGGCCGTCGGCGTGAATGCCGTCTTCAAGCTGCTCGACGTTGCCGCGCGGATCCTCAACGAGGGCTACGACGTCGAGGTCATCGAAGCCCATCATCGCCACAAGGTCGATGCCCCATCCGGCACCGCCCTGCGCATGGGCGAGGTCGTCGCCGCGGCATTACGACGCAGCCTGGACGAATGCGCCATTTATGGCCGCGAAGGCCACACGGGCGAACGGCCGGCAACGCAGATCGGCTTTTCGACAATCCGCGGCGGCGACATCGTCGGCGACCACACCGTGCTGTTTGCCGGCACTGGCGAACGCATTGAAATCACGCACAAATCCGCCAGCCGCATGTCCTATGCGCTGGGCTCGCTGCGTGCCGCGCGCTTCCTGTGCGGGCGCAAGAACGGCCTGTTCGACATGCAGGATGTGCTGGGGCTGAGGTAGAGCGTCTCGACACTGCCGCCCGCCCGAGCGGCGGCAAATCGGCTACAATGCGACGGTTTGACCAACATCCTGTTTTTCGGGATTTGGTGCATCGCAATAACCGCCCAGGAGCCCGATTTTGACCGCATTCCCGTCCGCCTTGCTTGCTCTCGCCGACGGGACGGTATTTCGGGGCAAGGGTATCGGCGCCGCCGGTACCAGCGTCGGCGAGGTGGTGTTCAACACCGCCATGACCGGCTACCAGGAAATCCTCACGGATCCCTCCTATACGCGCCAGATCGTCACCCTCACCTACCCGCACATCGGCAACACCGGCGTCAATCGCGAAGACGTGGAAGGCGGTGACGCCAGCCGTATCTATGCTGCCGGCCTGGTGATCCGTGATCTGCCGCTGCTTGCCTCGAACTTCCGTTCCGAACAGAGCCTCTCCGACTACCTGCGTGCCGGCAACGTGCTGGGCATCGCCGACATCGACACCCGCAAGCTGACGCGCATCCTGCGCGAGAAGGGTGCCCAAGCCGGCTGCCTGATGACGGGCGAAAACCTGAGTACTGATGACGCGATTGCCCAGGCCCGCACCTTCCCCGGCCTCGCGGGCATGGACCTCGCCAAGGTCGTGACTGTCGACAAGCCTTACGCCTGGACCGAGGGTGAATGGAAACTCGGCACTGGCTATACGGCACCCGTGCAGGACAAGTTCCACGTCGTGGCCTACGACTTCGGCGTCAAGCGCAACATCCTGCGCATGCTCGCCTCGCGCGGCTGCAAGCTCACTGTCGTGCCGGCACAAACGCCGGCGGCCGACGTGCTGGCCATGAATCCCGATGGCGTGTTCCTGTCCAACGGTCCCGGCGACCCGGAGCCCTGCGACTACGCGATTAGCGCCATCCGTACTTTCCTCGACAAAAAGTTGCCGACCTTCGGCATCTGCCTCGGCCACCAGCTGATGGCGCTGGCCGGTGGCGGCAAGACGCTTAAAATGAAGTTTGGCCACCACGGCGCCAACCACCCGGTCAAGGACCTGGACTCCGGCCAGGTGCTGATCACCAGCCAGAACCACGGCTTCGCCGCCGACCCGGCCACGCTGCCGGCCAACATCAAGGTCACGCACGTCTCGCTGTTCGATGGCAGCCTGCAGGGCATGGCCTGGACCGACCGACCGGCGCTGTGCTTCCAGGGCCACCCCGAGGCGAGCCCCGGCCCGCACGACGTGGCCTACCTGTTCGATCGCTTCATCAAGATGATGGAGCAAAAATAAGATGCCCAAGCGTACCGACATCCACTCCATCCTCATCATCGGCGCGGGTCCGATCATCATCGGCCAGGCCTGCGAATTTGACTATTCGGGCGCCCAGGCCTGCAAGGCCCTGCGCGAAGAGGGCTTCAAGGTCATCCTCGTCAACTCGAACCCGGCGACGATCATGACCGACCCGAACATGGCGGACGTGACCTACATCGAGCCGATTACCTGGCAGGTGCTGGAAAACATCATCGCCAAGGAACGCCCCGACGCGGTGCTGCCGACCATGGGCGGCCAGACCGCGCTCAACTGCGCGCTCGACCTCGCCAAGCACGGTGTGCTCGAGAAGTACGGCGTGGCGATGATCGGCGCGACCAAGGAAGCCATCGACAAGGCTGAGGATCGCGAGAAGTTCAAGAAGGCGATGACGAAGATCGGCCTCGGTTCGGCGCGTTCCGGCATCGCCCACAGCCTCGAAGAGGCGCAGCAGGTGCAAAGCGTGATGGGCTTCCCGACCATCATCCGACCGTCGTTCACGATGGGTGGCTCGGGCGGCGGCATCGCCTACAACCAGGAAGAGTTCGTCGAGATCTGCAAGCGCGGCCTCGAAGCTTCGCCGACCAAGGAACTGCTGATCGAGGAATCGCTGCTCGGCTGGAAAGAATTCGAGATGGAGGTGGTGCGCGACCGCAAGGACAACTGCATCATCATCTGCTCGATCGAGAACCTCGACCCGATGGGCGTGCACACCGGCGACTCGATCACCGTCGCGCCGGCACAGACGCTCACCGACAAGGAATACCAGATCATGCGCAACGCCAGCATCGCGGTGCTGCGCGAGATCGGCGTCGACACCGGCGGTTCGAACGTGCAGTTCGCGATCAACCCGGACGACGGACGCATGATCGTCATCGAGATGAACCCGCGCGTCTCGCGTTCCTCGGCACTCGCCTCGAAGGCCACCGGCTTCCCGATCGCCAAGGTTGCTGCCAAGTTGGCAGTCGGTTACACGCTCGACGAACTGAAGAACGACATCACCGGCGGCGCCACGCCCGCGTCCTTTGAACCCTCGATCGACTACGTCGTTACCAAGGTGCCGCGCTTCGCCTTCGAGAAGTTCCCGCAGGCCGACGACCGCCTGACGACGCAGATGAAGTCGGTCGGCGAAGTCATGGCCATCGGCCGTAGCTTCCAGGAGTCGCTGCAAAAGGCGCTGCGCGGCCTCGAGGTCAGCGTCTATGGCCTCGACGAGATCCAGGCCGACGATGCCCAGATCGAACACGAACTGGCCAACCCCGGCGCGCAGCGCATGTGGTACCTCGGTCAGGCCTTCCGCTCCGGCTATTCGATGCAGGACGTCTTCAACCTGACGAAGATCGACCCGTGGTTCCTCGTGCAAATCGAGGACATCGTCAAAACCGAGGAATGGCTGAAGACGCAGCAGCTCGAACAGCTCGACGCCGCAACCATGCGTTCGCTCAAGCGCAAGGGCTTCTCGGATCGCAGAATTGCCAACCTGGTCGCCGCGAAAGTCAGTGCTGGCGAGACGGCAGTCCGCGAATACCGGCAGAAGCTGGGCGTGCGGCCGGTGTTCAAGCGCGTCGATACCTGCGCCGCCGAATTCGCCACCTCGACCGCTTACATGTACTCGACCTACGAGGAGGAGTGCGAGTCGCGCCCCTCGGACAAGAAGAAGATCATGGTGCTCGGCGGCGGTCCGAACCGCATCGGCCAGGGCATCGAGTTCGACTATTGCTGCGTCCATGCGGCCCTCGCGATGCGCGAAGACGGCTACGAGACCATCATGGTCAACTGCAACCCCGAGACCGTGTCCACCGACTACGACACCTCGGACCGCCTCTACTTCGAGCCGCTGACGCTGGAAGACATCCTCGAGATCGTCCATGTCGAGAAGCCGGCTGGTGTCATCGTGCAGTTCGGCGGCCAGACACCGCTGAAGCGCGCCCGCGATCTCGAGAAGAACGGCGTGCCGATCATCGGCACCTCGCCTGACATGATCGACGCCGCCGAGGACCGCGAGCGCTTCCAGAAATTGCTGCAGGACCTCGGTCTCAAGCAGCCGCCTAACCGCACGGCACGCACCGAGCCCGATGCGCTGCGCCTTGCCGCGGAGATCGGCTATCCGCTGGTCGTCCGTCCGAGTTATGTACTCGGCGGCCGCGCAATGGAAATCGTGCATGAGGAGAAGGACCTCGAGCGCTACATGCGCGAAGCGGTCAAGGTCTCCAATGACTCGCCTGTGCTGCTCGACCGCTTCCTCAACGACGCGACCGAGGTCGACGTCGATGCGTTGTCCGACGGCCAGCAGGTCATCATCGGCGGCATCATGGA
>CAZTWA010000112.1:0-8611 GCA_964617225.1 uncultured Methyloversatilis sp.
GGGCGATGCCCACCCACGGATCTTCGCCGAGCTGCTTCATGCCGAGGCTGACGCGATTCTTTTCCTGGTCGAACTTGAGTACCTTGGCGGTGACTTCGTCGCCAACGTTGAGCACTTCGCTAGGATGACGCACGCGACGCCAGGCCAGGTCGGTAATGTGCAGCAGGCCGTCGATGCCGCCGAGATCGACGAACGCACCGTACTCGGTGATGTTCTTGACGATGCCTTTGACAACGGTGCCTTCGGTCAGGTTCTCGAGCAGCTTCTGGCGCTCTTCACCCATGTTGGCTTCCATCACCGCACGACGCGACAGCACGACGTTGTTGCGCTTGCGATCAAGCTTGATGACCTTGAATTCGAATTCCTTGCCTTCAAAAGGCGTGGTGTCCTTGACCGGACGCGTATCGACCAGCGAACCGGGCAGGAAGGCGCGGATGCCGTTCGTCATGACGGTCAGGCCGCCCTTCACCTTGCCGGTGATGACGCCCTTGACGAGAATACTGTCGGTCATGGCCTTGTCAAGGTCGTTCCAGGCGGCGATGCGCTTGGCCTTGTCGCGCGACAGGCGGGTCTCGCCATAGCCGTCTTCGAGCATCTCGATGGCGACCAGCACAAAATCGCCGATGTTGGCTTCGACTTCGCCACGGTCGTTCTTGAACTCTTCGACCGGGATGAAAGATTCGGATTTCAGGCCCGCATTGACGACCACGAAGTTCTGATCGATGCGGACAACTTCGGCCGTGATGACTTCGCCGGCGCGCATTTCCTGGCGCGTAAGGCTTTCTTCAAAGAGGGCGGCAAAGGATTCGTCGGAGGGATTCACGGCAGCAGCAGTAGCAGACATAGAGGTTAAGATTCCAAGATATATCCGTCTTGACAACGGGTTAGTTAACAAACGGCAGCTATTTGATGGACTTGCGGATCATGTCCATCACAGCGGCCACGGCTTCATCGATGTTCAACCGGGTGGTATCCACCAGGTCGGCATCGTCGCATTGCTTCAGGGGAGCGACGCTCCGCGCGGCATCGCGCGCATCGCGGTCTTTCAGATCCTTCACAATGTCCTGCAAAAGGGGACGCATGTTAGCAGGCATTCCCTTGTCGATCAACTGCTTATATCGCCTTTCCGCGCGTGCTTCGGCGGATGCGGTCAGAAACACCTTGACCGGGGCATCCGGGAACACCACCGAGCCCATGTCACGCCCATCGGCGACCAGGCCGGGAAAGCGCCGGTAAGCCCGCTGGCGGTCCAGCAGGGCCGCCCGTACCGCAGGAAAAGCCGCGATTTTCGAGGCACCGTTGCCGACATCCTCGGTGCGAATCGCCTCGGTAACGTCTTCTCCGGAAAGCAGAATCTTGTCGCCGGCGAATTCGGCGGGCAGCTTGGCGGCCACGGCGGCCACCGCCGCTTCGTCTTCGAGAGACGCCTTCGCACGCATCGCCGCCAAGGCGGTCAGACGATAGAGCGCCCCGCTGTCGAGGAAATGAAAACCCAGTGTTTCGGCCACCCGTTGCGCCACGGTCCCCTTGCCCGAGGCCGACGGGCCGTCGATGGCGATCACCGGGGCGGCGACGCGTGCGAAGACATCGAAATAATCCGGGAAGGTCTTCGATACGCATTTCGGGTCGTTGATGCGCACCGGCACACTGGCCAGCGCGGCCAGCGAGAAGCACATTGCAACGCGATGGTCGTCATAGGTGTCGATGCCGACGTTTGCCTGCAAAGTCAGTGCCGGCGTGACGGCAATCCAGTCGGGGCCCTCTTCCACTGTCGCGCCGAGCTTGCGCAATTCGGTCGCCATCGCGACGATGCGGTCGGTTTCCTTGACGCGCCACGAGGCGATGTTGCGCAGCGTGCATTTCCCGTCGGCAAACAATGCAGCGACGGACAAGGTCATCGCCGCATCGGGAATGTGATTGAGATCGAGATCGAAGGCCTTCAGTTTCCCATCGGCGGGGCCGGAAGACTCGATCCAGTTGTCACCCCAAGTAATGCGCGCACCCATGGTCTCCAGCGCATTGGCAAACTTCACATCGCCCTGGATGCTCTGCTTGCCTACACCCTCGACGCGTACCGGGCCGCCACCGATGGCGCCGGCGGCGAGGAAATAGGAGGCCGACGAGGCATCGCCCTCGACATAGACCACGCCGGGAGTGCGATAGCCTTGTCCCGCGGGAATCGTGAAGCGCGACCAGCCCTCGCGCTCGACTTTCACGCCGAAGCGCGCCATCAGGTTGAGCGTGATCTCGATGTAGGGCTTGGAGATAAGTTCGGTCGTCAGTTCGATGACCGCAGTCTTGCCGGTCAGCGGCAGGGCCATCAGCAGCGCGGTCAGGAACTGGGAAGAGACGTCACCACGCACCCGGATCGGTCCGGACAGCCTGATATCCGCAGGAAAGAGTTCCAGCGGCGGAAATCCGTCGTTGCCGGTGTAGCGCACGTCGCAGCCGATCTGGCGCAGTCCATCGACCAGGTCGCCGATCGGCCGCTCATGCATGCGCGGCACGCCTTTGACTGTGTAATGCCCGCCCGACAGCGCCAGCGCTGCCGTCAGCGGCCGGATCGCCGTGCCGGCGTTGCCCATGAACAGGTCGCCCTGCTTGACCGGAAAGACGCCGCCCGCGCCACGCACGCGCCAGCAATTGGGACCTTTCGGTTCCAGCCCGATGCCCAGCGAGGCGAGTGCCGTCAGCATCACCTTCGTATCCGCCGAATCGAGCAGGTCACGGATTTCCGTGGTGCCTTCCGCCAGCGCGGCGAGCAGCAGCATGCGGTTGGAGATGCTCTTCGAGCCGGGGAGTTTCACCGTGCCGGCGGCACGATGCAAAGAGGGAAGCTGAATGAATTCCATTGTCGGGAGAAACGAATCAGAGGGTCAGAGAGTTTCCAGCCAGGCGTCGCGCCGCGCGCGAGCCGTGGCGAACATGGCTTCAAGGCCGTCGCTGTCGGCGCTGGCGAGCAGCACGCGTGTCTTCAGCAATTCCACCATGAAGGCATCGACTTCCTTGAGCAGCGCATTGCGGTTGGCGACACAGATGTCGCGCCACATTTCCGGATGGCTGCTGGCGATGCGCGTGAAATCACGGAAGCCGCTGGCGGCGAAGGAAAACAGCTGGTCGGCATTGTCGCGCTCGGCGAGGTCATGCACCAGCGCGAAGGCCAGCAGGTGCGGCAGGTGGCTGACCGCCGCGAAGACGCGATCGTGCGCCGCCGGTTCCAGTTCGGAAATGCGCGCACCGCAGATTTCCCAGACGGTACGCAGCGCCTGCACATCCGCCAGGGCATTCTCTGGCAGCGGTGTCAGCACCACGCGCTTGCCCACGTAGAGATCGGCTTTTGCCGCTGTCACGCCGCTCTTCTCGGCACCGGCAATCGGATGGCCCGGAATGAACTGGCCGATGCGCTCGCCAAAGGCAGCACGCGCCGCGGCCACGACATCCGTTTTGGTGCTGCCGCCATCCGTGACAATCGTCTGCGGTTCGAGATGCGGTACGAGCGCCTGCATCACTGCCGGCATCTGGCCGACCGGCATGCCGAGCAGGACCAGATCGGCCCCCTTGAGCGCGCCTTCCCAGTCGGTGGCGATCTCGTCGATCACACCGAGCTGCAGGGCCTGGTCCAGCGGCGCACGGGTACGCCCCATGCCGACGATGCGCGGGCAGTCATGCCGTCCTGCCAAGGCTGACTTCCTTTCGCGTCGACCCGCGAAAGCAGCTTTGATTGCCAGCGCGAAGGAACCGCCGATCAGCCCGACACCACAAACGACCACCTTCCCCGCCATCAGAGCGATTTCTCCAGCGCTGCCAGGAAGCGTGCATTTTCGGTCTCGAGGCCGATGGTCACGCGCAGGTGGTTCGGCAGTCCGTAGCCGCCGATCGGCCGCACGATCACGCCCTGCTTGAGTAGTTTCTGGTTGACCGCGGGACCGTCGCTCACCGCGAAGGTGACGAAGTTGCCGTGGGAGGGAATGTGCTCGAGGCCCAGACGCTTCAGGCCGGCGACGATTTGCTCCATGCCGTGCCGGTTCAATTGGAAGCTCTCGGCGATAAACAGGTGGTCGTCGAGTGCGGCGGCGGCGGCCGCGATGGCGAGGTTGTTGACGTTGAAGGGCTGGCGCACGCGATTCATCAGGTCCGCCAGTTCAGGCGCGGCGACCGCATAGCCGACGCGCAGGCCAGCGAGCCCGTAGATCTTCGAGAAGGTACGCGTGATGATCAGGTTCGGGAATTCCTTCAACCAACCCACGGTATCGACGCGATCAGCTGGCGGCAGGTATTCGTTGTAGGCCTCGTCGAGTACCACGGCCACATCCTCCGGCACTGTCTTGAGGAAGGCATGAATCTCGGCATAGGGCAGGAAATTGCCCGTCGGATTGTTCGGATTGGCGATCCAGACGAGGCGCGTATCCGGTCGAATGGCGGCCTGCATCGCCGCCAGGTCGTGCCCGTAGTGCTTTGCCGGCGCGACGATGCACTGCGCGCCGGTGCTCAGGGTGGCGAGCGGATATACCGCGAAGGCGTGTTGTGCGAAGATTGAAGAACGTCCCGGTGCGAGGAAGACGCGCGCCGCGAGGTCGAGCACGTCGTTCGAACCGTTGCCGAGCACCACCTGGTTCTGGGCAACACCGAGGCGCTCAGCGATCTTGGCGATCAGCTCGAACTGGTCGGGATAACGCTCGATCCCCGCGATCGCTTGTTCCACTGCCGCGCGCGCCTTCGGGCTCATGCCCAGCGGGTTTTCGTTCGAGGCCAGCTTGACGATACTCTCGACCGCGAGACCCATCTCGCGAGCCAGTTCGGTAATCGGCTTGCCGGGCACGTAGGGAGAAATGCCACGGATATAGGACAGCGCCTGTTCGGTAATGCTCATGCGACCCTCGCTTGGATGATCAATTGCCCGCTTTGGGGTAGGAGCCGAGTTCCTTGAGGAACCCTACGCAGCTTCGCAGGTCTTCGAGCGCCGCAGCCACTTTCGCATCCTTGCGATGCCCTTCGATATCGACGAAGAAGACGTATTCCCAGCGCGAATTGCCGAAGCCGCGTGCGGGACGGGATTCGAAACGGCACATCGAGACGGCATGCTGCTTGAGCGGCGTCAGCAGGTCATGCAGGGCACCCGGCTTGTTCTGCGCCGAGCAGACGAACGACGTCTTGTCGATGCCCGACGGGCCGGCATCGTGGCTCGACAGCACGACGAAGCGCGTCGTGTTGTTGGGGTCGTCCTCGATGTTCGCGGCCAGGATGTTCAACTCGTACAACCGTGCCGCCGCTTCGCCGGCAATCGCGCAGGCTTCGGTATCTTCGGCGGCCATGCGCGCCGCCTCGGCATTGCTCGCCACCGGGACGCGCGCCAGGTTCGGCAGGTTGCGATTGAGCCACTCATGGCACTGCGCCAGCGACTGGGCGTGGGAATAGAGACGCTTCAGCCCGGCCAACTTATCCGCCTTCGACATCAGGTTCTGGTGGATGCGCAGATTGACTTCGCCGCACACCATCAGGGGCGAGGTCATCATCTGGTCGAGGGTGCGACCCACCGAGCCTTCCGTGGAATTTTCGATCGGCACGACGCCGTAGTCTGCCTGGCCCGACTCGACGGCACGGAAGACATCGTCGATCAGCAGGCAGGGATTGAAGGTCGGCGCCGAGCCAAAATGCTTCTTTGCGGCGGATTCGGTGAAGGTGCCGGCCGGGCCGAAGTAGGCGATCTTGAGCGGTTGTTCGAGTGCGAGACAGGCCGACATGACCTCGCGAAAGATGGTCCGGACGGCCGCTTCCGGCAGCGGGCCGGGGTTGGTCGCCGCGATGCGTCGCAGCACTTGTGCCTCGCGCTCGGGGCGGTAGATGTTGCCGTGCTTGATCTCACCGACGCGTTGTGCGAGCTTGGCGCGCTCGGACAGCAGGTGCAGGACCTCGCCGTCGATACGGTCGATGCCGTCGCGCAGCTTGCCGAGTTCTTCCTGTTCTTTATCCATGGCGTCGTTCGAACTCCTTCAGGAACTCGACCAGGGCCTGCACGCCGGCCAGCGGCATCGCGTTGTAGATCGAGGCGCGCATGCCGCCCACCGACTTGTGGCCCTTGAGCTGGAGCAGGCCCGCTGCCTTGGCCTCGGCGAGGAAGGCATCGTTGAGCGTTTCATCCTTCAGGAAAAAGGGCACATTCATGCGCGAGCGGAATGGCTTCTCCACGCGGGTCAGGTAGAAGTCACTGGCGTCGAGACAGCCGTACAGCAAGTCGGCCTTGGCGATGTTCTGCTGCTCGATGGCCGCGAGGCCACCCTGCCGCTTGAGCCACTGGAATACCAGTCCGGCGATGTAGATGCCGTAGGTCGGCGGCGTGTTGTACATCGAACCGTTCGCGGCCACCGTCTTGTATTCGAAGGCGCTCGGACAGACCGGCAGCGCGCGGTCGAGGAGATCGTCACGGACGATGACGAGCGTCAGGCCGGCGGGGCCGATGTTCTTCTGTGCACCACCGAAGATCAGACCGTACCGCGACACGTCGATCGGGCGCGACAGGATGTGCGATGACATGTCCGCCACCAACGGAACGTCGGGCTTGCCGAGCGCCGCCAGGTCGGGCAGTTCGTGGAACTCGACGCCGTCGATCGTTTCGTTGGTGCAGACGAACAGATAGGCCGGATCGGCGGAAAAAGTGAAAGTCAGTGCCTCCGAGACGGCATCAGCCGGCTCGGACGTAAACTTGGGGACGGCATGGTAGGGGCCGGCGAGTGCGCCGGCCGCCAGATGCGGCGTGCAGTACTTCTTGGCTTCCTTGAAGGATTTCGCCGACCATGTGCCGGTGACGACATAGTCGGCGGTTTTCCGGTCGCCGAGCAGGTTCAGCGGAATGATTGCGTTCTCGGCGATCGCCCCGCCCTGCATGAACAGGATGCGGTAGTTGGCGGGTACCGCGAGCAATTCGCGCAGGTCGGCTTCGGCCTGCTGGGCGATCTGCGTGAACTCCTTGCCGCGATGACTCATTTCCATCACCGACATGCCCGAACCGTGCCAGTCGAGCATTTCATCGGCCGCCTGACGCAGCACCTCCTCGGGCAGGGCGGCCGGTCCGGCGCTGAAATTGAAGGGACGCGCCATCGCTTATTCCTCTTCCGTCTCGATGACCTTCTCGATGCCGGCAAGCTTGGTGCCATCGTCCAGATTGATCAAGCGCACGCCTTGCGCCGAACGGCCGGTTTCACGCACCTGCTCAACCTTGCTGCGGATCAGCACGCCGCCGGTGGAAATCAGCATCACCTCGTCGGTTTCCTCGACCAGCACCGCGCCGATGACCGCGCCATTGCGCTCGGAGGTGCTGATGGCAATCATGCCCTTGGTGCCGCGGTTGTGCTTCGTATAGTCGGCGATCGGCGTGCGTTTGCCGTAGCCGTTCTCCGTGGCCGTCAGGACGTTCAGGCTTTCATCCTTGGCCACCAGCATGCAGATCACGGCCTGGTCGTCTTCCAGCATCATGCCGCGCACGCCGCGCGCCGTGCGGCCCATCGGCCGCACATCGTTCTCGGCGAAACGCATCGCCTTGCCGGCATTGGAGAACAGCATGACATCGCAGTTGCCGTCGGTGATCGCCACGCCGATGAGGAAATCGTTCTCGTCGAGATTGACGGCGATGATGCCGGCCTTGCGCGGGTTGGCGAAATCGGTGAGCGGCGTCTTCTTGACGGTGCCCATCGCCGTCGCCATGAAAATGTAGTGGCTTTCATCGAAAGTCGGCGTGGGCAGGACGGCAGTAATCTTCTCGCCCTCCTCCAGCGGGAAGAGATTGACGATGGGCTTGCCGCGCGAATTGCGCGTGCCTTCGGGCGCCTCGTAAACCTTGAGCCAGTAGACGCGACCACGGTTCGAGAAGCACAGGATGTAGTCGTGCGTATTGGCGATAAACAGCCGGTCGACGAAATCGTCCTCCTTGATCGCCGCTGCCTGCTTGCCGCGCCCGCCGCGCTTCTGCGTGCGGTAATCGTCGAGGCTCTGGCGTTTGAAGTAGCCGCCATGCGAGAGCGTGACGACCATGTCCTCGCGGGCGATCAGGTCCTCGAGGTTGATGTCGGCGGTTTGCAGGACGATCTCCGAGCGACGCTTGTCGCCGAACTGCGCACGGATCGCCACCAGTTCGTCGGTAATGATCTGCGTGATGCGCTCGGGGCGCGCCAGGATGTCGAGCAGATCGGTAATCAGTTCCATGACCTCGCGGTACTCGGCAACGATCTTGTCCTGCTCGAGTCCGGTGAGGCGCTGCAAACGCAATTCGAGAATTGCCTGCGCCTGCACGTCGGAAAGCAGGTAGCCGCGCCGCGACAAACCATACTCGGGCGCCAGTCCCTCGGGACGCGACGCCTCGGCGGAAGCGCGCAGCAGCATTTCCTCGACCAGTGTGGAGCGCCAGGTGCGCGCCATCAGTTCGCGCTTGGCATCCGCCGGCGTCGGCGCCGCCTTGATGAGGGCAATGATCTCGTCGACATTCGACAAGGCTACGGCCAGGCCTTCCAGCACATGGCCACGATCGCGCGCCTTGCGCAGTTCGAATACCGTGCGCCGCGTCACCACCTCGCGGCGGTGCGACAGGAAGCATTCGAGCAGTTGCTTGAGGTTCAGCAGT
>CAZTWA010000113.1:0-7193 GCA_964617225.1 uncultured Methyloversatilis sp.
CGACCTTCGGGTTATGAGCCCGACGAGCTGCCAGACTGCTCCACCCCGCGGCAGACCGCCATTATGCAACAAATGCTGCAGGTGCGTCAATAAAGTTGACGAAATTAGTGGCGCAACGGGGGAGGCAGCCGGGTCAGCCCGCCATCACCCGGTTCTTGCCGGCACGTTTGGCGAGGTACATGGCGCTGTCGGCGCGCTGAAGGGCGGTCGGTGCCGTCTCGTCAGCGCCGACTTCCGCGACGCCGCAGCTGAAGGTGATGAGCACCTTGTCGTTGTTGTGCAGGAAGAAGCGCCGGGTCAGTTCGCGCTGGACGCGGGTCATGGCGGTGATGGCATCGTCGAGCGCGGTGTTGGGCAGCAGCACGACGAACTCCTCGCCGCCATAGCGCGCCAGCGTGTCTTCGGGGCGGATGGTTTCCTCGACGACCTTGGCGAGATGGATGAGGGCGGCGTCGCCGGCGGCGTGGCCGAGCGTGTCGTTGAGCTTCTTGAAGTTGTCGATGTCGAGCAGGGCGAGGCAGAGCTGGCTGCCGTGGCGCTTGGCGCGCGAAATTTCGGTGTCGAGGGCGTCGTCCATGCCCTTGCGGTTGAGTGCGCCGGTGAGCGGGTCGTGGCGCACCAGTTCGCTGGCGCTGGCGAGTTCCTGTTGCAGGCGCTCGACTTCGCGCTCGGTTTCCTCGACCTTCTTGCGCATCAGCTGCAGCTCGTCGTGGGTGCGCTGGGCGTCGAGCTGGACGGCGCGGGTTTCCTGCATCACCTCGTCGAGCACCACGGTCAGCTGCGAAATGTCGCTCGCCTTGCTGATCTTGTCGGCGCAGAGCTCGATCTTGTCGTGATAGCTGCCGGTCGAGGCGGAGAAGCCGGCCAGCCGGTCCACGAAGGTGGCGAGCATCGCCTTGAGCTGGTCCTGCGCGTCGTTGAGGCTCTTCTTCAACGCGCTTTGCTTGTAGATGACGTCTTTCATGCGGCGCTCGACATCGTCGAGGCGGCGCAGGTTGAGCGGCTGGCCGAACAGGTCGAGCACCGAGGCAATTTGACCCTGCAGCCACTGGTCGTCGATCACAAGTTCGCTGATGTTGTCGATGACCAGATGCAGCAGGTGCATCAGGGAAGCGCGCATTTCCGACTGGTCTTCGGCGGCGAAGTGCAGCCGGTAGCCGAAGCGCTTCATCTCGGCGATGAAACTGGCGATTTCGCTGGCACTGCGCAGGCCGCGCGCGGTGGTCGCCATGCGCGTGGCTTCGGCGGCCATTTCAGCGTTGTCGACCAGTACCACGCCGATCGTCGTTTCCAGCAACTGGGCAAGCAATTCGAGCAATTCGGCGGTGGTGTTGCTGCCGGCCGGTGCCGGGCTGGCCGCAGAAGTCAGCGCTGGCGGGACGGCATCCGCGGCATCCGCGGGCGTGGGGGCGCTCTCCGTTGCGGCTTCCAGCGCGCCGCCCTGTGCCCAGTTCTTCAACAGGCCTTGCAGGCGGGCATACAGCAAGTCGGCGCTCGGGGCGGCGCTCAGGACATGGTCGAGCGCTTCGCGCTTGCGCGCGGGCGTCAGGTCGGCCTGGCGCGATTCGAGGCGCAGTACCAGGTCGCGGATCAGTCCTGACCAGTTCGGCGGTTCGGCGGCGTGCTTGCCGAGCAGGTCGGTCAGGGCGGTCTTGACGCCCTCCCAGTTTTTGTCGTTGATGGCGCCGTCGAGCAGCCGGGCGAAGCGCATCTGCTCGGGCGTACCGCGCGGCAGATTGCTGGCCAGTGCCTTGAAGGCTTTGTCAGGAAACGCCTCGGTCGATGAGGTGCCGGAGATCTCGTGGTACAGCGTGCGATAGTTGTCCGGTGTCGGTGGCGTGCGCTGCTGCGCCAGTCGCTTAAGGGTCTCGCGGGCGATCTCGAAGGGGCTCATCGGAGCGGCTTATTCGACGAGTCCGTGGCGCAGGCCGTAGTGGATCAGTTCGGCGGTGCTCTTCAGCCCCATCTTTTCGAGGAGGCGGGCGCGGTAAGTGCTGACGGTGGCGACGCCGAGGTTCAGCTCGTCGGCGATCTGCGTTAGCGGCTTGCCCTTGGCGATCAGCACCAGCACCTGGTATTCGCGGTCGGTAACGCGCTCGTGCGGCAGCTTCTCGGTGTCGTCGGCGATCGCTTCCACCAGTTGCTGCGCGACACCGGGACTGACGTACTTCTTGCCGCGTGCGACCTGGCGGATCGCCGTGACCAGCTGGTCGGGCGCGCTCTGTTTGGTCAGGTAGCCCGAGGCACCGGCCTTCAGCGCACGCAAGGCATATTGCTCCTCCGGGTGCATGCTGAGGATCAGCACGGGCAGGCGCGGGAACTCGCGCTTGAGCTGCTTCAGCGTGTCGATGCCGTTGCGGTTGGGCATCGAGATGTCGAGCAGGAAGACATCCCATTCGTTCTGCCGCGCGACCTGCAGCGCATCGACACCGTCATCGGCCTCGCCGGCGACGACCAGATCTTCCGTCTCGGAGAAGATCTGCTTGAAGCCCTGACGCACGATGGCGTGGTCGTCAGCGATAAGGACGCGAATTTTTTCCGACATGTCAGAAGAGATTATGCTGGACGGCTTCTTCGGGTTCGTTGATTGGCAGCTCTTCGCCGTGGCGGTCGGGCACTTTCAGCATCAGTAGTGCCCCTCCCTGTTCCGCCGTAGCGATCTGGAATGTTCCATCGAGACTCTGTACACGTTCGCGGATGCCGCGCAGACCAAAGGACTTGGGCTTGTCCATGTCGCGTTCGGCGATGCCGCGACCATTGTCGCGAATCTCGAGTGCGATGTTACCGTTTTCGCGTTTCATGCGCACAACGACGAGCGAGGCGCGCGCGTGCTTGGCGATATTCGTGAGCGCCTCCTGGACAATGCGGAACAGCGCGAGCGAGGTATCAGCATCGAGCTCGATGCCCTCGTCGCATTGCGCCCGGCAGGAAATGCCCGTGCTGTGCGCGAAGTCGTCGGCCTGGCATTCGATTGCCGCCGCGAGGCCGAATTCCTTGAGGATGCCCGGGCGCAGCTGGCGGGCGACGCGGCTGGTGGTGCCCATCGCCTGGTCGAGCAGGTTTTCGATCGAACGCGCCTTGCCGCTCAGGTTGTCGGGCAGCTTGCTGGCCAGCAGCGCAGCCTCGATTTTCAGCCGGACGAGGATGCTGCCCAGTTCGTCATGGATGTCACGGGCGATCTTCTCGCGCTCCTCCTCCTTGGCCGCCTCGAGGTGGAACGAGAGCGCGGCGAGCTGGGCGCGTGATTCGCGCAGCGCGGCCTCGGTGTTCTTGGTGCGCGAAATGTCCGTCGCGATGCCGGTCCAGAGGATCGTTCCCTCATCGCTGCGGTAGGGCAGCGAGCGCATGTCGATCCAGCGCTCGCCATCCTTCAGGCGGCCTTCCCAGAACAGCGGGTTGCCGGTCTGGGCGGATTCCTCGAGTGCCTCGGTCAGCGAACGGCGGTCGGTGGCCAGCAGCGTGTCGAAGAAGCGCTTGGCGGCGCCGCGCAGCTCGTGCTGCGCAATGCCCAGCAGGCGCACGCAGCCTTCGCTGACATAGAGGAATCGATAGCTGCCGTGCGTGTCCCGCTGCAGGTTGAACACCAGGCCGGGCAGGTTCGTGGCGAGGGCACGGAAGCGTGCCTCGCTGTCGTGCAGCATCTCCAGCGCCGCGCGGTGGTCGGCACGCTGGCCAGCCTCGCGCACCTCGCGCTCGACCGATCCGGGGAGCCGGCTCAGGCGGTCCGAGAAAACCACGTCGTGTGCGCCGCTGCGCAAGGCTTTCAGCGCGGCACGCTCATCGGCGGGATCGGCGATGACGATCACGGGGACGTCGAGATCACGATCGCGCAGCGTTTTGAGCGTGGCCACCGGGGAGCAGCCGGCATGGTTCAGGCAATGCAGGACGGCATCCCAATGCTGTTCTCGCAACCGGGCACGCAAGGGCGCCAGACCGGGGACCGCGGTGAAGGCGGGGAGGGGCCCGTCCCACTGCCAGCTCGACGCCAGCTGCTCGGTCAGCGCGTTCGCGCTGCAAACGACCAGCAGGTTCATGGCGATGTCGCGGGCGGGCTGGACGGTTTGCATCTGGAATAGTTGATGGGGCGGGTGCGGCTGATTTTAGAGGAACGCGCCGGGGTCGGTCAGTTATAATCGCGCCGCGTGCCGGCATAGCTCAGTTGGTAGAGCAACCGCCTTGTAAGCGGTAGGTCACCAGTTCGAATCCGGTTGCCGGCACCACCCCTGTTCCCGGCTTGCGGGGATCGAGTCACCCCACCCTACTGCAATTCGTATGAGCGCAAAATTTCGCTTCATCCTTGCTGTTGTGATTCTGGTGTTGTTGATGACCGCGCCCTTCATGCTGACCGCCGGCATCGTGTATGGCGAATTGCAGGGCGATGAGCGCGCCGCCTTCCTCGCGGCGATGGATCGCTGGCTCCCGATTGGTGGCATGCTGACCATCGTTGCCCTGTTCCTCGGCCTGCAACTCCTGCGCAACCTGTTCAAACAGTATGTCCGCGGCCTCATGGCCATGGCCGAACACCTGCGCCTCATGCTGGGCGCCAACCGTGACTTCCGGGTCGCGCCCGAGGGGCCACCCGAAGTGCAGGAACTCGGCCAGGCCGCAAATGAACTGGCGCAACAGCGCGATGCCCTGCTCGACGACGTCGAGGCGCGCATCGCGGTGGCGAAAGGGGCGGTCGAGGAGGAGAAGAACCGGTTGGCCGCGCTGGTGGCCGAACTGCCCATGCCGGTGATCGTCTGCAACCTCGACGGACGCATCCTGCTCTACAACAACCGCGCCCGCTTGCAGGCGCGCGCGCTCGTGCCCGACGCCCATTCGGCCGGTGCGTTGATCGGGCTGGGCCGCTCGATTTACGGGGTGTTCGATCGGGCCCTGATCAGCCATTCTCTCGAAACCTTGCAGCATCGGGTGGAACGTGAGGGCAGCCAGCCGCTCGCGCACTTCGTTACCACGACGCGGGCCGGGCAACTGATCCGCGTGCAGATGGCACCTGTGATCGCCGTGGCCGGCGAGGGCGAGGCGGCCGACGAAGCGAAGCATCGCACGATCGGCGGCTATGTGCTGGTGATGGAAAACATCACCAAGATGCTGGAGACCGGCGCGCAGTGCGATCGCACGGTGCAGGATCTGGCGGACGAAACCCGTACGGCGCTGGCCGGCATTCGCAACCAACTGCAGCATCTGCGCAACGCGGCTGACCCGGAGCGCGCGCTGGCGGCGGCTGACGCCATCCAGGACGAGGTGCAGATCCTGACCGTCCGGCTCAACCAGTCGGCGCAGGAATATGCGCGCAATCTCGTCAGCCGCTGGCCGCTCGAAGAGATGCTGGGCGCCGACCTGGTGACCGCGGTGAGCCGGCGCATCGAAGCCCGTCTGGGCATCACCGCCAAGATCGACGAGGTGGCGAGCGACCTCTGGGTCAAGGTGGACAGCTTCTCGCTGACACAGGCCCTGACCTTCCTGGCCTCCCGGCTCGAGGAAAGTTTCGGCGTCAATCTCGTGCGCCTGCGCCTGACCCATGCGCGGCACATGGTGCTGCTTGACCTGCGCTGGTCCGGCACGGCGGTCTCGACCGAAACCCTGTTGGGTTGGCAGATCGAGCCGATGACGGTGGCCGGCGAAACGACGCCGCTGACCCTGCGCGACGTGACCGATCGCCACGGCGGCCAGTTGTCTTGCGGACGCGAATCGGCGATCCAGCAATCCTTCTTCCGCCTCGAGATACCGGTGGCGCTGGCGCAGGATGTCGGTGATTCCGCCGGTTTGGTGCAAGTGGAGAGCCGCCCCGAGTTCTACGACTTCGACCTGTTCCACCGCGCCGGCGAAGACCATGCGCGCGACGACACGCCGCTGGCCAGCCTCGCCTATACCGTCTTCGATACCGAAACGACCGGCCTGGAGCCGTCCGCCGGCGACGAGATCATCCAGATCGGCGCGGTGCGCATCGTCAATGCCCGCCTGCTGCGCCACGAGAACATCGACCAGATCATCGACCCGCAACGGCCACTGCGGCCCGAGGGCATCCCGATCCACGGCATCACCGAGGAGATGGTGCGCGGCCAGCCGACCCTCGCGACCATCCTGCCGCAGTTCCATGCGTTCTGCGAGGGCACGGTGCTGGTGGCGCACAACGCCGCCTTCGACATGCGTTTCCTGCAACTCAAGGAAGACAAGCTCGGCATCCGTTTTACCCAGCCCGTGCTCGATACCTTGCTGCTTTCGGCGGTGATCCATCCAAACCAGGAGTCGCACAAGCTCGAAGCAATCGCCGAGCGCCTCGGCATCACGATCATCGGCCGGCATACCGCCCTGGGCGACGCCATCGTGACGGCAGAGGTCTTCCTCCGCATGTTGCCCGCGCTGGCGGATATGGGTATCCACACGCTCGGCGAGGCGCGTGCTGCCGCCGAGAAGACTTATTACGCACGCGTCAAATACTGACCTTTCTTCCTTCCCATCATGGCCACACGTCCTACCCTGCATAGTCAGCTGGCGGCGATGATCAAGCGCAAGCCGATCACCGCCACGCCCGAAACCACCCTGCGCGAAGCCGTGCAGATGATGTCCGAGCATCGCGTCGGTTCGATCATCGTCGCCGAGCCGGAAAGCGGCCGGCCGATCGGCATCTTCACCTTGCGCGATTTGCTGCATCGCGTCGCCGCGAAGTCCTGCGACCTCGACCAGATGGTCATGGCCGTGATGAGCGATTCGGGACTGCTGATGCTCAACTGGCGTTCCACCGTCTATCAGGCGGCGCTGGTGATGGCGCGCCACGGCGTGCATCACGTCATCGTCGTCGATGCCGCCGGCAAGCTCAAGGGCATCGTTTCGCAGGAAGACATCTACGAACTGCAGAGCGGCGGCGGCAAGGCAATCTCCGGCGCCATCCGCGGCGCGCGCGACCTCGAAGGATTGATCGCCGCGGCCGAGGACATCCGCAAGCTGGCGATGCGCACGCTGGCCGAAGGCGGCGCCGCCGAGCCATTGACCCAGATGATCTCGACGCTCAACGACCACCTGACCGTGCGTCTCATCGAGCTGACGAAACAGGAGTTCGAACTGCCCAAGGTGCGCTGGAGCTGGCTCGCGTTCGGCTCCGAAGGGCGCTACGAACAGACGCTCTCCACCGACCAGGACAACGGCATCGTCTTTGCGGCGCCACCCGACCAGGCCAAGGCGGTGCGCGA
>CAZTWA010000113.1:7293-8535 GCA_964617225.1 uncultured Methyloversatilis sp.
TGTCGGAATGGTTGCGCCATAACATTCCGTCGGCGACGCTGTTCCTGCGCTTCATGGCCGAGAACGCGCTACGCGCGCGGCCGCCGCTGGGCATGATCCGTGACTTCAGCTTCGACGAGAACAAGGACTACCCCCACACCATCGACCTGAAGGCCAGCGGCGCCCGCCTGTTCGTCGATGTCGCGCGCATCCTCGCGCTGGCCAACGGCATCAGCGCGACCAGCACGCCCGAGCGCCTGCGCGCCGCGGCGGAAAAGGGCAAGGTGGGACGCGACGATGTCGGCGCCATCATCGACGGCTTTTTCTTCCTCCAGCAGTTGCGGCTGCGCGTGCAGCAGGAAGGCACGCCGATGGGGCTGGCGAACCGCGTCGATCCCGAAAAACTCAACGAACTGGATCGCTTCGTGCTCAAGGAAGCGCTCAAGCAGGCCAAGAAGCTGCAGGGGCGCATCCAGATGGATTACCGGCTCTAGGATGCCGTCTTGCCCGGGCTGACTTTCACCGACTGGCAGTTGCTGCTGGTCTTCGTGATCGGGCTGCTGCTGGGCGCCGGCCTGATGTGGCTGGCGCGCGGTGCGCTGGCCAATGCCTTCCGCGCGCTTTCGGCCGAGGCGCTCCAGCGCAACAATGCGGCTTTCCTCGACCTGGCGCACAGCACGCTCGACCGGCAGCAACTCTCCGCCCGCAGCGAACTCGAGAAACGCCAGCAGGCGATTGGCGAACTCGTGGCGCCGATCCGCACGTCGCTCGAGAAATTCGAGGAACAGGTGCGCGGCGTCGAAAAGGCGCGCATCGACGCCTATGCCACGCTGTTCGAGCAGGTGCGCGCGCTTTCCGAGGCGCAGGGCCAGCTGCGGCACGAAACCGCCAACCTCGTGCGCGCCTTGCGCGCGCCGCACGCACGCGGACGCTGGGGCGAACTGCAACTCAAGCGCGTCGTCGAACTGGCCGGCATGCTCGACCATTGCGATTTTTACGAGCAGGAATCGACCGACAGCGACGAGGGCCGGCTGCGGCCCGACCTGATCGTGCGCCTGCCGGGCGGCAAGCAGCTCGTCGTCGATGCCAAGGCGCCGCTGGCCGCCTATCTCGATGCCATCGAGGCCACGGACGATGCAGTGCGCCGCCGGAAACTGGCCGACCATGCGCGTCATGTGCGCGACCACATCACCAAGCTGTCGCGGAAATCCTACTGGGAGCAGTTCCAGCCCGCGCCGGACTTCGTCGTGCTGTTCCTGCCCG
>CAZTWA010000114.1:0-8461 GCA_964617225.1 uncultured Methyloversatilis sp.
TTCTGGCCTTCCTGGTTCCAGATGCCGACCTGGCGGAACAGGCCTTCCATGCCGAACGTGCGCGATTCGTCGGGCACGATGGGCACGACGCGCTTGCCGATCTGCTTGTCCTTGATCAGGGTGTTGAGGATGCGCACGAACGCCATGGTGGTGGAAATTTCGCGGCCCTCCCCGGTGGCCTTGAGCAAGGCCTCGAAAGCGGACAATTCGGGTATCGGCAGGGCATCGACGCGGCGGCGGCGCTGCGGCAAATAACCGCCCAATGCCATGCGATGCTCGCGCATGTACTTCAGTTCGGGGGAGTCGTCGGCAAACTTGAGATAGGGCAGATTCTTGATCTCGTCATCGCTGACCGGCAGCCGGAAGCGGTCGCGGAAGGCCTTGATCGATGTCGTGCCCATCTTCTTCTGCTGGTGCGTGATGTTCTGCGCCTCGCCGGACTCGCCCATGCCATAGCCCTTGATGGTCTTGGCGAGGATCACGGTGGGTTGCCCAGTGTGTTCGGTGGCCGCCTTGTAGGCCGCATAGACCTTGTGCGGATCGTGACCGCCGCGATTCAGCCGCCAGACGTCGTCGTCCGTCCAGTTGGCCACCATCGCCTTGAGTTCCGGCGTGTTGAAGAAGTGCTCGCGCACGTAGGCGCCATCCTTCGACTTGAAGGTCTGGTAGTCGCCATCGACGCATTCCATCATGCGCTTCTTGAGCAGCCCCTTCTTGTCCTGCGCCAGCAGCGGATCCCAGTAGCTGCCCCAGATGACCTTGATGACGTTCCAGCCGGCACCACGGAACTCGGCCTCGAGTTCCTGAATGATCTTGCCGTTGCCGCGCACCGGGCCGTCGAGGCGCTGCAGGTTGCAGTTGATGACGAAGATCAGGTTGTCGAGCTTTTCGCGCCCGGCCATGCCGATGGCACCCATCGACTCGGGTTCGTCCATCTCGCCGTCGCCCATGAAGGCCCAGACCTTGCGGCCGGTCGTCTGCGCCATGCCACGGTCGTGGATGTATTTCATGAAGCGTGCCTGGTAGATCGCCTGCAGCGGACCGAGGCCCATCGATACGGTGGGGAACTGCCAGAACCCCGGCATCAGCCATGGATGCGGATACGAGGGGAGGCCCTTGCCATCGACTTCCTGCCGGAAACCGTCCAGTTGTTGCTCGGTCAGGCGGCCGAGCAGGAAGGCCCGGGCGTACAGGCCCGGCGCCGAATGGCCCTGCACGAAGACGAGGTCGCCGCCATGATTCTCGGACGGCGCATGCCAGAAATGCACCAGGCCGACGTCGTAGAGCGTTGCCGCCGAGGCGAAACTGGCGATATGGCCGCCGAGGTTGGACTGGCCCTGGTTGGCACGCAGCACCATGGCCATGGCGTTCCAGCGCACATAGGAGCGGATGCGGTTTTCGATCGCGTAGTCGCCGGGCGCCAGCGGTTGCCGGTCGACGGGGATCGTATTGACGTAATCGGTGTTCGCCGAATAGGGGATGCTGATCCCGGCGCGGTTGCCCAGATCGATGAGTTGCTCGATAAGGAAATGCGCGCGTTCGGGACCGACCTCCTCGATGACGGCTTCCAGCGCATCGAGCCACTCGCGGGTTTCCTGCGGGTCACTATCGGCCATAAGGGTGACAGCCGTGTTCAACGGGCTGACGGTGGACTGCTCTGCCATGCTCTCTCTCCTCCTGTCGGAGTTATTGGGCCCGGCCCAAGGGTAGCGGGCCGGGTTTTTGCACAGATTAAACCCGCCGGGTAGGCTGACCAAATCGTGACGTTTCACATAGTAAAACTAACTTCCGCATTGTGCAATATGTATTTGATCCCGGTCAAACCTAATGCACAGGCACCCCTCTGACGATAGGCGTAGATCGGGTTGTGATCTACACTTCGCGAAACGAGCGAAGGGTGCAATGGCAAACGACACACGGCCGACGATTCTGATCGTCGATGACTCGGCCGAAAACCTGCATGTCCTGTCCGGTCTGCTGCAACCCGATTACCGGGTGCTGGCGGCGACCTCGGGAGAGCGTTGCCTCGAACTGGCCCACGGCAAGCCGGCCCCCGACCTGATCCTGCTCGACATCATGATGCCCGGCCTCGATGGCTACCAGACCCTGGGGCTGCTGCGCGCCGAACCGGCGACGCGCGACATCCCCGTCATCTTCGTCACGGCCATGGGCGGCAGCGAAGCCCAGCTGCACGGGCTTGCCGTCGGCGCGGTCGATTACATCACCAAACCGATCGATCCCCCGATCGTGCTGGCGCGCGTGAATACCCAGATCGAACTCAAGCGCGCGCGTGACTTGCTAAAGAACGAGAACGCCTGGCTCGAGGCCGAAGTCGCGCGCCGCCTGGCCGAAAACGAGACGATCCAGACCGTCAGCATCCGCGCGCTGGCCCACCTTGCCGAAATCCGTGATCCCGAGACGGGCAACCATATTCATCGCACGCAGAACTACGTGCGCGCCCTCGCCCTGCGCCTGCGCAGCCATCCGCGGTTCACCGATTTCCTGACCGACCGCAACATCGATCTGCTGGTCAAATCCGCGCCCTTGCACGACATCGGCAAGGTCGGCGTCCCCGACCAGATCCTGCTCAAGCCCGGCCCGCTGACGCCGGACGAGTGGGAGATCATGAAGACCCATGCCAAGATGGGGTCGGACGCCATCGAACTGGCTGAGGGCGATGCCGACCAGCCAGTCGCCTTCCTGACGCTCGCAAAGGAAATCGCCCACTGGCACCATGAGAAATGGGATGGCAGCGGCTATCCGGACGGCCTCGCGGGCGAATCGATCCCGATCGCAGCACGGCTGATGGCCCTGGCGGACGTCTTCGATGCTCTCATCTCATCGCGTCCGTACAAGCCGGCCATGCCTTTCGACAAGGCCCGCGACATCATCGTCGCCGGATGCGGCCAGCACTTCGATCCCGACATGGCCAAGGCCTTCGTGGACATCTTCGACGAGTGCGTTGCCATCGCACGCCAATACAGCGACACGGATGACACATGAACGAGACCCCGCGCCCGGCCGCAAGGCATGAACAGGTCAGGGCCGCCCTGACCGTCGTCCTGATTTATGGTGTTTTTGCCGCCCTGTGGATTCTGCTTTCCGACCGGGCCGTCGAAGCCCTGCTCAGAGAACCGGACCTGATCATCCAGGCCAGCCTGATCAAGGGCTGGTTCTTCGTTGCCATCACCACCTTGCTGCTCTACCTGCTCGTCAAGCATTTGCTGGCGCAACAGGCCTCCGCGAGCCAGTGCGTCATCGACGACCTGCGCGCCAAGCAACATGCGCTGGATCTGCTCACGACCGTGGTCGACAACACCGAAGACGCAATCTATGCCCAGGACGTGGACGGCCGCTACCTGCTGTTCAATCAGGCGGCCTGCCAGTTCATGGGCAAAGCGGTAACACAGGTGCTCGGCAACGACGACTACGCGCTTTTCCCCCCTGAACAGGCGGACATGCTGACAATGATCAACCGTCGCATCATGTCCACGGGCAACCCGGAAACGCACGAGGGACGGTTCGACACCGCGACCGGTCCGCACTATTTCATCGTCTCCAAGCGTCCCTTGCGGGACCGCAACGACAGGATCATCGGCACCTTTGGCATTGCTCGCGACATCACCGACCGCAAACAGGCAGAAGACGTCGTCGCTGAAAGCGAGAGCCGGTTCCGTGCCCTGGTGGAACAGTCCCTGGCCGGCATCTATATCATCCAGGAGGGCTATTTCCGCTATGTGAATCCCGGTTTCGCGGCCATCTTTGGCTATGACAAACCTGAAGAACTGATCGACAAGGTGCAGGTCAGCGATCTCGTCAGTCCGGAAGACAATAACCGGGTTGCGGAAAACATCCGCAAGCGCGTCGACGGCGACCTCTTCGACATTCAATACACCTTCGGGGGATTGCGGCGTGACGGGAGCCACGTTGATGTCGAGGTTCATGGTCGCATCTTCGAGTATCAGGGCAAGCCGGCCGTCATCGGCCTGATCCTCGACGTCACGGCCCGTACCGCAGCCGAAGCCGAACTGCGGCAGCGCAACGACGAACTCGAGCGTTTCAATCGCGCCACCATCGGCCGCGAACTGGACATGGTCGAACTGAAGCAGCAGATCAACGCATTGGCGCGCGAACTGGGACGCAACCCACCCTATGCATTAGGCTTCCTCGATCCAGGCCCTGACGCCAGTGGAGTACCCCGTGAGCCCTGAAAACAAAGAAGGAAAAAGGCTATTCGATGTAGTCACGCTCGATATCCTGGCGCAAGCATTCGAGCATACCGAATTGCCCCAGGCAATTTCCGACATCCGGACCAACCTGATCATCGCTGCGAACTCGGCGTTCGCGCGGCAACATGGCTACACGATCGATGAACTGACCGGCCAACCGGTGATGTCGATGTTTGCGCCAGAGCGACTCCCGGAAGTCCGCACGAAATTCAGCCTTCTCGACTCGACTTCCCATGGTGTATTTGAAAGCGAGCACATCCGCAAGGATGGCAGCCGTTACCCGGTACTCATCGACGTCACGATTGTTCGCGACGCGCAGGGCAGCCCCACCAATCGCATCGCCTATGTTTTTGATATTTCGGAGCGCAAGCGTTCTGAAGCAGCGCTTCAGGTCGCACTGAAGGAGCAGCAGCAGGCGCGCATCGCCGCGCTGAACCTGATGGAGGATGCGCTCAGCGCGCGCCGGCAGACCGAAGCGGCCTATGCCTCGCTGCACACCTCGGAAGCCAACTACCGTCTGTTGGCGGACAACGCCGCCGACTGCATCTTCTGGCTCGGCGCGGACAACCGCTACAAGTACATTTCACCTGCCTGCGCACTGATTACCGGCTATACACCAGAGGAACTGATCGCTGATCCCGATCTGGCCATGCGCATGATCCACCCGGATGACCGGGATGCCTTCCGGAATCACCTGGACAGCAACCATCAGCGGGATGAAGGCGAGCTCGAATTCCGCATCACGCGCAAAGACGGGGCCTTCCGCTGGCTGGGCCACCACTGCCAGCCCATCTATAGCGAATCCGGCGAATACCTCGGCCGCTCGGGCGCCAATCGCGACATCACCGAACGCAAGCTGGCCGAGCAGCAATTGCGGAAGCTGTCGCTGGCCGTGGAGCAAAGCCCCGAAAGCATCGTCATTACCGACCTCACCGCGCGCATTGAGTACGTCAACGATGCCTTCCTGCAGGCCACCGGCTATGACCGTGATGAGGTGATCGGCCGTAACCCGCGCATGCTGCACTCGGGCGAGACGCCACGGGAAACCTACGCCGCCCTGTGGGACACGCTATCTCGCGGCGAGACCTGGAAGGGTGAGTTTTCCAACCAGCGCAAGAATGGCGAGAAATACATCGAGTTCGCCATCATCACACCGCTCCGGGATGCCGCGGGCCATCCCACGCACTACGTGGCCGTCAAGGAAGATATCACCGAGAAGAAACACATCGGCGAGGAATTGGACAACCACCGCCACCGCCTTGAGCAGCTGGTGACGGAACGAACGCAGCAATTGGAAGAGGCGCGCGCGCGCGCGGAAGCGGCAAACCGGACGAAGAGCAGCTTCCTCGCCAACATGAGCCACGAAATCCGCACGCCGCTCAACGCGATCATCGGCCTCACGCACCTGATGCGCCGCCATGAGCTTCCGGCCGAGCAGCTTCAGCGCCTCGACAAGATCGACAGCGCCGGCCAGCACCTGCTCGCCATCATCAACGACGTTCTCGACCTCTCGAAAATCGAGGCCGGCCGGCTCGAGCTGGAGAGCGTCGACTTCGCGCTGGAAAGCGTCCTCGACAACGTATTGTCGATCATGACGGAACCAGCGCAGGCCAAGGGCCTCGTGCTGCGCACCGATCGCGATGAGGTACCCCGCTGGCTGCACGGCGACCCGACACGGTTGCGCCAGGCGCTGCTCAACTACGTCAGCAACGCCGTTAAATTCACCGAGCAGGGGAGCATCGACCTGCGTGTCCGATTGCAGGCACAACAGGGGGACGATCTGCTGATCCGCTTCGAAGTCGAGGACACCGGCATCGGCCTGGCGCCCGAAAAGATCGGCAACCTCTTCCAGGCCTTCGAGCAGGCGGATGCGTCGACCACGCGCCGCTATGGCGGTACGGGACTGGGGCTCGTCGTCACCCGACGCCTGGCGGAGCTGATGGGCGGTGAAACCGGCGTCACCAGCACGCTGGGGGAAGGCAGCATTTTCTGGTTTACCGCCCGGCTGCGGATCGGCCAGGCCGCGACGCCCCCCGTCGATCATGCGCGCACCATCGACAGCGAACGGGAACTGCGCCGCCGCGCCGGCGGGGCACAGCTCCTGCTGGTCGAAGACAACGCCATCAACCGCGAAGTTGCCCTGGAATTGCTGCATGCCGTGGGCCTCAACGTCGATCAGGCGGAAGATGGCGAGATAGCGCTGGCCAAGACACGGGAGCGTACCTACGACCTGGTGCTGATGGACCTGCAGATGCCGAAGATGGATGGTGTGACCGCGACACGCGAGATCCGCTGCCTGCCCGGCTATCGCGATGTACCAATCATCGCCATGACGGCGAATGCTTTCATGGACGACCGCCAGACCTGCGAAGCAGCGGGCATGAACGATTTCGTTGCCAAGCCCGTCGAGCCGGCCCTGCTCTACGCCACCCTGCTCAAGTGGCTGCCGGCCGTGGCCCCTGGCAAGCCAGCGCACATTCCCACCTCGCCGGACGAAAAGACCGTCGCCCAGGAAACCGTCATCCTCGTCGAGCAACTGGCGCAATTACCCGGCATGGATGTCGCGCGCGGCCTGCGCGCCGTGCGCGGCAAGCGCGGGCTTTACCTCTCGCTGCTGCGCCAGCTGGTTGAGGGACATCGCGACGATCCCGCGCAGATCCGCCGCCATCTCGCGTCCGGTGCCCACGAGGAAGCACGCCGCATCGCCCACGGTCTCAAGGGCGTTTCGGGCACGCTGGGCGTCGACGCCATCGCCCAGAGCGCAACGCGCATCGACGCGCACTTGCGCGAACCGGAAGCGCCGGTCGCCCCACAGCTCCTCGAACGACTCGCCGATGAAATCGCGACCGCACTCGCGACGCTATCGGCCCTGCTGACGCAGGCCGTAGTGCACGCGAAGCCCCCGGTGACGGTCGATCCGGCAGCTTTCCGCAGCACCCTGAAGAAGCTGGAAGTCCTGCTGGAAACGGGGGATATCGCCGCGCAGGCGCACTTCGACAAGCACGCGGGAGAATTCGAGGCGATGCTGGGCCAGGATGCCGGCACCCGGCTCGTGCGCGCCGTTCAGGCCTTCCAGTTCGAAACCGCGCTCACCCTGCTGCGCGAATGGCGCCGTACCGCCGGCGCTGACTTTTGAAAAGACCGGTCAGCCGCGGCCGGGGGGCGCGAGGGCGAGTTTCCGGAGCTTGTCGTGCATGCGCTCAAGGTTGATGTTGAGCATGCGGAACAACCCGCGCATGAAGTTGTAGGCCTGGCGCGGATGGCTGTCGAGCAGCAGCTCGAAGTCGTCCGGACGGATCGTGTAAACGGTCGTGGCGCCCTGCGCGCGCAACGTAACCTGCCGCGGCGTGCGCTCGACAAAGGAGCGGATGCCGGCGCAATCGCCCGCCTTCATGGTATTGACGACCTTCTTGCGGCCATTCACCGTACTGAGCACCTTGAGGGCGCCATGAGTAACGACGAACAGCGTGTTGTCCAGGTCGCCTTCCTTGACCAGCACCTCACCGTCTTCCAAATCGCGGACATTCATGACGGTCGCCAGCGTCTGGCAATCGACGTCGCTGATGTACTTGCCGAGCTCCGAGTTCTTGATGGGCAAGCGCGCGGGTTCGCATTCGGGAGCGAATTTCATGGTCGTGTTTCCGCAGGATTTCAGGTCGGGGAAAAGTATAGTCATCCCGCTTTGGCTTGCCCCATTGTTTGATTTTCGTCATGGATAGGAGATGTCTATGACCCCGCCCGCCATCCTTCATCAGCAGCGACTAATGATATAGACGCAGGCTGGCTGAATCCGGATAATTGCCCCCTCTACGTGCAGCTTCGTGACCTGCGTCAAAGGGCATGTCCCCGACGCGGGTTAATTTTTTGTTTTTCCTAAGCGAGACTCCTATGGCAGCAGTGATGCCCGCGCCGGCCGCCAGCCGGCTCCTCCTTTCCGGCAATGAAGCCGTCTCCCGCGCCGTCTGGGAAGCCGGTTGCAAGGTCGCCGCCGCCTACCCCGGCACGCCCTCGACCGAGATGCTCGAAGTCCTTTCGACCTATCCGGACATTTACACCGAGTGGTCGGTGAACGAGAAAGTATCGCTGGAGGTCGCCATCGGCGCCGCCTTCGCCGGTGCGCGCTCGTTCTGCTGCATGAAGCATGTCGGCATGAACGTCGCCTCGGACGCGCTGATGACGCTGACGCTGACCGGCGTGGTCGGCGGCCTCGTCATCGCCATCGCCGACGACGT
>CAZTWA010000115.1:0-8426 GCA_964617225.1 uncultured Methyloversatilis sp.
CCCATGCCCGCCGCCAACACCAACGGCATGACCCGCTGTTTCAACTGTTTCATATGGTTACCCTCCCGAAAGATTTGGAGAACATCAAAAAATGCAGCAACAAGGCAACTCGAATAGGCATGCGACAAAGCGCCGCTGCGACATTTTGCCGCGTACTGTATTCCCTACTCCCCAGATCAACCTTGATCCTGATCAAACTGAAGCGATCTGCCCGAGCGGACTGACGTGATACCTTTCCGTCCCATGCAGCCCAGCAAATCCCTGCTCGTCGATTCGGCCATGATCCTCGCCCTGATCCTCATCGGCGTGATCGGCTACAAGCTCTCGCCGCTGCTGTTGCCGAAGGCCGATGTCGTTGCACAGCCCGAACCTGGCTGCGACTTGCATCACGCGCCGTGCACGGCAGCGCTGCCGGAGGGCGGTCGATTGCGCTTTTCGATTTCGCCGCGGCCGATTCCGGTGACGCAACCGTTCGACATGGAAGTGGTGATCGAGGGGCCGGGTGCCGACAAGGTGGCGGTCGATTTCGCCGGGGTGGATATGAGCATGGGGTTCAACCGTACGACCCTGCGTGCCGTCGATGCACGCCGCCATGTCGGCCAGACGACGCTGCCCGTCTGCGTGACCGGCCGCATGCTCTGGCAGGCGACGGTACTCGTCGAGATCGGCCAGATGCGCATCGCCGTGCCGTTCCGTTTCGAGGCGGGGCATTGACATGCGAGCGCTGCTGATCGCACTCAACATCGCCTTGCTGTGCGCCATCCTCGGCGTGGCGTTCTTCTGGCATCCGCAGCCGGAGGAACTGCCCTTGCCCGGGACCTATGCCGAGAAACTGGGGCGCGATGTGCCGGCGGACCTTCCGGCTACTCAAGGCGGTCCGACCCACGGTATCACCGTCCTCGATCCCTACGTCACGCTGATGCCACCGGGCGTGCGCACGACGGCGGCCTACATGGTGTTGAAGAATGCCGGAGAACAGGATGGCCACCTGGTATCCGCCGCGTGTACCGCGACCGGCGCCGCCGAACTGCACACCCATATCGACGACCAGGGCGTGATGCGCATGCGGCAGGTGAAAGAGATCGTCATCCCGGCGCGCGGCGAAACTGCACTGCGCCCCGGCGGGTATCACGTCATGCTGATCGACCTGAAGCAACCGCTGTCATCTGGCGACAGGCTGGCGATCACGCTGCACTTCGCCGATGGCAACCAGATGACAGTCGAGGCCACTGTTAGATAAGGTCAGGCCAGCAGCGCCCTGAGCTGACGCGCCGCGTCATCGGCGCCGTCGAAAGTCAGCGGTGACGGGACGGCAGCTTTCTCGCACGCCGCCAGCGCAGCGTCGAGATTCCCCGCAGCGAGATCGCTGGCCGAGACTTCCGCGCAGCGCGCATGCGCGTGCAGCCAGTCAAGCAGGCATTCCTGCTCCGGCCAGTTGTCGCGCCGCTGGAAAATCACCGTTGCGCCGTTGCAGGCCGCTTCGGTGAAGGTGCCGTAACCCGGCTTGGTGATGACGGCGTCGACCGAGCGCAGCAGGTCGACGAAGGGCCAGTCCAGCGGTTCGAAAGCATGCATGTCGTCGCGCTGCACATGCCAGGCTGCCGGGATGAGCCAGTGGGTATCCGGCACGATCGGCCAGTCCTCGACTGGCAGCCGGACGGGCACGCCGCCGAGCGCGACGATCACCATGCGTGCCGTCTCGCCGGCGCTGACTTTCGCGCGCAATTCCGCGCGGCGTTCGTTGCCTCGTGAGGCCAGCGGACCGATACTGATCGTCCGGTCGAGCGCGGCCATCGGCATGCCGGGCGTGGTGCGCAAAAAGGTCGCGGAGCGATAGGCGGCGAGCATCTCGGCATGAATGGCATCGGCCCCGAAATAATGCGCGTAGAGGTCGGCCCAGTTGAGCGAACACATCGCCAGCGCGGGGATGCCGGCCTGCACCGCGCCGGCCAGCGGGATATACGCGACGTTCGAAAACACCGCGTTGACCTGCAGGTCGCGCAGCAACGCGGCATCCGCCGCAACGCGATCATTGAAGTCCGCGTGCTGGGCGCGATAGCGCGCGCGGGTGGCGTCATGGTCGATCGTCAGCGCATCAACCATGACATAGCCGAAATCGCTGGCTGCGGCGATGTGTTCGAAGGGTGTTCGAATTCGCTGCCGCAGTTTCTCGGCAGGCAAGCCGGAGCGCAGCGTGATCTTCAGTGCGGGGAGCAGTTCGGCCAGGCGATTGAGCACCGGCGCGGTTTGCGCGAGATGTCCGAAGCCATGCGACGAGATCTCAACGAACAGGTGGGGCTGCGGGGACGGCATCAGAACTGCTTGGCGCGGTCACCTTCGCTGGCGATGGTGACGAAATGCACGAGTCGCCGCGCATCGATCTCGCCGCGGTCGATGGCGGCCTTGATCGCGCAGCCGGGTTCGTGCTCATGCTTGCAGTCCCGAAAGCGGCACTGGCCGAGGTGGGATGCGAATTCGGCGAAGCCCAGTTCGATCTCGCCGCGCGTCAGGTGCGCGAGACCGAATTCTTGAAGTCCCGGTGAATCGATCAGCGCGCCCCCTTCGGGCAAGGCATACATTCGTGCATGGGTGGTGGTGTGTTTGCCCGAATCGAGCGCGGTGGAGATCTCGCGCGTTGCCGCGCCGGCGCCAGGAATCAGCGCGTTGATGAGTGTCGACTTGCCCATGCCGCTCTGGCCGACGAGCACGCTGACCTGGTCGGAGAGCCACGGCCGGAGCGGGGCAGCATCGGCGCGGGCGCTGAGTTCGACGACCGGGATGTCCATGGCGGCGAAAGCAGACAGTTGCTGCCGAGCCGCGTTAATCCGCTCGGCAAGGTCGTTCTTGTTGAGGACGAGCACGACGCGCAGGTGCTGGTGCCGCGCGGCGACGAGACAGCGCGAGATCAGCTCGTCGGAGAAGCCCGGCTCGGTGGCGACCACCAGCACGACCTGCGTCGCGTTGGCGGCAATCAGCTTTTCCTTCCACTGGTCGCTGCGATAGAGCAGCGAGCTGCGTGGCGCATGCGCGAGGATCTGTGCTTCGCTGTCATGCAGCGGGCCGAGCGTGACGTGGTCGCCGCAGGCGTAGGGACTTTTCTTGCCGCGCGGGATGCCGTTGACGACCCGGCCATCCTGCAACGTGATTTCGTAGTGCCGACCAAAGGCGGCGGTAACGACGCCTGCGCGTTCGTGTGCGGCGGTGATGGTGCCCGCTCGTTTCAAGGCGTGAAGAACAGCGCGTCGATCCGCGCCGCGTTGGCGAAGTCCTTGTCGGTCAGGCCGCCGGCACTGTGGGTGCTGAAGGCGACACGGCAACGGTTGTAGCCGATGTCCAGATCGGGGTGATGGTCGCTGCGGTGGGCGATCCAGGCCAGCGCATTCACGAAGGCCAGTGTCTCGTGGTAGTTGGCGAACTTGAAGAGCTTGACGATGGTGCTGCCTTCGCGCGACCAGCCGTCCAGTGCGGCGAGGCGGGTAGTGATGTCCTGTTCGTTCAGCATGGCACGGGCTCCTGACGGGGTTGCGATTTCAGGTGGGCGATGCGTTCGCTCGCCGGTGGATGCGAATCGTAGAAAAGGGAATGCAGCGGGTCGGGCGTCAGCGTCGCGGCATTGTCGCGATAGAGCTTGACCAGCGCGGCAACGAGTTCGCCGCCGTCGGCCTGCTGTGCGGCATAAGCGTCGGCCTCGAACTCATGCTGGCGCGAGAGCCAGGACATCAGCGGCCCGAACGGGAAGGTGAATACCGGCAGCACCAGCGAGAAGAGGATCAGCGCCAGCGCGGTATTCCGTGCCGTCTCGCCAGCGCTGACTTTCAAGCCTGCGTAGAACCAGGTCTGGTCGATGAGCTGGCCGAGCAGCCAGAGCAGTGCGAGCGAAAGCGCCGACATCACGACGATCCGCTTGACGATGTGGCGGCGCTTGTAGTGGCCGAGTTCGTGCGCGAGCACGGCTTCGACCTCGCCCGGCGCAAGCTTGTCGATCAGGGTGTCGAAGAAGACGATGCGCTTGCTGCGGCCGAAGCCGGTGAAGTAGGCATTGCCGTGGGCCGAACGCTTCGAGCCATCCATGACGAACAGGCCGGAACTCGCGAAGCCGCAGCGCGCCAGCAAGGCTTCGATGCGCGTCTTCACCTCGCCTTCGGCGAGCGGCGTGAATTTGTTGAACAGCGGGGCGATGAAAGTCGGGTAGAGCAGCAGCACGAGCAGGTTGGTCGCCAGCCAGGTCATCCAGACGAAGAGCCACCACTGCGATCCCATCGCGTCCATCAGCCAGAGCACCAGTAGCAGCAGTGGTCCGCCGATGAGGATCGTCAGCAGCAACTGCTTGAACAGGTCGGCGACGAACAGGCCGGGCGTCATCTTGTTGAAGCCGAACGCCGCTTCGAGCCGGAACGTGCGATAGAGCGCGAACGGCAGGCCGACGACGAAGCCGGTGACGCCGACGCTGGCGAACAGGGCGAGGCCGTAGGCGTAGCCAGTATCGGGGAAGATGCCACGCCAGAAGGCGTCGAAGGTGGCGAGCAGTCCGCCGACGGTGAACGCGAGCAGCAGGACGACATCGACGGCGAGTTCGACGAGGGCGAGACGCAGTTTGGCGGCGGTGTAGTCGGCGGCCTTCTGGTGATCGGCAAGGGGGATGCGATCGGCGAATTCGGCCGGTACGGCGCCGCGATGGGCCGCGACATGGCGCATCTGGCGCAGTGCAAGCCAGACGCGCAGTGCGGTGGTGAGTGCCAGCATCGCGAGAAAGACAGTGGAGAAAACGGCAGCCATGAGTCGGAAAATGGGTCAGTTATGCAAGAATGCAAGCGGCTCACTATCAGGGCTTGCAGTATGGCACAGCCAGTAAGTGCGCCCTTACCGTATTCAGCGTAACGAACCGACTTGCATGCTTGGCTGGCCGAGGTGCGCAAGACGGTGCTGGCCAAGCTCCTCAATGGGCCGGTGCAACGATAGATTGCACCATGACGCAAATATGTATTTACTAAAATTGCTCTTTAATGCAATATATAGATTCTATATTTTGCATTGAGATGCAACGTCATGAAATCGAGCTTCTCTGAACTCAAGCTCCGTCAACTTGACGCCAACCTGAGCCGTTGGCGTGGCGCCGACTTACCGCCGCGTCCGCCATCAGGCTGGATCAAGGCTATCCGCGAAGGCTTGGGCATGGCCGCGACGCATCTCGCCGCCAGGTTGGGCGTTACCACTTCCACCGTCACTCGATTGGAAACCTCCGAGGCCGACGACACCATCAGCTTGGCCACCTTGCGTCGTGCCGCCGAGGCCTTGGGCTGCGAGTTGCACTATGCGTTGGTGCCCAAACAGTCTTTGGCCGACACCCTGGAAAGCCGCGCCTTGGCACTGGCACGCCAAAAGATGGCGGCGGTCAGTCACACCATGGCACTGGAAGACCAAGCTACCTCACGTGAGACCGTCGAGGCTCAGACGCGCACCCTGGCCGACAACCTGCTCAAGGGTTCGCGGCGGTCATTGTGGCGGGAAACCAAGTAGGCATGGCCATCAAGTTCGACTATCCCCCCGGTGCGACACCTCTGGATGGTGACGAACTCGCCAGCCTGATTCCCGGCCACATCACCACGCAGGGCGAGTTGAACGAGTGGGAGCAACTCAACATCGTCCAGGGCGAGAACTGGGCACAACGTCAGCGTGGGCAGCGCAAGGAAATCCTCAACGAGGCTTTCCTGCGCCAGTTGCACCAGCAGATGTTTGGCGAAACCTGGAAATGGGCTGGCGATTTTCGCAAAACGGACAAGAACATCGGCGTCGATTGGCTCAAGATCGGTGTTGAACTCAAGAAACTGCTTGATGACGCCCACTATCAGATCGAGCACGCCAGCTACTCACCCGACGAAATCGCCGTGCGCTTCCATCACCGTTTGGTCGCAATTCATCCCTTCCCCAACGGCAATGGCCGCCATGCTCGGCTGATGGCCGATCTGCTCGTCGAGCGCCTAGGCCAACCCCGTTTCACTTGGGGCCGCCGCAACTTGGTCGATGCCAGCGAAACCAGACAAAACTACATAGCCGCCTTGCAAGCCGCAGACCATCGCGACATCATGCCTGTGCTCGTCTTCGCTAGAAGCTGAATTATCATTATTTAGTTACGGAAGGAATATTTGAATGGCACAAGACCAAAACGCCCTCGTCTGGCTCGACATGGAAATGACGGGACTCGATCCCGACCGTGATCGCATCATCGAACTGGCGATGGTGATCACCAATTCGCAGCTCGAAGTGATCGCCGAAAGTGCCGTCTGGGCGGTGCATCAGGCCGATGCCGTGCTCGACGCCATGGACGACTGGAACAAGAAGACCCACGGCAAGTCGGGCCTCATCGACAAGGTCAAGTCCTCGGTGCTCGTCGAGACGGAAGTCGAGGCGCAGGCGCTCGATTTTCTCAAGCGCCATGTGCCGACCGGCAAATCACCGATGTGCGGGAATTCGATCTGTCAGGACCGCCGCTTCATGGCGCGCTACATGCCGAAGCTCGAAACCTACTTCCACTACCGCAACCTCGATGTCTCGACGCTCAAGGAACTCTGCAAACGCTGGACCCCGGAGATCGCCAAGGGCGTCAAGAAGGGCGGGAAGCACGAAGCGTTGGCCGACATCTACGAGTCCATCGAGGAATTGAAGTATTACCGGGAACACTTCCTCAAGATTTAGTCGGCGCGACGGTCCAGGTACCAGCGCTCCTTGCGGTCACTGGTGCGGCCCCCTTGCCAGACTTCCGTCCATCCCTGTGGGGCCGGACGGCCTTTTTCCCGGATCGTAAGGCGCCAGTTGCAGGCCCTTTTTCCGGAGGGCGCGACGGTGCGGATGCCGGCGAAGTAGTCGAGCGAAGCGCGCTGGGCGAAGCCGATGTCGTCGCGCTCGATGCATTCGCCCGCGGTCGGCAGCATTTTCTTGAGCGACAGCACCACCGGACGGTAGGAGATCGCATAGTCGATCCAGGGCAGCCAGAGTGTCGCCGTCAGCACCCACATCAGGGTGACGCCGGCGGCCCAGCGCAGGCTGGCGCGCCAGCTCGCGCGCCGCAATCCCAATGCGATGAGCCAGACCGCGGTCAGCGTGATGGCCAGTCCGAGCGCCAGCAGGGAGTAATCCACTTCGTGGCCCGGCGCGAGCTTCTCGAAATTGTGCGCGATCTTCGGTGGCCAATTGAAGGCCTGCGCACTCGCGCCCAGCCAGAGCAGCGCCGCGACGAAGGTGAAGGTCATCAACCCGAACCAGTCGAAGGCGTTTGCTGCGCCACGCCGCATTCGGTCGGCCCCTGCAGCCGCGACGAGCGTCAGGGGCACCAGCAGGGGCAGGACCGCCATGGAACGCGAGGGGCCGCTGAGGAACCAGGCCAGCGTGATAGCGACGCCCAGCAGGGGCAACGCCAGCGTGTCGATCGTATGGCGGCGCAACCACAGGCTCCAGAATGCCAGCGGCAGCACCGGCCACGCCGCCCAGAGCAGTTGCTCGAGGTGACGTCCGGTCGGCAGGTGGCGCGCCTGCGTGGCTTCGGCGAATTCGTTTTGCCACCATTGTGTCCAGAATGCCGGCGCCTGCTGGGAGAGCAGCCAGGGCCACGCGGTCAGCAGCGGCAAGGCGACCGCCAGCGCCAGGGCGAAGCCTTTCCAGTCGCGGCGCAGGGCCGGTGCGGGCAGGACGGCGATCGCCATCAGCAGGCCGACCAGGCCATGCGCGGGGAAGGAGAGGCCGAGCCCGAGACCGAGTAGCGGCGCACCGATGAACTTTCCTTGCAGGCTAAGCGCACCGCCCCACCAGGCCAGCGCCGCACAGGCGAGCCCGGCGATGGCGGGTTGCGCTTCGTGCATGGGCACCAGCAGGCCGAGCGTGCCGATCGCCAGCAGCGGCGCGATGCGGCCGGCAGCGTCGCCATGGAAACTCCGTGCGGCGCCGGAGACGGATATCAGGAAGAGGGCGCCGAACAGCGTCGTGGCCAGTCGCGCGGCGTCGTGGAAGGCGAGCACACTTCCCAGCAAGTGGCCCAGCAGTGCAGCAACCCAGTGATAGAGCGGCGCGGTATGCGGCCAGGGCTCGCCGGCGATGGCGGGCGTGAGCCAGCCCCCGTGCATCGCGAAGCCATGGGCGATGCCGATATGGATGGCATCCTCGGTCTTCCAAGGATCGTGGCCGGTAACGCCGGTCAGCAAGTAGAGGCCGGCCAGGACGATCAACGCCAGCGCCGGCAGACGCGGCGAGTTATCCTGAAAGGTGCCGAAGTTCATGCGGGCGAATAAAACATGGGATGAAAAAAACGAAAGGCAGCCGCAGCTGCCTTTTCGTTCAGGAAGGTCAAACGCCGATCAGGCAGCAGCGCCGGTGCGCTTGTATTTCTGCTTGAAGCGCTCGACGCGGCCGGCGGTGTCGACGATCTTCTGCTTGCC